>CAIMTB010000606.1 GCA_903844265.1 uncultured Verrucomicrobiota bacterium
GGGAAGCGTCCGGCTCCATACCGATCGCCGGGCCTGGGTCGGCAATCGCTCGACCGTCAGGGCGATCAAGGGTCGCGTTCCGCGAATCGGAATCGTCCCGGCGCGGCCGCAGACGACGAATGCATCCGGGTGATCGTCCGCGGCGGGCGGTTCGTACGCAGCGGCGGTCTCCGGGGTCGACATCCGGATGACCAGCGTCTCGCCCCTCAGGAGGGCGTGAAGTTTCAAGGCGGCGAGCTTGTCGGGGTCGGTCGCGCCGTGGATGTGGAATCCCGCTGCCTTCCGGCCGGCCGCCGAGACGAGGGCGAGGCTGCGTTCGAATGCGGTCTCCTCGGAATCCGCGGTCACGAGGATGGTGCATGCGACCTGTCCCTGGAGGGCCCGGCAGATGCGCCGGACGGCGTCCGTGGCGAGCCATTCCTCGAGCCCGTGGAGGTGCGGCGGAGATTCGTGACGTGCGAAGCCGGCAGGCCAGAGGTCGCATCCATGCAGGGCGGGCCAGAGCGCTTCTGCGGGTTCGAGATTGCGCTCGAAGAACGGTGCGTCCCCCACGACGCGGACGGCTCTCGAACGACACAGCGCGCTGGAGGTGAACCATGACAGGAACCCGGGCCGGTTGGAGCGATGCAGCAGCTGCGCCGCCAACCCCGCGGTGGGCCTCGGTTCGCCGCGGGGATTCAGCACCCGCAGGACGGCGGCATAACCCTCGTGCTCGTCCGGCATGAGGGCGAGGCGCAGAAGTTCCACCTCGGCCGATGTCCATCCGAGCCGGGTCGCGATTCGCGAAGTCCCGTCGATGGCCGTGTCGGTGACGGTTTCCTCCGTGACCCGGGCCGCGCCCCGCAGAAACTCGAGTCCCTGCGCGAGGGCGCCTTCCGGTTTCGGGAAGACCTCCGACAGGTATTCCTCCAACCGCACCGCACTGCGGCCGATCTGCCTGGAAAGCGCGTCGCTCATTCGTCGCCGAATCGGAATTTCATCACCACGCCGAGCCAGCTCACAGGGCCGGGATCCACGTCGAGAGCCGTACGCCGGATATCCGTTGAGACCGCGTCGGCCGGGAAATTCACCTCGATCCACCCCGGATCGGCGACGATCACGGCGGTTCTCCGGCACAACCAGTCGAGTCGCTCCTCCGGTGGCACCTCGAGGTTGCCGAGGCGCGTGACGAGGAGTTGCTCGAGTTCGTCCGCGATGGTCGTGAGGGCGAGGGTTTCCTTTTCGTCCAGGGGTTCCTCCTCGAAGTCCGGGGGGACGGCGTCGGGTGGGAAGCCGGAGAAGGCGAGCGCGGCGGGGTCGGAGGTGGTTGTCCCGGCGAGGCGCGCCGCCAGCCGGCAAAGGATCCCGCGGAAGCTCCGATGCTCGAACGAGGCGAGAATCCGCCTCGGGAGATCGAGGGGGACGAACAGGTTCAGCAGGAACAACAGCCCGCCGTGGCCGGTCGATCCCGTGTGTTGAAAACCGCCGCTGGCAGTTCCCACGGCGTGCGGCGGGACAACCGATTTCGTGGGGTTGCTCCTATTCTCGATGGCCGCTCCGTCGCGTGTGGAGGGTGGGCCGTCGGTCCCTGATGACGGCGGATCCATGCGTCCTTGGCTGAGCCTCCGCGCAAGGGCATCCACGGTGGCGAGAACGACATCCGGGGGCTCTCCGGCGAGAGCGGGCGTGGATTCGAGCAGGACGAAGACGGCGGCAAAGCGCTCTTTTCCCTCGGGCCACTCGAGCCGTTGGAAGACTTCCGCCAGCCTGGATGTGGCCGCGATGCGACGCGCTGAGGCGGGGCTTGCGGTGGGACAATCTGGAGCCTGCGAGCTGCGTGTCCGGCCGAGGCGGGTGACCTGCTCGAACGCCCTCCAGGTGACCGAGGCGTGGACCGCCTCGAGGCCTGCGTTCACGAGGGCGAGCCACTGCCGTTCGGTGAGGCGTCGCGCCAGTTGCCCGAGCGCCGCGGGGTCTTGTCGGGCGAGGGTTGCGAGCGTCGGCACCACGGTTTGCGGTTCGCGTGCCAGGACGCGAACCCACTCGCGCACGGCGTCCTCGGGTGGGTTTTGTTCGTCGATCGACCCCAGGTTGAGCTGGGTCCAGGCCCAGGCATGACGCAGGTCCTGGTTCGCCACGCCGCGTGCCATGTCGACGAGGGCCGCAAGGGGCGAAGCAAAGCACACGATCTCGATTTCCCCTCGCGGGTTGGAGGCGCCTTCCCCGGCGATCGAATCAAACGACACCCTCGTCTCGGACACGGCGGCAGAAGGGGTTCCGGCCGCCTCGATCGCCCGACGGATCGAGCGTGCCAGAGCTTCGCTCCACTGCCCGGTGATCCATCCTTCGGAGCTCCCGGCCCGGAGCTTCACGGGCACGCTCAACCTGCGGATGCACACCTCCGCACGACCGATGCCGCCCAGGTTTTCCAGAGCCCGCTCGAGCGCAGACGCGAGCGGCCCACGTGCGATCCGCTCAAGCTGCTGGCGCCGCAGCGCTGCCCCGGGCGGGAGTCGGAACCTCGAGGAGAGTCGGTGAATGTGAAGGGAGGTCATGGCTGGCACGCGCATGTTCAACCGGGGCGGAAATCCTCGCCGAGCCGGCTGGCGCCCGGCCGGACCCCGGGGGCGGGTCGACCCACGACGGTTCCACGCCCCAGGAATGAACTGCCGGTTCGCAGTTTCTGGAATCCTCCCGTGCGTCCCACCCGCGAGGTGAGCCCAACGTGAAGGCCGCGCCCGACACGCATGCCCGCGCCGACGGTGCAGACGTCGACCACGGTGTGGGCCGGGCGGTGAACCTCGAGGATGTTGTCGACCACCGATGCGGCTTCCTCGGAGAGGCTCGTCGGGAGGATGACGGAGAACCGGTGGGCGTGGGTGGCGAAGGCATCGGCCGCCGAACCCCCAGCGAACATCGCCGTGTCCTCGCCAATCGCGCCCCCGACCCGAAAACCGGCGCCCAGCACCGACGTCGAAGCCGTCGCGCCATCCTCGCCGAGGATCGCGCCACCCATTCCGCGCAGCCGGAATTTCTCGAGCAGGATGGGAGTGACGCCGAGATAGATTTCCAGGAAACGCCGGATGCTGGCCAGGGTTCCACGGAACCGGAAGAGTTGGGCCGCCTCCTCGATCAGGGTCGGCCTCACATCCGCCGTGATTCCGCCCGGCCTTGGCGCGTGGGCAAGTCGCTCGTCGAGCACCAGACCCACGAAGCCGGCGAGCCAAGGCAGAGCCTCGGGGGGCGCGCTGCGTGGGTCGAGGAGCGCCCGGCGTGCGTCGGCCCGGGCCTCCAGGTCGCCGAGGGTTCCCTCGAACAACGCGAGGAATCGCTGCAGGAACGCGGTGGACCCGGTGCCCCGGGAATAGATGCCCGGGATTCGTCGGAGATAGTCGTGGGCGGGATGCTCGACGCGAACGGCCCGCAGGCGCGGGGTGACACGTGTGTTTCCCGACAGTTCGATCCGGACCCAGAGATAGCGCCCCGGATCCGCGATGATCGGAGCCTCGTAGGTTCCGAAGTTGTCGTCGTCCAGGCGCTGGATCCAGGGCCATTCCATCCCCGTCTCGCGCCGATGAAGCGACTGGGCTGGAATCGCTTCAAGCGCCGCGGCGAGCGACTGCGGCGGCAGCGGTGGACTGAGCTCGGGATGCGGCGGCGTGCCTGGATCGTTCGAGGGCGGGAAATGCACGATCGCGCCGTCCCCAGGTGGATCATCGGTGGCGATGCAGCGCACGCGGATGCTGGTTTCGCCAGGAATGCAGGCATCCAGGAAGACCCGGCCCCAAGGGGTCCGGAACTCACCCGAATCCAGACGGAAGGTCGTCACGGCCCCGATGTCCTCGAACCGCAGGCGTGCCGCCACGGCATGACGAAAGGTCCCGCCAGGCGCCTCCGGTCGGGCCAGGGTCCAGAATCCAATCCTCCCGTCCGGCGTGCGCACGATGCCGCGGCCGTCATAGTGACGCGCAAGCAACGGCGGGATCGCCGCGATGCCCTCGGGACCCGGGATGAACCTCAGGAAGGAATCGCCCGGGCGCCGTGCCACGACCAGGACCACCCCGGCCGCCGACCCGCGGTATTCGGGGACGTCGCCAGGGAACTGGAATTCCAGGTCGGAGGCGAATGGGACTACAGTTGTGGTCGACGCGGGGGTTCCGTCGGGGAACTCCACGGGAGTCGCCGAATCGGGGCCCCATTTCCAGACCCGCGCCCCGGCCGTCCCGGCATTCTCGAGGATGAAGAGGGTGCCCTCCGGCGACAGGGCGAGCCGCGATGGGCGGGTGATGGCGGCGGGCCAGGGGAGCAGCTCGGGGTTGAATCGGCCACGAAGTCGGATCAGCGCCGGCGGGTCGTCGCACAGGACGAACGCGTTCGAAGGGTCGCACGCGATGTCGACCGGCGCGGCATCGGTGGAGGTCGTCCCGACGAGTCGCTGGGCCTCCGGATCAACGAACACGATGCGCCGCTTTCCGTGCTCCGCGACGAGCAGGCAGCCCTCGTCGTCATAGCCCATTCCCCGGGGATCCGACAACGCGGCCGCCCTCGGCGTCTCGCTCGTGAAATCCCCGAGACCCGTGGGCAGCCCGGGGGCGAAGAGGTCGCGGGGTGGGTTTGTCGAGCGCGCGGGTTTGAAAGGATCGGCCGCCGCCCAGAGCAGTCGTTCGACGCGCCCTTCGTCGGGCACGCCGTGGAAGAGGCGGCAGTGGGAGTCGAAGGCGAGGCCTGCGCCGTGTGCGATGGAGGCGTCACCTGGGGTCGCGACGAGGTTGTCGTCGGCGTGCCAATGCAACTGGACGACGCCGCCGATCAGCGCGGTCTCCTCGTGCGAGGCGCGCCGCCATTGGTCCGCGGTGCCGATCAGGGCGAAAGGGCGGGGGGCAGGCATGGGTCAGCATTCCTCCCGGAGAATGGGAACGGGTACCGGCACGTCGGGCGTGGAGGGAGGGGCCACGCCCTGTCCCGGAGCGAGCGTTGGGGGTCCGTCCTCGACGGTGATCACCGCCAGTTCGGGCACTTCCCACGATTCGAGACTGACGGTGCCGGGGATCCAGGACGTTCCATTCCATCCTGCGACGGCGAGGCCGGTGAGGAACTGGACGCCCTCGACCTGGAGAGCGGCGGCTTCGAGTTCCGGGCCGTAGACGCGACGGCCGAGCGGCCAGCCCTGGCCCTCGGGTCCGTAGGGTGGCAACGGGGCGAGGTATTGTCGGATCACGAGTTCAACCCAGCGTCGGACGGCCTCGACGCCGTAGCCGGGCTTGGCCTCCAGCCCCACGGCGACGGCGACGCGCCGGTAGGTGGGCGGGATGACGTAGAGCTCCGTCGTCACCAATCTCCTCGCGTCGAGCCACGCGCACACCGAACGGAGCAGCGTGCGATCGGGAACGGGCGCTGACGGATGGACCGGATCTTCGCGAGGCCACACCACGACGCTGATCACGCCCGCGGCGTTGGACTGCCGGGTGGGCGGGTGGAACCTGGGCAGGCACTCGGCCCGTCCCACACCGGCCCCCGGCGTGGCGAGCGCCAGTTCCTGGAAATCGGAGGCTGTCACGGCGCGATCGTGCCTGCGGAATTCCGCGGGAATCCGGCCGAGCGCGTCACGGACCGATTCCGCGTCCGCACCGCCGCGGGCGCGCAGCGGGTTTCCGCCCTTGATGTCAGGGTGGCTGGTGACCTGGTTGATCGCCTGGGCGGCGACGTTGCCCGTGGTGCCGCCGCCGTACCGGTATTCCCGGACCCGGATGCGCTGGCCGATCTGCGGTGGGAATCCCTGCAGGCCGTTGCCGAACTTCACCTGGCCACCCTCGCGGTCGACGGTGAAATGGCGGTCGTCGCCCCTGCTTGCGTGGAAATCGTCGACCTCGGCCCACGCCTGCCAACCGGCGGGCTCCTCGACCTCGAGGGCGACGCTGCGCGCGATGATCTGTCCGTTGATCAGGGGGAAGGTCTGGTCCGGTTGGCCGGTTCCCGTTCCGAGGAATTCAGCGCGGGCGCGCTGCGTTTGCGCGACCTCGATGGCGTTGATCCCCACGAAGGCGACGCGGCCGAGTTGGCGGAAGCCATTCGTGTCGGGGCGGAAGGCCTTCACCCAGAGGAGGACCCGGGCCTCGGCGGATTCATCCAGCGCCGGCGGCCATGGGCCGGTGCCGCGGAGGTCGGGATCGGTGATCGTTGGCCGGCGGAGATCCCCGGGTTCCTTGGGGAGTCGAATCCGGATGACCCCTTCCTGCGTGAGCCCGCGCGAGGTGTCGCCCTCGACCGCGAGGCTGCGGAATACGGGTTGACCCTTGGCGTCGGTGCCGGCGGAGACCTGCCACTCGAGCGGCGGCGAGGGCGGTGGGGCGCTGACGCCGGGCGAGGGGGTGACCTCGCCCAGGCTAGGAAAGGTGGGGTCAGGAATGAAGCCGATGTTCAGGAGCGCGTCGGTGTAGTTCTTGAGATCACGGTTGTAGTCCGTGTCGTCCTTCGGCGGTTTCGGGAGCAGGAGCGCGATCCAGAGTGTCTGGTCGACGGTGGCCCCGAAATCCACCGCTGGCAGCTCGAGATCGACGGTCCGGTTTTCATAGAACGCCGCGGCCTGTCCCGGCTTCAGCCCGCCCAGCGCGTCGAGCGTGCGGATGGCAAACTCGTGGACGTCCGGCTCCGTCGTGGGGTCCGGTGGCGAGGCGCGGACCCTGCCGACGGCGATGGCGGAGAGCGGCCATACCCGGGTCTCGGTCTGGGATTCGAAGGGAACGCTGCCTGCCTTGAGCTGTGAACCGATCGCGACCAGCGCGCCGGTAAGCGCGCCCTTGCCGTCGGGGACGAGCTTGTCGGTGGTGAGCGTGACCAGTGCGTTGGCAGGGCAGGCGGGACGCAGCGGAATCTGGAGCAGTCGGAGGAACTCCAGCCGCGCCGATTCGGGAATCTGGTTGAATCGGAAGAGCAGGTTTTCGCCGAGGAAAGCGAACAGCTCGATCAGCGTGATGCCGGGATCGGACGCGTTGAAGTCGGTCCACTCCGGCGTGTAGACGGGGATGCGACGGACGAGTTCGTCGCGCAGTTGCTGGTAGGATCGGTCGTCGAGGATGGGAGCGGGGATGGGCATGGCGCATCACTCCAGGTAGAACGGGTACACGAGGTTGTCTTTCCGGCCGTCGAGTCGGTGCGCGTAGGCGATCCGGATCAGGATCATCGACGGGTCGTCGCCCGGGTCGACGCCCACCGTCTCGAGGCGGATCCGGGGCTCGAAATTCTCCAGCGCTTTTTCCACATCCCGCCGGATCAGGGCGCGCGTCGCCGAGGTGTTCGGTTTCATCAGGTGCCGGCGAAGGCCGCACCCGAACGTCGGGCGCATCAGCCGTTCCCCCGGCTCCGTCTCCAGGATCAGCTGGATGGATTGGCGGACGACGTCGTCGGCGTCGAGGTACAGGAGGCGGCCCGACCGAAGGTCCGGGGCGAGCGGGAACGAGACGCCTCTGCCGAGTTGTTGGAGGGGTGACATCAGGTGTGCACGTCAATGCGGGCTTCGTATTCGGGGCGCGGGAGCTCGGGGAAATCCCGCGGGATCGACTTGCCCGGGCCGGTGGGCGGGGACACTTCGAACGGGGCGGGAACGCTGGCGGAAAAGTCCGAGGACTGCGTCATGACGAGGTCGAAGAGCTCCTTCTTGCCTGCGCCGGTGGAGGTGTTGACGACGGCTCCGAAGGGCTTGCCGGTGGCGGGATCGGTGACCGCCTTCAGGTCGGCGAGGAGCGTGCCGGTGATCTTGAGGTCGGCGTCGAACTCGGTGTCGATGCCCCCGATGGCGTCCAGCTGCAGGGCGAGCCCGGCATTGAGTTCCAGGCTTGGGGGAATGCAGAACTTCAGCTTCAGGAGGAACCAGAGTCCGAACAGGAGCGTCACGATGGGCAGGAAGAGTCGGAAGACGAACGACGCGACGAGGGTGATCAACGGGATCGAGAAACTGCAGATCGCGGCGTTCGGCGCTCCGGGGCTGGCGCTCGAGGGGTCCGAGCCGCTGAGGGAGAAGGGAAGGTTGGACGCGGCCGGCGAGATGAGCCGGACCGGCGCCCCTTGCCCGGGTTTCAAGCGGGCGGCCTGGGCCTCCAGGGCCGGGAGGTCGGGCATCAGGATGTTGATGGGACGATGGCTCGTGCCGGTGAGATCGAAGGGTGCCGCCAGTTGGTAGGGCTCGGTGGGCAGGCTCCACATCAGCGCACCATGGCAGTCGTTGCGCCGCCCGAGCTTGGGGCACGGGAAGTGGTGCCGGCGGACGAAGCAGCGGATTTCGTAGAGGGAACGGTCGTCGAACTGGGGGTTGCCGCGCGTGTCGGTGGCGCTGCTGCCGGTGGGCACGAGCCCGAAGTAGAGCGTTCGCCCGCCGCTGCTGTGGTCCTTGATCGCGGGGTCGGGCACCAGGGGATAGAGCGGGAAGATCTGCTCGTCGATCGACTGCGGGAGCGGCGCTGTTTCCTGCCAGCTGCCGACGCCCTTGGCGGTGCCGGGAACCCAGCCCTGCTTGACGAAGCGGACGCCGTGCTCGAGCGCGACGGCTTCAAGCTGGCTTTGGGCGGTGCGGAAGCTGGTCTCGATCCCGGCTCGGACGCCCAGGCGCGCGCCGAGTTTCATCCCGGGCGGCATCTCCTCTAGTTGGGCCAGGCGCGCCTGGTTCCATGCGATGGCTTGCAGCGGCTTGCGCACGGCCTGGCGGGCCGGATCGCTCATCAGGATCTGGCGACGCCGGACGACGAAGCCCGCCTCGCACACCGCGTCGCGCGTGGTGTTGGGAAATCCCGGCTCGTCGCAGTGGAGCTCGCAGACCACCAGGTAGAACCTCTTGTGCGTGTCGAGGTAGAGCTTCCGAAGCCCGGTCGAGGTCATCCCGTAGCGCGGCCCGCTGCCGGCCGGGCGCGGGATGATCTGTTGGACGATGTCGTCGGGCTCGATGAACTTCAGCGACCGTTGCGGGTCCGCAAGAAACTCACGGACGAGGTCGGAGCTGTCGTACTTCTGGAAGGCGGGGCGCTCCTGACGTCCGACGTTGGAATCACTCGGATCCTTCCACCGGTACCAGGGTCCGGTGAGCGTCCACGGATGGCGGTCGGTGTTCACGTGCTCACCAGATGTTGCCTGCCCCGGGCGTGTAGGACGGCGAGACCACGCCCGAACTTGCGATCAGCGTGGTGCAGTTGATCAGTCCGTCGAAGTTCGCCACGGGCGCGTGGACATTCACGGACGAGGCGGTGATCTCGACCGTGGCGTTCGCCTGGATCTCGATCTGCCCGGCGGCGTTGAAGCGCACGACGCAGCCGTTGGAATGGGTCAGCTGCACCTGTTGGGCGGCGTTTTCCATCACCAGCTTGTGACCGCTCCTCATGGACACCGTCACCTTCTCGGCACCGTCGGTGTCGTCGAACTCCAGCAGGCTCCCGGAGCGCGTCTTGATCAGCCGCTTGTTGTTCGATGCGGCCGGGGTTTCGGGCATCGATTCACGGCCGTTCCAGGCGGACCCGATGATGTAGGGACGCCGCAGGTCACCCGCCTCGAACGCCACCACCACCTGGGTGTCGACGGCCGGCAGGACGAAGAACCCCTGCTGGTCGTCGGCGTACGGGGAAAGCAGCGTGGCCCAGCTCCGCACGGATTCCCCATCGCTCCCGAGCCATGGGAACTTCACCTGGATCCGGCCAAGGCTGTCGGAGTCGACGATGTCGGTGACGATGGCCGGGAACACTCCGAAGTAGCGCTGGGCGTCGCCGTCTGGGCGGAATCCTGTCATCAGGCGCCCTCCTGAAGGGTGGGCCGCTCGGCGTCGAAGTGGGTGCGCAGACCGTTCACCAGGTCATAGGTGTGGCGGATCCGGGTCACGTAATACCCCGGCCCGTCAAACGGTGCGCCGGTCCGATCCAATGTGACCTTGCTGCCGACGACCATTTCCGCCGAGCCGCGCGTGGTGCCGCTGACCACCACGAACCGGCGCGCACGACGGAGCATTTCCGCCCGCGCCCACGCCGACGCCTCGCCGGATTTCAGCGCGGCTTCCCGGACGCGGTACGAGACGCGCTCGCCGAACGCCCGCTGCAGGATCTCGGGGCCGCTGCGACCCGATTCGATCTCGGCTTGAATGGCGTCGGGCCCTGCGTCCTCGTCGATCGTGTCCCGGGTGCTGGCGTCGTAGCCGCTGACGTGGATGCGCGTGCGCTGGTGGGCGAGGTCGGCCCGGGCACGAAGCGCGATGAGATGATTGCCCGCGACGAGGGTGAGCTCGGTTCCGGAGCGGCGGTCGCGGCTCTTGAAGTTCAGCGTCGTGTCATCGATCCAGATCTCTGCCTGGATCCGGGCGGCGCGCTCCCGAAGGAACGCGAGGTCGCTCTGGTTCCATTGCTGGACGACGTCGTGGCTGGGCCCGTCGGCGTCGGTGGCGGGCGTGAGCCCGTGCTCGCTGGCGATCGCGGCGACGATGTCGGCGTCGGTGACGTCGGTGTAGGTCTTCATCCGGCGCGTCATGCGCAGCTTCATCAGTCCGTCTTCCGCGAACGCGACCACCTCGGGTTCATGCGCTTCCTGGTGGCTGACCTCGAGGGCGCTGATCCAGCCGCTGAACACGCGACAGGCGGAAGGCGCGGCGCCCAGAGTGACCGAGATCTTCTTCCCGAAATCGAGAATCGCCCCGTCGAGATAGAGGAGGCGCTGCTCCGAGGAATCGGGAGTGGCGCCCTGGGCGACCCAGCAGGCCGACAGGGTGCGTAATCCCGCGGTGGTCTCCTCGATCTCCAGCCGCTGGATGTCGCGCGTGAGTTCGTCATGAACCTCCCAGTCGACCTCGAAGATCGGCGCGGCGAATGTGAGGAGCGCTTCAGTCATCGTAGCCCTCGGCCGCGGTCCGTCGCCGGTCCGCGATCATCTGCAATTGGGCGGCGCGAATGCGTTCGACCGTTTCGTCCGGTGCCGAGGCCAGAGGTGCAGGCGGGGTCGCAGCCTCGGTGGAAACCTCGGAGATGACTTCGCCAATGTGTACAGGCATGGCCGTTTCCTCAGTGCAGGTCGTCCTCCCCGCAGCAACGGGGCGGCGCATTCCGGGCCGAGGCATCGTCCGCCCTGGCGCGTCCCGGATCCCGCGATGGCAGCGCCACCCACGGCGGGGTGACGCCGTCCGTGGCGATCGGTGGACTTCCACTGCGCCGCCGCGACCTGGGCGGTGCGCTTCCTGACAACGTGGCCGATCGGTCCGACGCCGCGCCACCCAGCGCCGGGCGCAGCGGCACGCCGAACCCGAACGTGCTGGAGCGGGTGTCGGCCCTGGGCGGCGGCGGCGCGTTCGTCGCAGGCCGTGAACTCGAGGTCGACGGCAAATCCGTGGTCCGCAGGGGCGCGCGGTCCTGGGCGCGGAGGGCGGCGGGCAGACTTGCCGCCGTGGCTGCGGCGGAAGGATTTGCCCCTGGCGCCGACCCGACGGGCGCCGGGCGCGGCGGTGTCTGGAAGGCGTCGCGCGACTGCTGTTCGGCGGAGGCGTTCTTCGACTGCTGGACGGTTTCGATCGCCGAGCCGAGCCCTCCGGCATTCGCCAGGGAGAAGCCCGTGGCCAGCCGTTCCGTGGCATTGCCCGCGGACGTGCGGGCGCCGCTGCCGCCCTTGGGAGCGAGCCCCAGGTTGGACTCCAGGGAATCGGTTGCACTCGCGGAGACCCCCGGCGTCGTCCCCAGGCCCGCGCTGGCGGTGAGACCCCCGCTGAACGAGATCGTCGCGCCGGCGGAGAGCGAAAGGGAACTTTCGCCGCCGAAGTCGAGTCCGCGCCAGGCCGAAGGATCGACCCCTGCCCGCACGGCGAAATCCGCAGCGCTCTCGCCGCCGAGCGCGAGGCCTACGTTGACCGACGCCCCGATTCCCAGGGAAAGGCCCGCTCCGGCAGAGATGCCGAGGCCTGCACCCAGCGAGAGGCCGGCCCCGAACGACAGTGAGGCGCCTCCTCCCGGCCCGGCGGCCGATGAGGATCCCGGTGGCGGGGCTCCTCGTCGGGCGTCACTCGAGGCCTGGACCTCGCGCTTGCGATCCTGACCCTGGATTGACAGGGCCACCTTGGCGCGCAGCGGCACGCCGTTGGCCGCGAAATGGTCGAAGTCGACGGACAGGCTGTTGACCACGCCTTCCACGATCAGGTCGCCCCACGAGAAGCGGATGCGTGGTGGAGTGGACTGCTGGGATCCGCCGTTACCCGAATCGCGGCTGACAACGAACACCTCGAGCTTGCGCGTCTTGTCGCGGACGGACACCGGGTCGCTGCTGGAACCCTCATCGGCGGAGTCGAAAATCAGGTCAGCGGTGAGCGTCGTGGAACTGGGGCCGACGAACTGCCGGACCTGGCGACCCTGGGATTGGTTGCCCTCGACGCGATTGCTGAGCGCGAGATGCAAGGTCGTCGGATTGAACTGCACCGGGAACGGGTTGCGTTCGTCGTCACCGTGAAGCTCCGCGATGATGGCTTTCTGGAGTTCCATGAACGTGGCGTGAAAAGGTGGACGGGCCCGCTTGGGAATCAGGGCGCGACGAGTCTCAGTCCCTCGTGGGCGATGTGCAGTTCCTCGATCGCGACCTCGCCGGTCCTGGCGTTCAGCTCGGGACCGCGGATCTTCTGGGGCAGGCTCCGATCAAAGGTCCAGGTGGCGACGATGTCGTCGGTGTTGCGGTCCATCACCTGCACGATCCCGTCGTAGCGCGCGATCGGGCGGACACCGCTGACGACGTCCTGGATCCAGTTCCACAGGCTGTCGTTCACGGACCCACCGTCGCTGAAGAACATGCCGCGCTTGAGGATCAGCGGGCTGTACTTGGCCCTCCCGGCACGTCGGATGACACCGTCGTTCCGGCCGCCTTCCTGGTAATCCTGGACGTCCATCTCGACCTCGAGCCCGCTGCATTCCTGGAAGCCACCGTCGCCCAACGGCGCGCCGCTCGACGCGGGGTCGGTCGGGATGGAGCCCGACACCACGTCGGCGCTCCGCCGGAGGGTCACGCGGAACTTGAACGAGCGGAGAAGTTGCGGATCCACGGCGCCGGAAGGTTCAGGTTTCCCGCAGCAGCAAGGTGCCGTCGCTCCCGGTCGAAAGCTGGATCACGATGAACTCCAGCGGTTCGGCGGGGGCCACGCCGATCTCGGCGAGCACCTGCCCGGCATCGATGGCACGGGACGGGTTGTTCGTTTCGTCGCAGGTGACGAAGAAAGCCTCGGACTCGGTGGAGCCACGAAATGCGCCCTGGACGAACAACCGCCGCAGGAAGGTGCGCAGCAGCAGTCGGAGTTCCCCCCGGAGTTGGCGGCCGTTGGGCTCGAAGACCGCCCACTGCATCTCCCTTTCCAACGTCCGGCAGATCATCGTGATCAGGCGGCGCACGCTCAGCTGCCGCCAGGCGGAGTCCCGGCTCAGGGTTCGCGCGGCGCTCAGCCGAACGCCGTCGCGCTCGCGCAGGAACACGTTGATTCCCTCGGGATGGAGAAGGTCATGTTGGACGGGAGAAACGGCCTCGGCCACGTCAACGACCTGCGCGGCGAGTTCGTTGGCCGGCCCGGCCGGGACTCCCAACTTGAGTTCGCGACGCGCGATGATCCCCGCGGCGATGGCCGATGGCGGTACCCGGATCAGCGCGTCTCGAAGATCGTCGCGCCGCGCGACGCGCAGCCAGGGATGATAGGCAGCCGCCCATGCCGAGCTGAACGTCCCCCGCCATTCCAGGATCTGGCGCGGCTTCAAGCCGGGCGGGACATCGAGGAGCACAACCCACGAGCGCTGGATGTCGGCGAAATCGACCACGCGCTTCTGGAGCCCGGCGATGGTCCTCCAGGCCGACAGCGGATCCAGCCGCAACCCGGCCAGGTCGACCGTCCCAACCACCGGATGAATCGGTGACGGCGCCACCTCCACGCAACGCCGGAACTCCGGACCGGCCAGGGAGCCAGGATCCACGGCGGGCTCGACCGGAGCCAGTGGGCCTGGCGAATACAGATCGGGAATCGCAACCGATGAAAGATCCCGCAAGTGCACCAGCGAAGCGATGCCGTCACCCGGTTCGTCGTCGCCAGGGGTCCAGCTCGGATCGAAGAAATCGTCGGGCACGATGGACGCGAAGTCATCCGCGCCACCCTTGAACACCTCGCCTTTCCGATTGGGATCGGGAGTGATGATCGTTGCGATCCAGGACTCATCGGGCCGGACGAGTCTCGAGTCGTAACTCAATGTCGCCCCGAGCCAGCGAGGGTGTTCAGGCGACAGACCCTGCTCGGTGAACGCCTCGCCGCGCCCGTCCCCGTCGTCGATGCTGAGGCTCGCGGTGACGATTTCGGCAACAACCGGATTTCTGGTGAGCGTCCGATCCAAGGCGGCGATCCAGCGCGATGTGGGCGCCTGAAGGTCACGTGTCTCGGCGATGTGGGTGACGAACGCCAGTTCCTCGGATTCATCGTCGAGGGTGAATCGGAGCAATTCCCCGGCCGCGATGGTGGCGCTGGAATCGAGCGTCACGCTGTTGCGCTCAAGCAGGGTGGCGCTCAGCGGTGTGGTGGCGAACTTCATCCCCGCCCGGAGTGAGTTTCCCCAGGTGCCCTCGCTGCGAGCATGCAGCTCGATCGCGATGCCGCCCGAATGTACGGCGCCCGCAAGGACACCGTGCGCCGTACATTCGGGTGCCGAGGCGGGTGGCGGGTATCGATGGACGATGCGCGCGACGTAGGCGCGGCGGCCGCCTTGCTCGAAGAACGAGGCGACCGCGTAGGGAAGCAGCCCGGGACCTTCGAAGCCTCCGAAGAGTTCGCGGTACTGGTCGAAACTCTCGACCACCACAGGCACCGTGCGCCGGAGTTGCCGGGTGACGCGTCGGTCGGGAAGGCAGTTGCGCTCGATCGGGTCGAGCACCTTTTCCCGCACAGGCCCGCGCGGTGCCACCCCGAGGAAGGCACAGACGTCCATCCGCACTCCGGTCAGGGTGCGCGGTTGGGGCTGGTGGTCCCAATAGAGACCGGGGGCACCAAGGGTTGTGGCGAGTCCGGCCGGCATGGTCACTTGTACTCGATGCCCTCGTGGACGAGGTGGAGTTCCTCCATCGCGACGTCACCGCCGCCCTTGGCAGCGAGGGTGGGCCCGGACCATTTCTTGGGCTGCGCGCGACGAAGGGTCCAGGACGCGACCGGTTGTCGGGCTTCGTCCAGCAATGTGATGGTGACCTGACGGGGATCGGCGGTGCCGTCGCGGACCGTCTTCAGCCAGGCGAACAGATCGTCGGAACCCACCAACCCGCGCTTCAGCGTGATGTCGTCGAGCTTGTGGGTGTTCGGGATCTTGCGGGTCGTGTTGAACTTCTCGTTACCGTTGCGGTACTCGGAATAGCTGACGTCGAAGCCGAGGCCGCTGACATCGGAGAAGCCGCCGATGACAGAGCCATCGGAGCCGTCGCCTTGTGAGCCGCCGAGGGCGACGATGTAGTTGAACGCGCCGTAGGGATTTTCTCGGAAGACAGGCATGGGAGTCCTTGTTCAGGGATGGGGTTGTCAGTTCAGACCTTGGAATCACCAGTCCACTGGCCGATGCGGAAGATCACGAATTCCGCCGGTTTGACGGGTGCGATGCCGATCAGGCAAATGAGCTTGCCGTTGTCGAGGTCGTTCTGGGTCATCGTGGTGCGATCGCAGCGCACGAAGTAGGCGTCCTCGGGCTTGTCACCCAGCAGCGCCCCGTCCTTCCAGAGGACCAGCAGGAAATCCTCGATGGTCTGGCGTATGTTCGCCCAGAGCCGGTTGTTGTTGGGTTCGAACACCGCCCACTGCGTTCCCTTGTCGATGGAATGCTCGGCGTAGATGAAGAGGCGGCGGACGTTGACGTACTTCCACTCGGGGTCGGAACTCATCGTGCGGGCACCCCAGACGCGGTTTCCACGGCCCTCCAGGAACCGGAGGGCGTTGATTCCCTCGGGATTGAGGACCTCCTGTCGTGCCTTGTTGATGTTCGCCTCGAAGCGGGTCAGGCCCCGCACGATCTCGTTCGCCGGCGCCTTCTGGACGCCGCGCTCGATGTCGCTGCGCGCGTAGATGCCCGTGACGAATCCCGAGGGCGGAAGCAGCAGCTTGCTGGGCGGGGCACCCTGCGCCGCCCGCTCGGTGGGATCGAGAATCTCAATCCACGGGTGATAGATCGCCGCATACTTGCTGTCGAACTGGCCCCGGAATTGCCGGATCTCCGTCATCGACGAGTTCTCGGGGCCATCCACCACCGCGATGCGGTAACGACACTTCTCGGCATGGGCGATCAGGAGACCCGTGGCGACCTGAGTCTCCGTCGCGCCCAGGGAGGCCGCGTCGGGCGCCGCAACAATCGCGATGTCATCGATTTCCCCCAGGTTCTCGAGCCCGGTCGCCTTGATGTTCGGATTGTCCGGGTCCGCCTCCTTGCCGCTCAGCTGGGCGGCCGTGATCAACGAACCGTCCGTGCCCCCCGTCAGCCGGGTGCCCGTGCCGGTATTGCCCGTCCCTCGCAGCGCGACGAGGAGAAGCTCGGCCGAGACCACGTTCGGGTCCGCCGCGTTGGTGTCCAGCTCAAGCCAGACGGCGGCGTTCTCGTCCTCGGGATCGTCGGCCTGGAGGATCTTCCCGATGTAACGCGTGTCATCCTGATGGACGCCCAGGTTGTCGTGAACGTCGATCCGCTCCGGGTTCACGGTGACGATGGCGCGCAGGGTGATGATCTGGAGGAAGTCGGAGGTCAGGACCGCCCGGCCGGGGAGAGGCGTGGAGGCGTTGACGAATCTCTGGCGGCCATCCGCATCGACGTGAACGACGTAGAGCGTTGATGCGCTCGGCGGGTCATTCAGCTTGGGCGGCGCGCCCGTGGCCCCGTGGAGGACCGTGTCGAAGCCCAGCGCGATGGCCGTCGAAGTGGCCTGCACCTGGAGTTGCGAGGCGATGCCAGCGGTGGGGGAAGTGAGGCGGACGGCGTTGTTTTCGACGGCGGCGATGGCGCCACCGAGACCGTTCAGGACGGCGGCCACCTCGGCGGCGGTGACGCGATCGATGTTGGCGACGTTCCCCGTGCCCGGGCTTCCGAGCCCGACCGCCTGGCCGGTCGGGACTTGGGCGGTGCTGCCCGCGAGGATCTCGAGGCTCGATGAAGTGCCGCGCGTGTCGGAAAGGATGTCGACCTCGGTGCCGTTGACGACCGCGGCCCCGCCGAGCAGGGACGCATTGATCCGTGCCGCCACCGCTGCGGCGGTGATGTCGGCTGCGGTGAAGGTGATCGTCTGCGTCGCGCCCCCATCGACGCGGATGTCGAGGGTCAGGCCGTTGGTCATGGTGGCGAAGGCGCCTCCCGCGCCGGCCTTCTGTGCCCGGGTCGCGGTGAAGGTCATGGACGCAGGGACTGCGCCATCCACGGCGAGGAGCAGGGTTTGCAGCGGTTCGAGGTTGTACGGCCCGGTGCCCGAGAGGACGTTGGCCGAACTGCCCCCGGCGGGAATGATCTCCACAATCGTTCCTGCCCGCGCGCCCCGCGCCTGGGGACCCCAGGTGCTGCGCGGGTCGGGAACTGCGAACGAGGCGTTCACGTTCTTGGTCCGGAGGAGCCGGGTCTCGATGTGCACGTTCCCGAACGAACCCGGCCAGCGGGCCCGCCAGCGAGCCCGGCCCGCGCCGACGGCGAGAGTCGGACCCGTCGCGACCCCGGTGCCGTCGGCCGGGAAAAAGACGCGGGACACGTAGAGCCGCCGGCCGCCGTTTTCGAAGAAGGCCCGGGCCGCGTGGGCGAGGTAGGTGACCCGCTCCTTGCCGCCTTGGAGCAGGGGATCCAGACCGCCGTAGGTGTGCTCGAACTCAGTGAAGCTCGTGATCAGCCGGGGCTCGGTCCGGATCGGACCCCAGGCGATGCCGCCGTTCAGGTCGAGGTAGGTGTAGGGGATGGGACCGGACCGAGTCATTCCGGCGAAGCCGGTCGTGCTGGTGGGAACCCCTTCGATGGACTTCGAGCGGAAGCTGACTTCCTCGACGTAGACGCCTGGGGCTAGGTATTCGGGCATGGGATTTCCTTTCTTTCCATTGAGGCTGGTTGTTCAGGGAAGGTTGAAGGGCGCCGTCTCACTGTGGATGGCGCCCAAGGGCAGCGACAGGTTCCGGGCGACGCTCGCGGTGTAGCCGGTCGGGAGATCCTCGCCTGTGGACACCGTGTCGATCCCGGGCTGGTTCGGATCGAGGTTGTCCGCGATTTCCTCCGGCAGGTCCCACCACGGATCCAGCGACCGAAGGTCGGGCGTCGATGGCACCGGCGCGATGGCCGGGCCGGTCACGGTGAGCCTGATCGCGAGCGGATCGTTGAGCTCTGCGACCGGGCTCGCCTGAGGCGAAACCAACAGGAGGAACTCGCCGCGATCGTCGCCTTGCGCGCGACCGACCACGGTTGTAGTCCCGGGAAGGGTGGCCACGATCCTGGCCCACCGAACCGCTGTGCCGCCCCGTGCGACCCGGCCCCGGACGCCGGTCATCAGCCCGGTCAAGTCGTAGGCCGCACCCGGAAACAGGTGGGGATGGCGAACCCGCATCCAATGCGGAGCCAGTTCCGCCTGGGCCACGGGCACGATCGGATAACTGATGAGCCGCGGGACGAACCTCCGATTGTCCTCGAGGAACCGCAGGCGGACCCGCGCCTTCAGCCTCGGATCATAGAGCAGCGCGTGCAGGCAGGAGGGATGCCGATCCACCTTGGGGCCTTTCAGGCCGCGGGCCTCTTCGGAGAACACGACGCGGATGGGATGGGCGATGCGCGTCCGGCGCTCGGCGTCCAGGGGCTCCAGCCCGAGGGCAAGCCGGCGGACGTTTTCGACGAACAGGCTGGGCAGGAACTCGTTCACGGGCGGGACGACGGGGCTTCTCCAACCACAAGGGTCGTGACCGGGCGATCGGGACGTGCGACGCGGCCGTCAATCCTCAGAACCCGCGCGATGTACGGCACGCTCAGCCGGTAGTCGGCAGGCAGGGAATCAAAGATCCGCATGACCGCCTCCGTGGTGAGTTCCTCGAGCACCACCTGGATCGATTCATGGGGCGCCCAATCCGCAAGCGGATCCAGCATGGGTCCGGTCAGGATCGGCGTGTCCTCCAGGCACTGCATCGCCTTCCCCAGGATCCGCAGCTCGAAGTCCGCGTTCTCAGCCCAGGCCGTCAGGAGAATGTGAAGATCAACCACGAGTCGCGATCGTCCGTCCTGGCTGGCGATCGCGGACCAGGCGGCACGCATGGTCTTGTTGAAGTCGGCACGATAACAGTAGATCGAGAGACCGGGCGTGAGAATGACAGGATTCGTCGCCGACGGGTCCAGGTCGTCGGTCCGGACCATCACCGCGCGCGTCTTTTTTCCAGGAACGGGTTCCTCCTGGGAAAAGGCGTGATTCAACACCCGCTCAAGGCTTCGAGCGGTTGCGGAGATGCCTGCGAAACTGGCCATGATGGGTTCCGGTTGAAGCGGCCAACGCCGGTCAATGCGACGGGGATCGGGTCAAGGCTCCGCCCTTGCGCAGAGGCTCCGGCTCCCGCCTCGGACGGCTCGGGCCGTCACCTTCAGATCCAGCGTCCTCCAAGTTTTCGATTCTCCGCTGAAACCGGCGACCCGACGCATGAGTCGCCGAAAGTTCCCGTCCCTGGCCGCGCTACATCGCCTCGGCTGGTTCAAGATCCGCACCGTCCACTTCCATCCGGGCACCCCGGAGCGCCTCCAGCAGGATGGCCACGCGTCCACGCCCGTCCGTCGCACGTTCCACCCGACCCAGCAAACCCTCAAAGGGCCCCTGCCGCACCACCACAAGGTCCCCCGGTCGTAGCATGTGACTCTCCAAGTCGATGACACCCTCGGGCCCCGCGTAGGATCGCAGGTCGGCGACCACATCGCTCGGCACGGGTGTCGGGCCGGCTCCCGTGCCCACGACCCGCACGCAGCCGCGGATCCGGCTCAGCGCCTGAAAGGAAATCGACGGACAGAACCGCACGAAAAAGTAGCAGGGAAACAGGGCGCGAACGACACGGCGCAGCACACCCGCGACCTTCTGTTCCTCGCGCACCAGCGGCAGGAAAACCTCCACGTCCAGCTGTGCCGCATGTGCCGCCGCGAATTTTTCCTGACGCGGCCGGCTCTGCACGACGAACCAGTTCGTCTCCATGTCCAATCCTTCGCCTCTCATGACCTCATCCTCTGTCCCATCATCCTCGCCGTCCTCGTGATGTGTTCTGGATCCCGCCGCGGATCCCGCTGTGGATCGCCGGTCGCAGCTTCAGGCACCCTTCCGTCGGCGCCGGCGAAATCTTCTGTCGTGACCGCCCTTTCGCCGCGTTGAACCGGTAATGCATCCGTCCGTCCGCCGCCGTTCGCGTCAGCACCCATCCTTGTTGCATCAATCGTTCGAGCGCTGCCTCCGTCTCCGGCACCCCAGGCTGCGGGGTGATTTCCCGAAGCCACCACTCCGTCACACCCTCCACCGTGTCCTGCGATTCCGGGTGGCGAACCAGATACACCAGAACGGCATCCGCGATCGCTTCAGGGTTCATCCGGGGACCTCAACACAACTTCTCTGGGCGTCCTGACGGCATTCTGACTGGGGAGATCAGCAGAAGGCATGCCATCGCCTGATCCAATGGAAATGATGGGCGCTTCTGGTGTCCATTAGGATGAATTTATCCGAGTCCTTGCCTCCCGCAGCGTTTCCGGGCCGCGAGCGCGCCCGTTGGACGTCACTTCTCGTGCCCCGGGGGGCTCGGACAGTATTGTCCTACTCGACGCTTGATTCTGTCCGGGGCTGTTGGGTCTCGGTGGAGTATCCCGGGCGGACGGTG
This sequence comes from uncultured Verrucomicrobiota bacterium, assembly GCA_903844265.1. GTDB lineage: Bacteria > Verrucomicrobiota > Verrucomicrobiia > Limisphaerales > CAIMTB01 > CAIMTB01. The sequence continues at coordinate 20,816 of CAIMTB010000606.1, forward strand.
ATGCCGTGCTTGCGGATGAGTTCCCAGAAGGCGCGCCGGTTCTTTCGGGCGGCGCGGGCGGCGCGGCTGATGTTGCCGTCGTGGGCGAGGAGGAGTCCTTGGATGTAGGAACGCTCGAATCGGGAGACGGTGCGTGCCTTGAGGACCCGGAAGGAGTCCGTTGCATCGGAGGGGACCTGGGAGGTCTGGAGTGAGATGTCGTCGGGTTGGATGCGGGAGTGTTCGGCATTGACCGTGGCCCGCTCGACCACGTTTTCCAGTTCGCGAACATTTCCCGGCCAATCGTGCTGGAACAGCCTTTGGATGGCCTCGGGGGTGAATCCACGGACCGCCTTCCGGTACTGCTCGGCGAAGCGTTCGAGGAAATTACAGGCCAGGGCGGGGATGTCCTCGATGCGATCGCGGAGTGGCGGCAGGCGGAGACTGAGGACGTTGAGGCGATAGTAGAGATCCTGGCGGAAGCGTCCGTTCTGGACCGCTGCGCTCAGGTCGGCGTTGGAAGCGGCGATGATCCGGATGTCGGCCCGGTGAAGTCTGGGGGAACCCACAGGACGGAACTCCCGCGTTTGGAGGAACCGCAGAAGCTTGACCTGCGAGGCGAGCGGCAGGCAGTCGACTTCGTCGAGGAACAGCGTGCCTCCGTCTGCCGATTGGACGATGCCTTCGGCCGAGCCGGTGGCTCCCGTGTAGGCTCCGGCCACGTGACCGAACAGCTCGTTCTCAACAAGCTCAAGGGGGATGGCTCCGCAGTTGACCGGCGCGAACGGCTTGTTGCCGCGCAGGCCGAGGTGATGGATCGAGCGGGCGCAGAGTTCCTTGCCCGTCCCGGTCTCCCCCAGGATCAGGACGCTTGCGTCGCATTGCGCTATGCGAGGAATACGCGCGATTTCGGCGAGGAACGACGGACTGCTCCCGATCATCGGTATCGACGGAGCCCCTCCCACGCCGGCGCTGTTCGCCCTCCGGGTCCGCGGCGATTCAAACTTGAGCCGGGGAACCCTTGCCGCCACTTCCGCGGCGGAAATAGGCGCGAGGGCGAAATCCGCGGCGCCCCTGCAAATCCAGTCACTGAACTCGAGGGGTTTCAGGCCGAGGCCGACGACGAAGACCGGGACGAGGCACCCCTCCTGTCGGAGTGTTGCGAAAAATGCGATGGCCTTCTCTTGATTGGCCGCGGACACACAGAAAACGAGCGCGTCCGCATCGTGGCAGGACGAGCAGAATCGTGACGGGCCGCCTGGATGGCCGTCCACCCCAAGGTCGGGGGGGGTCAGGACGGCGAGTTCGTGTCCGGGGCCCACCCCGTCGAGCCAGGCTCGGGTGAACTCCAACGACAACTGAAGCGTCGGGCAGAAATCGAGAATCAGAAGGTTGGAGGGCTCCATGAATTCTCAGCGGAGGCTGGGAGGTCCACGCTGCCATTAAAGCGTAACATGGCAAGGAGCTTATTTATTGATGGCGATGAAGGGGGGCATCCCTGAAATACAGGGACGGGTCTTTCATTGTCCGAGTTGTCGGTAGCAGGGCGGCCTCTCCGAGGGCGCCGCGCCTGGGTGTGTCCGCGAAGGACGGCGCGGAGCGCAGTGCGCGCCCCCGTCACCCTGTGGATGAACCGAGGAGGGTGAGCTTAGGTCTGGAGGCCGAATGCCCGGCTTGCCAAGATCCACAGCTGTTGCCGTCCCAGCCCCCAACGCCCATCGCCGAGAGCCTGTCCGGCCTGATCGACCGGGTTACGTTCCACAATGAGGACAGCGGTTTCGCCGTCATGCGGATCAAGGCGAAAGGGCACCGCGATCTGGTCACCGTCGTCGGTTCCCTGGCGAGCGTCAGTGCTGGAGAATGGCTGACGGCGCAAGGCCAGTGGGTGCAGGACCGGGAGTTCGGACTCCAGTTCCGGGCCGAGATGCTGAGCAGCACTGCGCCAACGACCAAGGAGGGCATCGAGAAGTATCTTGGCAGCGGCATGGTCAAGGGCATCGGTCCTGTCTACGCCAAGAAGCTCGTGGACCGCTTCGGCGAGGAGATCTTCGACATCATCGAGACTCGATCGGCGCTGCTGGAGGAACTCGACGGCATCGGTCCGAAGCGGCGGAAGCGCATCAAGGAAGCCTGGGCCGAGCAGAAGGCGATCCGCTCCATCATGGTGTTCCTGCACAGCCACGGCGTGGGCACGAGCAGGGCGGTTCGGATCTTCAAGACGTACGGCGTGGACGCCATCGAGACGGTTCGGAATGACCCCTACCGCCTGGCCAAGGACATCCACGGCATCGGCTTCAAGACGGCCGACCAAATCGCGCAGAAGATCGGGATTCCCCACGACTCCCTGCTGCGTGCGGCGGCGGGCCTCAGTCACGTGCTGATCGAAGCGACCAACGACGGTCACTGCGCCCTGCCGGTGGAGTTGTTGAAGGACGAGGCAGGCAAGCTGCTGCTGGTGGATGACAAGATCGTGACCGAAGCCCTGGACCGCACCTTGGCCAGCAACGACCTGGTGACGGAATCCATCGGCGCGCAGGAGTTGATCTTCCTCCCGCGCCTGAGGCGGGCGGAGGAGGTCATCGCCGCCCGGATCAAGAATCTTGCCGGCGCGCGGCCCGTGTTCCCGGCCGTCGATTTCCAGAAGGCGGTGACCTGGTGTCAGGAAAAGACCGGCAAGGAGTTGGCACCCACCCAGCGGGAGGCGCTCCAGCTGGCGCTGACGAGCCGCGTCCTGGTCATCACCGGCGGCCCTGGCGTCGGCAAGACCACGCTCGTCAACGCGATCCTGCTGATCCTGCGCGCCAAGAAGGTCCGATGCCTGCTGTGCGCGCCGACCGGACGGGCCGCCAAGCGCCTGTTCGAGACGACCGGTGTCGAGGCCAAGACGATCCACAGGCTCCTGGAGGTGAATCCGAGCGCGGGCGGTTTCACGCGTAACGAAGGCAACCCGCTGGATTGCGATCTTCTGGTTGTAGACGAAACCTCGATGGTCGATGTCGTCCTGATGTCGAACCTGCTTCGAGCGCTGCCTTCCACGGGGAGCCTGCTTCTGGTGGGTGACATCGACCAGCTGCCGAGCGTCGGTCCTGGCATGGTGCTTCGACACCTGATCGAAAGCGCAACCGTGCCGGTCGTGCGCCTGACCGAGGTCTTCCGCCAGGCGGCAGGCAGCCGCATCATCACCAATGCCCACCGGGTCAACGAGGGACGGATGCCGGAGGTCCCGGCGAAGGGCGATGAGTCGGATTTCTTCTCCGTCGAGCGGGAGGAACCCGAGCAGATCGCCGACACCCTGGTCGAGATGGTCAAGACGCGCATCCCGGCGCGGTTCGGTCTGGACCCCATCCGGGACGTCCAGGTGTTGTGCCCCATGAACCGGGGTTCCCTGGGCAGCCGCGAACTCAACGCGCGGCTTCAGGAAGAGCTGAATCCGTTGAGGACCGGAGAGCCCGTGGTCGAGAAGTTCGGCTGGCGATTCCGGCTGCGCGACAAGGTCATCCAGACCGAGAACGACTACGACAAGGACGTCTTCAATGGCGACATCGGTCAGATCGCGAGGATCGACGAGGTGGAGCGCGAGGTCACGATTCGCTTCGACCAGCGCGATGTCGTCTACGATTTCGGTGAGTTGGACGAGATCGCCCTGGCCTACGCCATCACGGTCCACAAGTCCCAGGGCTCGGAGTTCCCGGCGGTCGTCATCCCGGTGGCGATGCAGCAGTACATGCTGTTGCAGCGGAACCTTGTCTACACGGGCATCACGCGTGGAAAGAAGCTGGTGGTCCTGGTCGGGCAGAAGAAGGCGCTGGGGATGGCGGTGAACAACAACCGTACCCAGAACCGGTTTTCCGGGCTGCTGGAGCGGCTGAGATGAAAGGCCTGAGCCAAGGGACAGGTCTTTGGTAGGCTCCATCCAGCCCACCCTCAAATCCTCGCCATGAATTGGCGAGGCGCCGGTTGGCGAGGCGCCCCATTCGCGTTGATGCTCCGCGCCCGTTCCGGCAGGGTTCGACCAAGCCCGAAAAACAGTCGTCCGACCCATATCGCGCAGGGAAGAAAGAAGCCGTGATGCAGACAACTCGACGCCAGTTTGTGAAGAGCGTGCTCGGTTCTGCGGTTCTTGGAGCAACGAACGGATGGGCTGCCGCTGGTCTATCAGCCGCGGGTTATCTCCGAGCCAACACGGACTGGCTGGCCCGTTGTCGATTCGGCATCGGCATCCACTGGACCGCACAGACGGCTCCCGAGAGTGGCGCGGCCAAGTCGTTTCAGAGGGCTGTGAGTGATTTTGACCTGAACGGTTTCGTCGCGGCGGTCGAGCATGCCGGGGCCGACTACGTGCTGTTCACGGCGGCTCATGCGTTGCAAATGCTGCCCGCTCCAAATCCCGTTCTGGAGAAGCTCCTGCCGGGGCGGACCTGCGAACGTGACCTGATCCGGGAACTGGCCGACGCATTGGCGGCGAAGCAGAAGCATCTCCTGGTCTACTACAATCACTCGTGCAACGGCGGGGAGGATGCGGCGTGGGAACGCGCTGTCGGCTACCACGCTCCCGGCAAGGATCGGCTGGCCCGGAACCTGATGGAGATCGTGTCGTGGATGGGTGACCACTACCGCGACAAGATCAAGGCGTGGTGGTTCGACAGTCCGTATTCCCTCGATCCTCGCGGTCCCCACAACAGCGTCACCACGGACATGACCGGTTTCCAGTTCCCGTGGGATCGCTTCACGACGGCCGCGAAGGCCGGTCATCCAGCCCGATTGGTGACCTACAACGCCGGTGTGAACCAGACCTTCCTGTACACGACCCACCAGGACTATTGGTCCGGGGAACTGGTCGATCTCAAGGCTCCGCCCCAGGGCCGGTACCTGGAAAGCGGCCTGCAATGGTTTGGTTGGACCTGCATGGAGGACCGGGGGTGGGTCCACGCGAAGCTCGACACCCCGATCCCGCCGCCGTTGTACGCGGACGAGCAGTTGATCCGCCACGTCCGCACGTGCCGCCAGCATCTTGCCCCGATGACGTTCAACGTGGGGATCTACCAGGGCGGGAGGATGGCCCCGGCTTCTGTGGAACAATTGCATCGCCTGAACGCCGGTCTTGCCGGGTGAGACAAGGATGAGGAGAACGACTATGGGAGCAATGAGGCGGCTGATCTCGATGGTGATGTTGGCTCGGCTGGGGTGGGCGGCGGAGGCTCCACCGGTTCTGGAGGGCTCCGCCGAAATGCAGGAACTCCACGGCTGGGTGGCCGCGAAGTTCGACGGCGGAAAACGCGCGGTTCCGCCCCAATGGGGTCTGGCCGTGTTGGCCAATCATGACGAGTTGTGCCTGAACACCCGGATGGGAGAGCCCCTTGCGATCGGCGCGACGCAGTACGCGCGTGGGGTCTTCTGCCATGCCACCAGCAAGCTGGCCGTGCGTTTGCCGGCCCCCGGCAAGGCCTTCTCCGCCTTCGTCGGGGTGGACAGCAACTCCCAGACGCGCGGAGGGCGCGGCAGCATCGTGTTCGGGGTGACGGTCGCAGAAAAAGAGGTGCTCCGCTCGAAGGTCATGCGGGAGGGAATGCCGGCCGAGCGGATCCACATCGACCTCGGCGGCGCGACGGAGTTCCTGCTGGAAGTCGGTGATGCCGGCGACGGCATCGCGTGCGATCAGGCGGACTGGGCGGACGCGAAGGTCACATTGGCCGACGGCCGGATCCTGTGGCTGGGCGATCTGCCGATCCTTGGGGGACAGGTAGCCCCGGCGGTCTCCACCGACCTGCCTTTCTCGTTCACCTACGATGGACAGCCTTCAACCTCACTGCTTGGACGGTGGACGCAGGATCGTCAGGTCAAGGAGCTCGACGCGCAGCGAACGGAGCGGACGATCACCTGGACCGATCCCGGGACGAAGCTGGTCCTCCGCTGGGCGGCCATTGAGTACCGCGATTTCCCGACGGTGGAATGGACCTTGTACTTCAAGAACGGCGGAGCAACGGATTCGCCGATCCTCGCGGATATCCAGGCCTTGGACGCCCGTTTTGAGCGGAAGAAGGACGAGGTCTATGCCCGATTCGCCGCGCCCGGCGAGTTCGTGCTCAACCACCACGTCGGGAGCCCGTGTGCAGCCAATGATTACCAGCCGCTCCGGACCGCCCTCCCCCGGTTGACGACCCAACGCATCGCGACCACCGGAGGGAGGGGCTCGAACAGCGACTGGCCCTACTTCAATATCGAGTGGCCGGGTGAAGGTCTCATCGCCGTGGTGGGCTGGCCGGGCCAGTGGGCGGCAAGCTTCACCCGGGACGATGCCCATGGGTTGCGGGTGCGGGCTGGACAGGAACAGACCCACTTCAAGCTGTTGCCTGGCGAGGAGGTCCGCACTCCGCTCGTCGTCCTGCAGTTTTGGAAAGGCGATCGGATCCGGTCGCAGAACACCTTCCGTCGCTGGATGCTGGCCCACAACGTGCCCAAGCCGGGAGGCCAACCCATCCAGCCGATGCTGTTCGGTTGCAGCTCGCATTTCACCAGCGAAATGGTCGATGCGAACGAGGCGAATCAAATCCAGTTCATCGACCGCTATCTCGAGGAGCGCTTGAAGATCGATTACTGGTGGATGGACGCCGGGTGGTATTTTTGCGACGGCAACTGGGTCAAGACGGGTACCTGGGAAGTCGATTCCAAGCGCTTCCCCCGAGGTCTCCGGGCGATCAGCAACCACGCGCATTCCGAGGGCATCAAGACCATCGTATGGTTCGAGCCCGAGCGTGTTCACCCAGGGACATGGCTGGCCGAGGAACATCCGGAATGGATCCTGGGCGGCAAGAACGGCGGCCTGCTGAACCTCGGCAACCCCCTGGCTCGCCAGTGGCTGACGGACCACGTCAGCGATCTCATCCGGGCCCAGGGTATCGATCTGTACCGCCAGGACTTCAACATGGATCCCCTCGAGTCATGGCGGAAGAACGATGCCCCGGATCGCCAGGGTATCACCGAGAATCATCATATCACCGGTTACCTTGCCTATTGGGATGACTTGCTCCGCCGGCATCCCGGGTTGTTGATCGACTCCTGCGCAAGCGGCGGCCGGCGAAACGACCTGGAGACGATGCGCCGCTCGGTGCCGCTGTGGCGCACCGATTTCCGGCTCGATCCCGTGGGTACCCAATGTCACAGCTACGGAATCTCGTCCTGGATCCCGTTGAGCGGGACGGGCACGGGAAACTTCGCCGCCTACGACTTTCGCAGCAACATGGTGCCTCTCCTGAACTGCATCCTGGACGTGCGGGTCAAGGACGCCGACTTCAACCTGATGCGACAGCTGTTCCAGCAGTTCCGCGAGGTGGCCGACTGTTATCTCGGGGATTATTATCCCCTGACACCGTACAGCCTTGAGAACACGTCCTGGATGGGCTGGCAGTTCGACCGGCCAGAGCGGGGCACGGGCCTGGTGCAGGTCTTCAGGAGGGGCGAGAGCATCTATAAGTCGGCTGACCTGCGACTCCACGGCCTGGACCCCGAAGCTCGCTACCGGGTGCGGAACATGGACGTACCCGAGGGCGACATCATCCCCGGCCGCCGACTGATGGAGATCGGTCTGCCTGTCGTGTTGAACGACCGACCCAGCGCGATGCTGATCCATTATGAAAAGGTAGGTCCGTAGGGAATAGGCGGTTGCACCCACCGCTTATCCGCGCGGAGCCATCCGCCCCTTCCTTGCTGCCGTCGGGCCGCTTGTCGCGGATAGAGTCGGGCCATGCCCAACCTACACCTGGCTCTTCTGGCGCTGGTGGTTCTCTCAGCCGCCGGCTCTTCCGCCACCGGCGGCGATCCTGTCCCCGCCCGCTGGAGCTGGCAGGAGAGCCAGGCCGGGGTTGATCCCAGGGGAGATCTGGCCTGGAAACCCCGTCCCTACATCTTCGAGAAAGGCGCGTCAGTCCGTTACATCGACTTCCAATCCGGGGACGACGCGAACTCCGGCGACGCGGCCGGCAAGCCGTGGAAGCATCATCCCTGGAAACCGGACGGCGCCCGTCGCGTTTTGGCACGGGCACGGGCATGGAAGTCAGCGGTGCGCGCACGGTGGAGATCGCCGGCAACGTGATCGAACGCTCCTACGCCCAGGGCATCGATGTCCACGGCGCCAAGGTCAACGGCATGTGGGGCGATGTCCCGTTCACGCGCATCCTGATCCATCATAACAAGGTCTGGGAATCCATGCTCAACTGCAATGACTACGGAGGCATCGAGACCTGGCAGGGCGGGCCTTTCTATGTGTTCAACAACATTTCCTACAACGCGTTGGGCTACCGGCACTGGGAACGCTACAGCGGCACCGACGCGGTGCTTTGGCCATGCCTACTATCTCGATGGTTCCTTCAAGAACTATCTCTTCAACACCACGCCGACCCCGCGAAGACCGCGGCCGACGGAAATGCCGGGGATGCCGGCCCCCGGAAATCACGCTTCGCGCTCGAATCCAACGCCTACGGCCGGAACGTCTTCCATGACTTTGCCGAGATGGGCGTGCTGGAGCCCTCCGGACGCTGGCTCGTGTCCTTCGCCGATTTCAAGTTGGCGCTCGCAAACAACCGGAGCCTGCTCGCCGGGTTGGGCGAGGTCAGCGCAACCCCGCCGCTTCGGGAACCGGCAAAGGGCGATTTCGGGCGCGCTGAATTTCACCGCCGCGAGAAGGCAGTACGCCACGCTCGCGAACGCCGAACTGATGAAGCCTTTCTCCTTCCAGGATCTGAGGTTGAGCCGCCATGAAGGTGGCGGGCCTGAAGCGTTCACGATCGAGGAGCTCTACGCCTGGGAGTTCGATGGGCCGTTCCTGCGCGACTTCACAGGGCGCCTGCCGAGCGGCGCCCGGCGTGATGCGGGGGCTCAGGTTGCCGGTGCGGACGAGCAACAGTTTCCACGGTTTCCCGTGCAGCAAGTGGGAGTAGTAGAAGTCGGTGTCCTTGGAAACCACGACGCGCTCGTCCTTCAGCGAGAGTGCATTGATGGTCTCATCCGGCGTCTGGTTTCCATCAGGCAGTCCGCGGGTGTGCAGGGCGTCGTGTCCTGCAGCCTGCATCAGGGCGCACAGTCCGGGCGGCAGGTGGGCGTCCACGAGAAACTTCATGCCAGCGCCAGATGCTGGGTCTTGAGCTTGAGCGACTGGGCCGCGAATTCGAGGCACGCCAGCAGGTCTTCTCGTTCCAAGTCCGGAAAGTCGGCCAGCAGGTCCTCAATCGTGCTGCCTCCCGCCAAGTATTCCAGCATCGACTCCACCGGGTACCGCAGGTTGCGGATGACGGGTTTGCCGTGACATACGGCCGGGTTGATCGTGATGCGGGCCAGCATCGAACTCATGGTGAAATGTGTCGCTGACCCCGCGGTCATTCAAGGTTGCTCTTCGGCGGAGCTAGCGCAGCGACCCGGAACACCGGCAGTCGGGAGGCGAGGAACATGACCGCGGCCGAGCCGCCGACCAGTCCCACGTGCAGGAGCCAGAACTGGGTGCCGGGCATCTTTTCGAGCAAGCCACCGAGCCAGCCGACCAGATTGTTCCCGGCGAACAGGTGGAGGTAGTACACGCCCATGATCGTTCCTGCGACCGCCTTGGGGGCGGACTTGGAATACAGCGCGAGCCCGACGGGGAACACGTTGGAGAAGCCGATGCTGTTGAGCAGTGAGAAGCGCTCCCACGCCTCGGTGAACGCGATGTAGCCGAGTCCACGCGGGTGACCGAGGAAGGCGCGATCGTCGGGAGGTGGAGAAACTGAGCTCGGGATCACGGCCGAAGACGGTCACGAATCCGTCTGGTGCTGGCAAGTGTTCACGTCCAACTGGTCGCAGCGTGCATTGGAAGCCTCAACCCGGCGACCCACGCCACCGATCATCCAAGGACTTGTCTTGGCCTTGGATTGAGACTTGCCGATCCGCCCCGGTAACCTTCCGGGAAGCGCGCTGTCTTCCGTTCAGAAAATGGCACCCACGCAACCAGCACCGGACGAACACCGGGACGCCGAAGCCATCGCCGCGATCCGATCCGGTGAGACGGAGCGCTTCCGTGAATTGGTCGAGCGCTACGAGCGTCGGGTGTACGCGGTCGCCTGGTCACGCCTTGGTGATGCCTCGCTCGCCGAGGACGCGGTTCAGGAATCGTTTCTCCGCGCCTACCGATGGCTGGGCTGGCTTCGCGATCCGGCGCGTTTCGCGGGGTGGGTCACGCGCATCGCCCGCGGCGTCTCGGTGAACCTCGGCATCCGTCACCGGCGTGAACTTCGCCGGCGCGAGCGATGGGCGCTGGATCCTGCGGTCTCGAATTCCGAGGCCGCCATCGAGCCCGCTGAGGGTGACCCTGGCGCGGCAGAACCTGAGGCGGTGGCGGAACGGATCCGCTCGGCGCTGGAGTCATTGCCCTCGCGGCACCGGGAGTGCCTGGTCCTGCACTATCTCGAAGGCCGATCGGGAGCGGCGGCGGCGGCGGTGCTGGGGATCAGCGAGGGCACGTTCAAGGTGCGACTTCACCGGGCGCGGCGGGCGTTGCGCGGGGTGATCGAAAAGCGGATCGAGGATTCGCTGCGCGAGGTGGGACCGCGCCGGACGCTGGTGCCCGGCATCATGTCGGCGGTTCTGGTGAAAGCCGCGGCGGATCCGACGGGGACGATGCCGGGGATTGCGGCGGCGTTGGGCGTCGGCGTGCTGAAACTCGTGCCCATGCCGTTGTTCTTCCTGTGCCTGCCGGTGCTGGTGTTTGGTGTCGGGTTCAAGCTTCACACTTGGGCCGCGAACGCGGAGGGCCGGAACTTCGCCGACCCCGAGGGGTTTCGGCGCCGGTTGTTCGAGGATCAACGACGGCGTGCGCGGGGCGACAAGAGTCTGGTGGCGCTGCTTTTTGTTTTCGCCGTCACCGTGTTGATGCTCGCCCCGAAAACGATGGTGATGGCGCTCTCGGTGATGGTCGCGCCGATGATGGTCCTGGCCGTGTCGACCGCGGTGCGTGAGGCCTGGATCACGGGAAGCTTCACGCCGACGGTTCGCGTAGCTCTTACCCTGCCGATCTTCGCGGTCGGCCTGCTTTCGCCGTGGTTCGTGATGCCGCCCTGGTTTCTATGGATGGGTTTCGCGGGCCAGTACCTCGGCATGGTCCTGCTTCCGTCGTCGCGTGCGTCGAGGTTCGATTACAACCTGTTCCTGCGCGCGCGGCTTGGCTTGTTGCCGGACACCGGCGTTCGCGGTGGGAAACAGGACGTACCTGCGTCGTCTTCCGACGTCTGGCGATTTATACGGTTCGCGGCGCGCGAGGGATGGTTCGTGGGATTTCGAACCCGGCAAGACCGAGTCTCCCTACGGCTTCACCCGGTCTCGTTGCGGTGGACCGACGGCTTCGGGTTGGTGTCGTGGCGATCGGCGTCGCGGGTCTGCTTCCGTCCTGACGGTTCCGTCGATGCCGTGCTCGGGTCGGGCGACGTCGGGGAGTTGGATCGGTTGGGAATTCCCGCGCCGGACGGGATCGGGTCTGAGGAACGGGCGGTGAAGTCGGCGGTGATCTCGGCGAGGAACGCGTTCCTGGCCGGCCGCGAGGACGAAGCGAAACGGCTCATGGGGCATCAACCGGACGCTGAGGTTTTTGTCTCGAACCCGGCCAAGCTGGGCTTTGCGCGGCTCCACAAGCGATTCGGCACCTTCGGCCTCGCGTTCACTGTCGTTGTCCTCGCGCTGTTCTGGTTCGTGGATCGCCATCCCGGCTTCTTTGAAAGCGCGAGTGCGCGCCGCGTTCCGGTGCCCTGGACGATCGAGGAGGCGCGGCAGCGATGGCAGTCGATGGAATCGGCGGGGGCCACGAATGCCGAAGTCCTTCGGGATTTGGTGGCGATGGCGCTGATCGATTCCTACGTGCTCCCTCCCTACGATTGGCTGGGTCCGGCGGCGCGCGACCTGATCTGGACCAACGGGATCGGCTTTGGGGACGGATCGAATGAAGATCGAGTTGCGCCACCTCCGGGTTCGATCCTGGCCCAGTCCTGGCCGCTGCTGAAGGCGATGCGCTTCGGTTGGGGCGAGCGGGAGCGGTGGGCCGCGTTCCGAGAGAACACAGCCAGACAGCGTGAGTTGGTGTTGGCGATGCGGCCTGAGCAACGCGTGAAGTGGCTACAGCCAGACGAGTTCCCGGTGCTGAATCAGGCGTGGAGGCAAACCCGGTTCGAGTCGGTGAGGTGGCGGCTCGCGGCCCTGCGGGAACTGGGCCTGCTTGACCTCTTCGAGACCAAGCCGTTGGTCGAACGTTTGAAGGCGTGCCAGGTCCTCAGCGGCAGGCCTCTCCCCGAGTGGGCGAACCCGGATCTCGACCGCCGCGTTTGGGACGGGCTCTTCGTCACGCGCGGATCCGATCCGATCGCCGACACTTACGAAGCGTTGTCGGTTCTGGAGGAACTCGGCTGGGTAGGAGCCGTTGATCGGGCTGCCTGCGAGGCCGGGCTGCGAAGGTTCCACGCAGGGGAAGGGCGGTTCGTTGTCAGGCCGACAACGACCTTGAGTTTCGCGAGACGTCCCCCCGACGGAACAGCGGAGGTCCGCCCGTTCATCCAGGGCGACGCGCGCACGACCTTCGCGGCGTACCAGAGCCTGAGGATGCTCCCTGCAATCGGGGTGATCGACCCGGATCGCAACTGGCGGATGACCATCGTCGCGGGAACCGAAAGTCCCGACAGCGTTGCGAGCCGACACGCTCCGGGCGTGTGGTATTACATCGAGTCTGCCTTGCTGAAGGAGGCTTTCGAGAAGTCGGAGGCGTCGAGATGGAGGTAGCCGGGGTGGCGGGAGGGATTCGGGAAGAAGCCGTGAATTCGCTCGTGGGTCGCCGTTTGGGATTCGGTTGCGTTGGCTGTGGATGGGGCCGGTGGCCGGGTTGACACGCTGCCCGGTCGTGCGGGAATGTGGTGCAAGTTCGTGAAGATATCCGACGATTACCACGCCAAGATCAGACTCTGGGCGGCGAGACCGGTGGTGGTACCACTCCCCCGAGGCCCAGTCTTCCCACGGTTCAAGGTGCAGCGCTTCCGCAACCATGCCGAAATGAACCTATGGAAGGCCGAATTCCTAAGGCAGATTGCACGTCAGGCGGCTGATGAGCTCAATCCGCCCGCCGGTCCTGAAGGCCGATCTTCTCGAATGGGATGGGCTGGAAGCCCGGGAGTCGCTTGAACACCTCGGCGTCGGAACGCAGTCGATAATCACCCCGCGTGGCATCGGCGAAACCCGGGTCCGACTCGGTCTTCCAGAACTCTACGGCTTCGGATTTCCAATTGCCGCCGGCGGCCTCACCACACCGGAACAGCACGTTGTTCCGGGCGCGGTTCACACGGAGCTGACCCGGTTGCGGCTTCATGAAACCGAGGAGCTCCGGGTAACGCGTCGTGTACGGCGCTCGGGTGATGTCCACTTCCTCGAGCAGCAGCCGCAGCCAGAAGCAATCCTGTCCGCCCTCGACCGTTTCCTTCCACAGCTTGTCGCCCCATGGGGCGGAACCGAGGGCGCGTTTGCAATCGATGAACACGTTGTTCTCGGCACGGATGTCGTGTCCGCCGTGTGAGAAAACCGTTCCAAAGCTGCCTCGCCCCGGGTATCCGCAGCGCTGGAAGACGTTCCCGAAGACCGTGTCCCCGCCGTCGCCGTCGTCGAAATAGATCGCCGCCGTGCCGTGACCCATCGGGCTGCCGATGTCGCGCCAGAGGTTGTACCGGATCACGTTGCCGCGGCACGAGGGGTTGCGCCCCTTGTAGAGAGCTCCGGCGTCGTCGGTCTCGGTCACGACGTTGCGCACCACGTTGTACTCGAAAATGTGGTCGTTGCCCTGGATCGCGACGGCCTGGTGCGGGGCGTCGTGGATCAGATTGTGCGCGGCGCGATTGCCGACGCCGCCGAGGATCAAGCCGTACGCCGAGGTCAGTTGGTGACGCGAGAATTGCCAGATGTGGTTGTTGACCGCCTGATGGCCGGCCGGCGTGAGCGTTCTGCGGTCACCGCCTTCGAGGATCAGCCCGCCGGTCCCGGTGTCGTGGATGTCGCAGCCTTCGACCTGATGTCCCTGCCCGCCCCGGACCACGATGCCGACCTGGCGCAGGTTGCGCACCTTGCAGCGGAGGATCGCATTGCTGCGCCCGCCGGACATTTCGATCCCATTGCCCAGACCGGCTTCCACGGTGAACCCGCGCAGCGTGACGTGCGAAGCGTCCTTCAACGCCAGCACCGGCGCGTTGAGCGTGGACAGCGCGATTCGTGAGCCCTCCAGGGCCGCCGGCGGCCAGAAATAGAGCAGGGCACTGACCCGATCGAGATAGAATTCCCCGGGTTGATCCAGCTCCTCAAGGACGTTGAGTGCGCGGTAGCGGCGGGGTGACGGATTGCCTTGCTTGACGCCGTACAACGAGGGTTTGCCGAGGGTGATCCGGCGCTGCGCGGGATCGATCGCTTTGACTCGGATCGTCTCCTCATACCAGTCGAAGCACCAGTAACCCTGGAGCCAGACACCCCGTGCCACGTCCCATCGGCCGGGGCGGTCGCCACCGTACTCGAACGTGCCTGGTCGATCCTCCTTCTCGCCTTCCCGGGGGATGGAACCCGTGTCGATGATCCGGCTGATCGTGGCCCATCCCTGGTTCGGCCATCGGGCGAGGGTCATCCGCTGGTCGTTGAAGAACAGCTCGGGCGTTGCGGGAACGCCACGGAACGAATCCGCATACTCGCCGTACTCCTGGATATCCAGGCTGCGAAGATTCGCCTGCACCACCTTGCCGCGCGCTGCGGGGTCCAGACGCTCGATCAGGGCCGGATCCGTGACGGGCTGAAACAGGCTGCCGCCCATCCCGGGTCCTCCGCTCAGCCGAACCTCCTCGCCGACAGCGGCCTGCCAGATAACCGGCGCGAGGTCCGTCCCGGAGTCCGCGGGCCCCAGCAGAAGGCTCGACTCGAGACGGTAAGTGCCGCCATGCACCACCACGGAAACAGGCTCCGGAAGTGATCCGCCTGATCGGAGTTGGCGGACCGCTTCCCGGACGTGCGTCAGGGTGGCGAACGGCTTCGCCAGGGAGCCCGGATCAGCGTCCCTGCCGGAGACGGCCACGTGAAATGTGGCACCCGGAAGCAGAAGGGGTGTCAGCGCTACAGCAGCGATGGCGACGACCCAGGACGGCGCGTGCATGGCCCCGACTTTGATGCCGTCGGACCCCCGAGACCACCACGAAGCAGGCCGACCCGTGGATCCTGGGAGAAAAGACCTGGCCCCTTATATGCTGTGCGGTCCTTGGTGTCGCGGTTTCTTGCTGTGCCTGAGCGTTCCCGGGTAGCGTTCCGGCCTCATGAATTTGCTGCGTCACTCCCAGCGGGACTTTGCGGCCCGCCTTGCCGCCATCGGGGCGGGGTCGAGTTTGTTCGACCCAACCATCGAGGAGCGCACACGGGCCGTGGTGGCGGCGGTGGCTGAACGAGGCGACGCGGCGTTGACCGAGCTGACCGAGAGATTCGACGGCGTTCATCTCGAGCCCGAGCAGCTGGCGGTCAGCGCAGCCGAGCTGATGGCGGCATCGCTCCGGGCAGATGCGGCCCTGAGGTCGGCGGTGAAGGAAGCGGACCGCAACATCTCGGCATTCGCCAGGAAGTCGTTGCGCAAGCCGTGGACCGTCCTGAATTCCCACGGAGCCATCGTCGGTGAGAAGTACGATCCGTTCCAGCGCGTGGGGCTTTACATCCCGGGCGGCACGGCCCCGCTTGTTTCGACGGCCCTGATGACCGTGACGCTCGCGCGCGTGGCGGGCTGCCCGGAGATCGTGGTGTGCACGCCCCCGGGGAAGGACGGTCTCGTGAATCCGGCGCTGCTGTTTGCCGCGCGCGCCGCGGGGGCGACCGAGATCTACAAGGTGGGCGGTGCCCAGGCCATCGCAGCCATGGCGCTCGGGACGAAGACGATTCGCCCCGTGGCCAAGGTGTTCGGTCCCGGCAATGCGTATGTCGTCGCCGCCAAACGCCTCCTGTTCGGACGCGTGGCGATCGATCTTCTCCCGGGTCCGAGCGAGGTGCTGGTGCTTGCGGACGATTCAGCCAACGCCGGATTCATCGCTGCGGACATGCTGGCCCAGGCCGAGCACGGTTCCGGCAGCGAACGCATCTGGCTCGTCACACCCTCCGCTCCGTTGGTCAAGGAGGTGGAACGTGAGATCGTCCGGCAGCTCCCGTCGCTGTCGCGCCGTGATTACATCGCCAAGATCCTCGAGACCGGGGCCTGGTGCATCCAGGTCCGCGATCTGAAGCAGGGCGTCGACGTCGTCAATGCCCTCGCGCCGGAGCACTGCGAGGTGCACACGCGACAGGCCCTCAAGCTGTCCATGGGCATCGTGAGCGCGGGGGCGATCTTCCTCGGAGGCTGGTCGCCGACGGTCCTCGGTGATTACGTGGCGGGCCCAAGCCACACCCTGCCGACGGGCGGTGCGGGTCGCTCGTTCTCAGGCCTGACCGTCGACCAGTTCCAACGGCGCACCAGTCTCGTGGAATACGATCGACCCTCGCTGGTCAGGGGTATCGGCGGCGTTCGCGCGTTCGCGGCGATGGAGGGGCTCGACGCCCACGGCGCGTCGGCGGAAATCAGATTCTCAACAGCCACCAGGAAGAAGGGTAAGCGCTGAGCCATGTCTGCTGTTTCCTCGTCCTCGAAAAAAAAGCGTCCCCTCTCCGGGCTGGGTCCTGATCCGGAAGGACTGGTCCGGCCCCTGGTCCGGTCGCTCGCGGCGTACGTGCCGGGCGAGCAGCCGAAGATCCGCGGGCTGATCAAGCTCAACACGAACGAGAATCCGTACCCGCCGTCGCCCAAGGTCCTTCGCGCGGTGCGCAAGGCGACCGACGGCCGGCTGCGGCTCTATCCGGACCCGACCGCCGAAGCCCTTCGAGCGAGCCTCGCGTCGCTGCACGGCTGCAAGCCGGAGAACATCCTCGTCGGCAATGGCAGCGACGAAATCCTCGCGATGCTGGTCCGGTGTTTCGCGGAACCGACAGGGACCGTCCCGGCACGCGCGGTCTCACGTTCGCGGGTTCAGTATTTCACGCCGAGTTATTCGCTCTACCCGGTCCTTGCGGAGGCGCATGGCGCGGCGCCTCACGGCGTGCCGCTCAACCCCGACTTCGGGATTCCGAGTGTGATCCAACTCAGGCGCGGGAGGCGCTGGGATTTCGGGGCGGCGCTGACTTTCGTGACGACGCCGAACGCGCCGAGCGGACGTGGTTATGGGACGGCCGAGCTCGAGGCCCTTTGTCTGGCGATGCGCGGCGTGGTGGTGCTGGACGAGGCGTACGTGGATTTTGCGGGCGAACACGCGCTGGCCCTGGGGTTGAGGCTTCCGCATGTCCTGGTGGCGAGGACGTTTTCGAAGGCGTATTCGCTTTGTGCGCAGCGGGTGGGGTATTGCGTCGGGCATCCGGTGCTGATCGCGGCGCTTCAGAAGATCCGTGACAGCTACAATGTGAACGGGCTCGGGCAGGTGGCGGCGTTGGCAACGCTTGGGGATCTGCCCTATTACCGGCGCAATTTCGCCCGGGTCATCCAGACCCGCGACAGGCTTTCCCGCGAGTTGACGGCGCTGGGGTTTGAGGTGATCCCGAGCCAGACGAACTTCATTTTCGCGGCGCCTCCCGCCCCGCCGGCGCGGGAGTGGTTGGCCGCCTTGCGTGAGCGGAAGATCCTGGTGCGGTGGTTTTCATCGCCCGGGATTGATCGGTTCCTTCGCATCACGGTGGGGACGGATGCCGAGGCTGCGGCGCTGCTGCGTGCCGTGCGGCGCATCCTGCGGGGAATCCATGGTTGAACCCCGAAAACGGATGGGCCCCACCGGCATTGCGTGGCTGGTGCTGATCGCGACTCCGCCGACCCTCATCCTTGTCGGCATGGTCGTGATGTTTGCCTCGCACATCAGCCAGGGGACGATCTCGCCCAAGTGGCGCAAGCCAGCTGTCGCCGCGCCCGCCGCGTCGGTCGCAGCCACTGCAGCGACCAACCCGCCGGTCAGGATCCCATGAAATCATTGCTCGACGACGTCCGGAAATCGCCGGTCCTCGCCAGGTTTGTTCCGTTCGTGGTGTTCCTCGTGCTCACCTCGTTCCAGTCCTCGGGTGGCGAGGCCGGGCGGTTTTGGGTCTATCTGGCGAAGACGCTCGTCGGGGGATGGCTGCTTTGGGAATTGCGCGGGGTTCTTCCCGAGATGAAGTGGGCGTTCAGTGGGGAGGCCGTGGCTGTCGGGGTCGGCGTGTTTGTCATGTGGGTGGCGATCGACCCGTTTTATCCCGGACAGGATCTGCTGATGTTCAAGCTGGGATTTGGCAGCGACCCGGCGAAGGAGGCCGTGAAGCTCTGGAATCCGTTCGATGTGTTTGGGGCGGGAAGTCTGGCCGGATGGGGGTTTGTGATCGTACGCACGCTGGGGTCGACGATCGTCGTGCCGCCGTTGGAGGAGGTTTTCTATCGGTCCTTCCTCTATCGCTACCTGGTCAGCCCGGAGTTTGAACGCGTCTCATTGGCACGGTTCCACAAGGCTTCGTTGATCCTGACGTGTCTCATCTTCGCGTCGACCCACCAGCAATGGCTGGCGGCCATCCTTTGCGGACTCGCGTATCAGGGGCTCGTGATCCGGAAAGGCCGGCTCGGCGATGCGATGGTGGCCCACGGCATCACCAACTTCCTGCTCGCAGTGTGGGTCGTGTTCCGGCCCGCGTGGCAGTTCTGGTGAGCTCGGGCGGGATGCGCGGGCGGGAGTGCGGTGAGGCTCGACGCCGCTTTGGAGGCCCGATCAGCGGGCGTGTTGCCGAAGGCGGGCGTGGGGGTGGGGGTCGGCACCGACCCCCGTTCCTCATTCGATCCGAGGAAAAGCGGTGACACGTCACCGCTCTCCAGAAGTCCCTCAGGCCTTCGCGACCAACTGCCGCAGGACGTACGGCAGGATTCCGCCGTGCTGATAGTAGTCGATCTCGATCGGCGTATCGATGCGGCAGGTCACCGCCAGGTCCAGGAGGGTGCCGTCTTTCCGCGTGATGCGGAGGGTCAGGTCCTGTTGCGGGCGCAATTCCGGGCTGAGACCGACGACGTCGTAGGTCTCGGAGCCGTCGAGGCCAAGCGACTGTGCCGTGGTGCCATCCTTGAACTGGAGGGGCAGCACGCCCATGCCGACGAGGTTGGAGCGGTGGATCCGTTCGAAGGTTTGTGCGACGACGACTTTCACGCCGAGGAGATTGGTTCCTTTGGCGGCCCAATCGCGACTGGACCCGGTGCCGTATTCCTGACCGGCGATCACGATGAGCGGCGTGCCTGCGGCCTGGTAGGCCATGGAGGCGTCGTAGATGGAGGTCTTCGTGCCGTCGGGGGCGAGCGTGTTGCCGCCTTCCTCGCCGCCGAGCATCAGGTTCTTGATGCGCACGTTGGCGAATGTGCCGCGGGTCATGATGCGGTCATTGCCACGTCGGCTGCCGTAGCTGTTGAAGTCGACGGGTTGGACGCCGTTCTCGCCGAGGAAGCGGCCGGCCGGGGAGGATTTCTTGATCGCGCCCGCGGGTGAGATGTGGTCGGTGGTGACCGAGTCGCCGAATATGCCGAGGGGTCGTGCGCCTCGGATTTCGGTGATTGTGCCAGGCTCCATGCTGAAGTTGGTGAAGAACGGTGGTTCCTGGATGTAGGTCGAGTGGACGTCCCACTCGTACACGTTGCCGACGCTGGACGGGATCTCGTTCCACTTCGGGTTTTGCGCGGCGAAATCCTTGTAGAGCTTGCGGAAGACCGCGGGCTTGAGGGCGGATTCCATGGCGTCGCGGACTTCCTGGATCGTGGGCCAGATGTCGGCGAGATAGACCGCGTTGCCATCCTTGCCGGTGCCGAGGGGTTCGCAGGTGAGGTCGATGTCGACGCGGCCGGCGAGGGCGAAGGCGACGACCAGCGGGGGCGACATGAGGAAGTTCGCCTTGATGCTCTGGTGGACGCGGGCCTCGAAGTTGCGGTTGCCGGAGAGCACGGATGCGGTGACGAGGTCGTTCTTCACCACGGCCTCCTCGATCGCGGGATCGAGCGGGCCGGAGTTGCCGATGCAGGTCGTGCAGCCGTAGCCGACCGTGTTGAACCGGAGCTTGTTGAGGTAGGGCTGGAGCCCGGTCTTCTTGAGGTAATCGGTCACCACGCGGGAGCCCGGTGCCAGGGATGCCTTCACGGCGGGGTTCACCTTCAGGCCCTTTTCGACGGCTTTTTTCGCGAGGAGGCCGGCGGCGAGCATCACGCTGGGATTCGAGGTGTTCGTGCAGCTCGTGATCGCGGCGATGAGGACGGAGCCGGTGCCGACCGAGGCCTTCTTCTTCGCGGCGGTCTCCACCTTCACGGGTTTGCCGAATGCCTGGCGGGATTTGCCGAAACCGCTCTCGGCGACCGGTCGCTGGATGGCGTTGAAGAATTCGCGGCGCAGGTTGCCGAGTTCGATGCGGTCCTGGGGGCGCTTGGGTCCGGCGACACTTGGGCGCACCGCGGTGAGGTCGATTTCGACGACCTGCGAATAGTCGATGTCGGCGGCGTTCGGGATGCCCCAGAGCCCCTGGGCCTTGTAGTAATTCTCATACAACGCGCACTGCGCGTCGCTGCGGCCTGTGCCGCGCAGGTAGTTCACGCACTCGTCGTCGATGGGGAAGAAACCCATCGTCGCCCCGTATTCCGGGGCCATGTTCGCGATGGTGGCGCGGTCGACCAGCGGCAACGCCGCGGCGCCGGGGCCGAAGAATTCGACGAACTTGCCGACGACCTTGGTCTTGCGGAGAAGCTGCGTGACGGTCAGCGCGATATCGGTCGCGGTCACGCCTTCCTTCAGGGCGCCGGTGAGGTGGACTCCGACGACGTCAGGCGTGAGGAAATACACGGGTTGCCCGAGCATTCCGGCCTCGGCCTCGATGCCGCCGACGCCCCAGCCCACGATCCCGATGCCGTTGATCATCGTGGTGTGGGAATCCGTGCCGACGAGCGTGTCCGGGTAATAAACCGACGCCTCCATGCCGGAGACCTGGGATCCCTGACAGAGCACGCCCTGGGCGAGGTACTCGAGGTTGACCTGGTGCACGATGCCGATGCCGGGCGGGACGACCTTGAAGGTCTCGAAGGCTTGCATGCCCCATTTGAGAAACTGATAGCGCTCCCGGTTGCGCTGGAACTCGAGGTCGAGGTTCTGCTGCATCGCCCCGGCGGTGCCCGCGAAGTCCACCTGCACGGAGTGGTCCACCACAAGATCCACCGGGACGAGAGGCTCGATGATCTTCGGGTTCTTTCCCATGCGGGCGACGGCGGAGCGCATGGCGGCGAGATCGACGAGGAGCGGGACGCCGGTGAAATCCTGCAGAACGATGCGCGCAACCACGAACGGGATCTCGGCGGTGCGCGTCTCATTCGGCTTCCACGCGGCGAGTTCGCGGATGTTCGCCTCGCTCACCTTCTTGCCGTCGCAGTTGCGCAGCACCGACTCGAGGACGATCCGGATCGAGACCGGAAGTCGTGAGATGGGACCGAGCCCGGCCTGCTCGAGGGCGGGCAGGCTGTAGAAGCGGCCGGAGGAACCGTTGCCGAGGTCGAAGGACTGGAGGGAGCCGAAGAGATTGTGCGGGTTGCTCATGGTCAAAAGGCCGGAAACAGGGATCCAAACGCGCGATTGGCGCGCGGGCCGAAACGCTGCGGCCCCGAGCGGGGGACGTCAAGAGCGGGGCCTGTGTCGGCTGTGGACCAACGGGCGCCGCTGGCCGGGCTTGCGGGGCAGGGGTCATCCAGTCCTTGATGGGGCCATGATTCC
Source organism: uncultured Verrucomicrobiota bacterium (assembly GCA_903844265.1). GTDB lineage: Bacteria > Verrucomicrobiota > Verrucomicrobiia > Limisphaerales > CAIMTB01 > CAIMTB01. The sequence continues at coordinate 42,613 of CAIMTB010000606.1, forward strand.
CGGCCGCGCGTGGGTTCCTCGTGGGTTTCTTGGCTCGGCGCTGTGCCTTGGACTGGCGGTTGGAATCGCGGAGGGCGCGATGGAATGGCCGCAATTTCGGGGTCCGGGCGGGATCGGGGTGGCGTTGCCCGACGCGGATCCGCCGGTGCATTTCGGACCCTCAAGCCATGTGGTCTGGAAGGTGGCTGTGCCCGCCGGAAATGCATCGCCGATCGTCACGGGAGGCTCGCTGTTCCTGACCGCATTTGAGGAGGGATCGTTGCTGACACTGTGCGTCGATCGCGGCTCCGGTCGTGAACTTTGGCGTGCTCGCGTCGGGGTCGGGAAGTTGGAGGAAGTCCATCGATCCCTGGGGAGTCCGGCATCATCGACTCCGGTGACGGACGGAGAGCGGGTGTATGTGCATTTCGGGTCGTTTGGAATGCTGGCCTATGATCTGGCCGGGCGTGAGGTGTGGCGGCGACCGATGGCGTTGACGCAGACGGAGTACGGGGCGAGTTCGTCGCCGGTGCTGGCGGGTGGGTTTGTGGTCCAGTTGCTCGACCAGGACGGTGGGTCGCACATCGTGGCCCTGGATCGGCGGAGTGGGGAAGTTGCGTGGCGGGTGGAACGACCGGAGATGAGGCGTGGGTTTGGAACACCCATCGTGTGGAGCCACGATGGTCTGACCGACCTGGTGGTGCCGGGGACGATCTGGCTGAAGGGAATGGATCCGGCGACCGGCGCGGAGCGTTGGCGGGTGAGTGGGTTGGCGCGCATCACCTGCACATCGCCCGCGACGGGCGACGGGATGTTGTTCACGGCGAGTTGGACGACGGGCGGCGATCGCGCCGCGGACCGTGTCACCATGCCGGATTTCGATGCCTACAGGGAGGAGCACGACTCGAACAAGGACGGGAAGTTCAGCCTCCCCGAATTGCCCGAGGGCCCGGTGAGACAACGCTTCAAGCATCTCGACGGGAACCGTGACGGCTTCATCACGCGGGATGAGTGGGAATCGATGGCGGAGATTTTCCAGCGCGTGGAAAACCAGGCGTTCGCGGTCAAGCCGGATGGCCGGGGTGGCCTGTCGGATGGCGGTGTCCTGTGGAGGGTCAAGAAGGGCCTGCCCTATGTCGCGTCACCGGTCTACTACCGCGGTCGCTTCTACATGGTGAAGAATGGCGGGATGCTGACGTGCGTGGATCCGAGCACCGGGCGCGCGGTCTATCAGGAGGAACGACTTGGGGCGGTGGGTGATTATTATGCCAGCCTTGTCGCCGCCGGGGGGCGGATATACGCGGTCTCGCAGCCCGGGGTCGTGACGGTCGTGAAGGCGGGTGACTCGTTCGAGGTGCTGGCGAAAAGCGAGTTCGGTGAGACTCTCCAGGCGACGCCGGCCGTGGTGGGGGATGTCCTGTATGTCAGGACCGCGACGACGTTGTTCGCGTTCCGTGAAGCGTCTGGAAAATAGGAAGGCCCGGAGATTCCGGGCTCGTCTCGTACTCGCGGGACCGGTTCCTCCGGGGGACGGAGGGTCGTAGGATTGTCGGGGGTTGAGTTACGAGAGGCCGGCATGGCCAGTCGGCACCTCAGCGGAAAGTAAGTTCCATTTCCCTATTCACCGTGAACTCCTGTCCACGGAAGCGGAGGGCGGGATCGCCGAAGCCATGGAACGTGTGGACATGGCGGGAGCTCTCGAGGGGACGGCCGTCGGTGGGTCTCAACGTGAACAGGGTGGGTCCGGAGAACCGGTGTCCGCCCCAGCGCGTCGCGAGGAATGCGATGAAGTCCCTTCCCTCGACGAGCAGGCCGCCAGGCGGCAGCTCGACGTGGCCGCCAAATTTCGATGTGCGCCCGAGCGTGTCCGGGCTGCCATTCACGACGACTTCATAGGTGTTCGAGCCGCTGCCGAACACGGTTCTCTGGATCCTGCGATCGCGGTCGAGGAATTCGTGTTGGGTGGGCGGGAGGCGGGCGGTGAGTTCGTTGAGGGGGGAAAGGATCTCGTGGGTGTTCTTCACGAAGCGATCATAGGGATGCAATCCGGCGGTCCAGCCTCCGTCTCCGCGGACGAAAGCCGCGGGGTTGGAAGCGGTGCCGGGTGGCGGGCTGCCCTGGCCCGGGAAGGGTTCCTTCCAGTAGAGATGCGCCGGGACGTTGTGATAGTGGAGGGGACGCCCGAGGGCGACGTGGTGGAGGACGTAGTCGGAGGCCTGGGCGGGGTCGTAGCCGTACTTGCCGTACATCGCGATGCAATCGCGGTAGACGACCTCGAACAGCGGAATCACGGCGGCGCCAAGTTTCTTCTGGAGCCCGGCATCGTGAAATCCCTGGCCGCTGACACCGGTGAGTCCCTCAAAGAAATCGCTGTGTGGGATGGCCCATTCGCGGCCGCATTCGCTCCCGAAACTGCCGAAGACGGAGCGTGCGTAGTCCGAGAGCGCGATCTTCCAGCGCATGTCGTCGGAGCGGTCCATGGGATGCTGCGGGTCGAAACATTCGCCCAATCCGGCGGCATAGGTGGTGTCGATGAAGTAACTCCGTGCGCCGGTGAGTTTCTGGACGGCGGGCAGGTTCTGGGGGCGGCGGGCGAGGTCGAGGGCCATGCGGGAGCAGGTGATGTAGGCCCGGCCTCCGGCCCATGCGCCGCCGCGCACGAGCGATCCGTCGGGATTCCTGGCGATCCAGCGTTCGGACCAGGACGGGGAATCGCGATAGATATCCTGGTAGTTGTCGTGGAGTGAGAAGATGTAGCCGAGCGATTGGATGCGACGTGCGCAGTCCGCGAGGCCGGGGTCGCCACCGCACTCGGGGGCGGCGGGCAGGACATCGGGATGCTGGTTGTCGTATCCGCGATGGATCCATCCGCCGATGGGGAACAGGACCCGCTCGAGTCGGAGGTCGCGCTTGAGATGTTCCGCGACCTCGGCTGCCTCGGCGAAGGTCCAATTCACGGTTGCGGATTTTTCCTGGGTGCTTTCCTCGTTCATGGAGCGGTCGAGGAGGCTCCAGAGTTTGAAGTTCGAGGCGCCGAGGTAGGCCGCGCGGGCCGGGTTCTCCCGGATCTTCCGGTCCCACGTGACGACGTATCCGCGGTCCTGGGCGACCTGGCGGTAGCGCTGTCCGAGGGAGATGTAATCGGCGTTGCCGAGAAGGTGGAGGCTGAGTTTGTGGGCGGACTTGCGAAGAGTCACCGAGGTGCCCAATCGCTGGGTCCGGGCGGGGGGATCTCCTGCGCCGAGGGTGCTGCGCACATCGACGGCAACGTAGGGATCCGACCAGGACACCAGGGCTGCGGAGCCTGATTTGACGGCTCCGAACATGGCCATGTGACAGCCCTCGTAGGCGTAGGTGTCGAAGCGGTGCGAGTAGGCAAGGCCGCTGTCGGCGGGGATGAGCAGTCCTTCCCGGGTGGGAGATACCAGATAGCCGCCGGCATCGGAGGTCACTCCGAGCGCGTCGTCAAGCAGGCGGAGGGAATCCAGGGCGAGCGAGGGGTCGGGTTGGAAGTCGAAGTCCAGGGTGTCGGGCCTGGCCCCGAGCGCGACCCGAATCCTGAACGTCGCGGTGGGTTGTCCGGGGAGTGGCGCGAAGGTGATGTCGATCCGGCTTCTGGTGGACACCACCGATTGGGGCACGAGCGGCACGGTGCGGGCCTGCCCTCCATCCCGGACGACGGCCTCGGCGAAGCGCGGTTGATTGGGATTGGATTCCCAGAGAACGCCGGTGCGCCGGTCGGTCAGTTGCCAGGCACCGGTGTGGTCGTCCAGTTGGAAGGCGATGCGGGAGGAGTGGAGCGTGGCGGCGTGTGCTGAGGGAATCGTGGCGGCGAGAAACAGCAGGGCTCCGACCCGGGTGATGGCAGCTTTCATGGCTCCTGGGGATCAGCCGGCGCGCAGGACGTCGAGCATGGCCCGGTCGAGCTTGTGGCCCGCGAAGGCCTCGTAGGTCACGTCGGCGCGATCGGAGTCGAGGACGCCGAAGCTGCCGCGGAGGTTCCAGAGGGCCCAGCCCCAGCCGGCCTCGCGCCAGAGGTCGAGGCAGTCCTTCATCCAGGCGAGGACGACGGGGTGGGGTGTGCGGTTGTGGGCGCCCCATTCGCCGACGTGGATTCCGACCCCCATTTTTTCGAGGTCCTGCCAGGGCGCGATGTTTTCGCGGCGGAGGCGTTCCTTGTCCCAACGATCCTTGGCGTCGGGATTGAGGGGCCAGGAGGGTTCGGGCCAATCCTGGCCGTTGACCCAACTGGCCTTGTGATGGCTGACGCGCATGGGGGCGTAGCCGCGGGTGCTTTGGGCGATGCCCGAGTTGGCGAGGCCCGGGACAGGTTTTGTGCCCCATTTGAGGCCGTCGGCGATGATGAGGCGCCGTCGGTCCTCGGCGCGGATGCCGGACACGAGGGTTTTGACGACCCGGACGTAGGATTCCTCGGGAAGATCCTTCGGTTCGTTGAGGAGGTCGAAGCTGAGGCGGGTATTGGGGATATTGCGATAGCGTTTGGCGAGGAAAGCCCAGTGGAGGACACAGGCGTCGAGGGCTTTTTCGTCCGTGAACAGGTCGAGGGGTTCGGCTGGTGGGTTGACGCAGTAACCCGGGGCGCGGTGGAGGTTGAGGTTGACGTGGATGCCGTGGCGATGGCCGAACTCGATGGCTTCGTCGATGTGGACGATCTGGGTCTCGTCGATCTTTGTCCACACGGCGGGGTCGCCCTTCGACCAGCATTGGTAGGACAAGGGGAGGCGCACGAAGTCGAAGCCCCAGTCGCGGATCATCTGGAAGTCTTTTTCCAGGAACGGTGGGTTGCCTTCGCGACGGGCGGTGAATTTCTCGAGCAGGTTGAAACCACGCCAGCGCGGGAGTTTGGAGGGTGAAGGACCTTCGACCTGGCCGGGGCGGGTGGCGGGGCGGGCGGAAAGTTCGACCATGACCGCGCTGCTCAAGGCTGCGGTCTTCAGGAATGCTCTGCGTTTCATGGTGGCGGGGAGTGTGTGGCGGCGGAGGTTCGGTTGGGGGATGGGGGCGCTGCCTCGACTCCGGGCGCCCATCGAGCCAGAGAAATCGTTGGCTGCCAACTGTGGCGGGGTGGTGATTCGATCCCGGACCACCGGACCAAGGTTGGGTTGATTCAGATCAATGTCGTGGTGGGTGATCCGGTGGAGTATCCCTTCAACATGAGCCAAGTTGCTGTCGGTAGCGAGGTGGGACACGAGGTGCTGATCGATGTGCGGTCGATGCCGCCGCGCGAGCGGCACCCGACGATCTTTTCGGCGTGGGATGCGCTGGGAACGGGCGGGTCGATCCTGCTCGTCAACGACCACGATCCGCTGCCGTTGTACTACCAGTTTGCGGCCGAGAACGTCGGCGGGTTTCGCTGGGATTATCTCGAGCAGGGGGCCGAGGTCTGGCGGGTGCGGATCTCGAAGGGGGCGTTTGAGGATCCGGGTTTTCGTCCGGAACCGGGAGCGCGCGGGACCTGTCGGCCACAGACCGTGCCGATTGCGTTTGTGAAGCCGTACACACTGGATGTCCGGCCGCTGCTGGCGGCGGGCGGGAGTCCGTGTGGGGCCATCGAGGGGGCGGTCGGGAAGTTGATTGCGGGGCAGACGTTGGTGGTGCTGGTGCCGTTCGAGCCTGTGCCGTTGTACGCGAAGCTTGGGGCGTGCGGGTTCACCCACGAGTCGAAGTGCCTGCCGGACGGGACGTGGCAGGTGGAGTTCAAGCCCGGGGTGGAGGCGGACGCGGATCGATTCCAGGCGTGCGGTTGCCAGGATCACTGACGTCGGATGGGGCGGGACGCTGCGATGAGGGGTGGGTCCACTTCGGGGGCCACTCCTCATTTTGTGGCGTTGGGTGGGGTGCGGGCAGTTGGGGATCGGTTGGGGCGGATTTGTGGTCCGTCGAACGGGTTAGTCACGTTAACCTCTTGACCCGACTTTCCCGCGGCCCGTAGCCTGAGGGGAGTAGGATAAGTTCATTCATGTTTGCGCAGCTTAAAGGGCTCTTTTCCAACGACATTGGGATCGACCTCGGTACCGCGAACTCGCTCGTCTATGTGCGTGATCGCGGGATCGTGTTGCGTGAGCCTTCCGTGGTAGCCATTCAGGCGGGTACCAACAATGTTTTGGCCGTGGGTGAAGAGGCCAAGAGGATGTTGGGCAGGACTCCTGGCAATATCATCGCCATCCGACCGATGAAGGATGGTGTGATTGCTGATTTCGAGGTGACGGAGTCGATGCTCCGGCACTTCATCCAGAAGGTCCATCACCGCAAGTTGATCGCACCCCGGGTGGTGGTGGCTGTTCCCTCGGGGATCACGGAGGTTGAAAAGCGCGCGGTGAAGGACTCGGCGACACATGCCGGGGCGCGCGAGGTATATTTGATCGAGCAACCGATGGCTTCGGCCATTGGAGTGGGTCTGCCGGTGCATGAGCCGGCGGGCAACATGATCGTGGA
>CAIMTB010000607.1 GCA_903844265.1 uncultured Verrucomicrobiota bacterium
AGCGGTTCACACTCGGCCCCGTTCGCGATGACGATATCCGCGCGGCCGCCGAGCTTCACATGGGTGGGAAAACCGCCGCCGCCAGCTCCCACCACTCCCGCAAGTCGAACTTTTTCGGACAGCGACACGGGCGGACGCTAGCAGCCTGTCGGACTTAGCCGCCAGCCGGAATCAGCTGGTGCGACCTGCGGTCCGAGGGGGCGTGGCAGCGATGTCGGGAACTGAGTGCCCGACTGGCCTGCCACCGTCCTCGCTCCACGATGGGAGTGCGTGATAAATGGGATAACGGAGTGGCATTTTGAGCCGTTCCTTCGTACCCTCGGTCCATGGCCGCACGCTTGGTGAACATCGACCGTTCCACCCCGATGCTGCTCCCGCCCGACCTCCGCGACTGGGTACGCGAGGACGATCTGGTTCACTTCGTTCTCGATGCCGTGGAGGCGCTGCCGCTCACGCAGTTCCGGATCAACAACCGCGGGACCGGCTCCGAGCAGTATCCGCCCCGGATGTTACTGGCGCTGCTGATCTACTCCTACGCCACCGGCACCTTTTCCAGCCGTCAGATCGAGGCCCTCACCTACGTGCACGTGGCCGTCCGCTATCTCTGCGCCAATACCCACCCCGACCACGACACGATCTGCACTTTCCGCCGGGAGAACAAAGCCCTGCTGCAGGAGACCTTCGTCCGAGTTCTGGAACTGGCCGCCGAGTTGAAGCTGATGCGTGTGGGCACCGTGGCGATCGACGGTACCAAGGTCTTGGCGAACGCCAGCAAGCACAGCGCGGTGAGCTATCAGCGGGCGGGTGAAATGATTGCCGAACTCAACCTCGAGGTGGCCCAGTTGCTGGCCAAGGCCGAGGCGGCGGACAGCACGCCCTTGCAGGACGGCCTCTCTATTCCGGAGGAGATTGCCCGTCGTCAGGAACGCAAAGCGCGTCTGGAGGAGGCACGCCGCATCATCGAGGAGCGCGCCAAGGAGCGGGCTCAAGCCGATGCCCCCGAGTACCAGGCCAAACTGGAGGCGCGGAAGGCAAAGGCGGAACGCGGAGAGAAAGTAGGCGGACGACCCCCCGCGCCGCCGGATCCCACCCCCGGGCCGAAAGAGCAGTATAACTTCACCGACCCGGAGAGCCGGATCATGAAGGCAGGCACTGGCGGGCATTTTGAGCAGACCTACAACGCGCAGGCGGTGGTGGAAGCTGAATCGATGCTGATTGTCGGCCAGCGGGTGAGTCAGGCACCCAACGACAAGGAACAGATGGTGCCGACGCTGCAGAGTATTCCGGCCGAAATTGGCCACCCGGAGTCGGTCCTGGTAGACAGCGGCTTCTACAGTGAGTTGGCGACCCGCGCCGTGGAGAAGGGAGTCGACGGCGGGGCCAGCGGCATCACGGTATTCGCGGCGATGGGACGTCACAGTCATCACCGCAGTGTGGCCGATTTGGAGGTTCGTCCGGAACCGACGGTTCCGCCCGATGGAGCAAGTGTGGCGGAGGTGATGGCGTATCGACTGCAAAGCGCGGCGGGGCGGCAGTTGTACCGCTTGCGCAAGCAGACGGTCGAACCGGTGTTCGGCATCATCAAAGAGGCGCTTGGTTTTAGACGCTTCCTGATGCGTGGTCTGGAGAAGGTGTCGCTGGAGTGGACGCTGGTGAGCCTGGCTTGGAACTTCAAACGCCTGGCGACACTCGGGATGGGGGCGAAACTGGCGGCGATGGGCTGAAAAGCCCGTCCCGGGGGGCTTTCGGCCTCGGGAGGCCATCGGGGCGCCCGTGGAACTTACGGCGCGTGTTTCGCGCAGCCTTCCGGCAGCAAGACCTCGTCGCCAACAGGGTGGATGCTGGCGCCTATTGCCACGGAACCGATTTCGAGCTGATTCAAGTCCGACAGGCTGCTAGGCTGGCCGAGGTTCGTTGCATGGTGACAGGGCGGTTTGGAACATCATGAGGCTGATTGGTCATCTCGAGAACCGGGTGCTCGCTGAGCGCGCGGGTGTCCTGCTCGGCGCGAATGGCATCGCGAACCGGGTGGAGCCAGACGATGCCCGCCACTGGGCAGTGTGGGTGATTGGAGAGGAGGATCTCGATCGTGCCCGCCAACTGCTGGCGGCATTCCTGGCAAGCCCGGACGATCCACGGTTCCGGAGCCTGCTGCCGCCCAGCTTGGGGTTGCCGAAGAACGACGAGCCGCGCGCGCGCCGATCGACTCCGTCACCCCAGCCATCCCGGGAATCCACCGACACACTGGCGGGAGGCCTCGGGATCGCCACCATCGGCCTTGTCCTGCTGTGTGTCTGGATGGCCGCGGTCACGAAAATGGGTGAGGACTCCAGCGCGCTGGGGCCGCTCCTGATTTCAGCGGTGCCACGGCCCGGTTGGGCGCGTTGGATGTTGATGCTGCCGGAGGTGCAGCGCGGCGAGGTCTGGCGGCTGATCACGCCCGTCCTCCTTCATTTCAGCTGGACCCATCTGCTGTTCAATCTCTGGACCTTCTGGGGTCTGGGGCTTGCCATCGAACGGCAGCGGGGCCTGCCGGCGTTGGTGGGCATGGTCATCGGTTTCGGCATCCTCTCGAACATTGGGCAGTATCTCCAGGGTGGGCCCCAGTTCGGCGGGATGTCGGGAGTCATCTATGGGCTGCTCGGATACGTGTGGATGCTGGGGAAATACCGTCCGTCTGCGGGGCTTGCGCTTCAGCCTCAGATCGTGCTTTTGATGCTCGTGTGGCTGGCCATCGGGGTGTACGGAACGCTGGATGTGCCTGTTGCAAACACCGCGCACGGAGTGGGTTTGCTGGTTGGGGTCGCCTGGGGTCGGTGGGCTGCCATGCGGCCGGTGTGAGCCCTCCGCTGTGCCGGCAAACACACATTGTGGGGGCAGGGCGGGGAAGTAGTTTGACCCCGGGTCGGTGGAATTGTCACTGTACCCCCATAGACACCGCGAACAACCCCATGAAGCCTCAGTCAAGATCCCCCCGCCTCCAGCGCGGCTTCACCCTCATCGAATTGCTCGTCGTCATCGCGATCAT
>CAIMTB010000608.1 GCA_903844265.1 uncultured Verrucomicrobiota bacterium
AGGCGGCGGGTTCCGGGACGGCCGCGATGCTGGGGATGTCGCCCGGGGCGAGGGGACCGTCGTAGACCACGATGCGATCCACCTTGCCTCCGGAGGCTTCGGCGGCGCCGGTGACCGTATCGTCACGCAGGAATTCAAAGCGTGCCTTCCCGGAGGGGAGGGACGTGACTGCGCTGGCGCTGGCGCCGGTGTCGCTGAAGGTGAGGGCGGGTTGCCCCTGGAGGAAGGCGTTCACGATGCCGGAGGCCCCATCGCGTGTGATCACCACGTCGACGAAAGTGTTGGCCAGGAAGGTGCCTGTGCTGGAGATAGGATAGAAATCGAGTTTGCCGTTATAGCAATAGAGGCCCGCATCGCTGCTCAGTCCCTTGAAATCCAGAATCTTCCGGTAGCCGTCCACGGCGTCGAAGCTCATCCGGATGCCGATGGTGTAGCTGCCCGCCAGGGATGCGGCCGCGAGGAGAGAGAGGCCTTGGTTCGGGGCGAATGAGTAGTATCCCGGGTCGGTGAGGTTTCCCCCGGCGCTGGTGAGCGCGGCACCGCCCAGGCTGTCGTTCAGGTCCCCGCTGAAGTCATACTGGTGGACCAGCACTTGGGCATTGGCCGGGACAGCAGCCAGGAGGCATGCAACGAAGAATTCTTTGAGGGTGCTCATAGGCAATCGATTCGAGGGCTTCGGGAGAACTTGGGGGCGCATCCGGCGCGGCAAACGCTGGGCGACATTGATCGCCCTGACGTGACGTCGTCAAGCCGTCGGGCCGATCCGATGATCCCGGGATCCTGTCGCGACAGGTTGCCTTCCCGGCGGTCGCGGCGGAGCGCGCCCCTCCATGTCCACGAATTGTGAATGGTGAAAGCCGGGCCGGCCCGGTAGGGTCGGGGGTGTACCAAAGACCTGTCCCTTGGTTGGTTCCCAATGAGGATGATGCCAGGGCCTCTCCGAGGGCGGCGTGTCTGGGTGTGTCCGCAAAGGACGGCGCGCAGCGGAGTGCGCGCCCCCGTCAGCCGAACGGTTCATCCGACAGTTTCGCCACGCTCTGGAGGTAGGGCGGGCAGTCCCTTGCCCGCCGCGCGTTCGTCGTCACCCGACGGCGTAGGGTGTACCAAAGACCTGTCCCTTCGTCGGTTTTCGGCGCTGTTCCTGTGGCATGCACGAATTGTGAATGGTGAAAGCCGGGCCGGCCCGGTAGGGTCGGGGCATGCAATCTGATTCGTCCTCATCCGCCGAATTCATGCCCGGCTCGCTCGGTGCGTCCCTTCAACGCCAGCCTGGCCTTGCCGCCGCGCTTGGCCTTGCGTCCCTCCTGCTTGCCGCGGCACCGACACTTCACGGGGCCGGCGTTCCCGAGGGCGTGTGGGTTCGTCCCGGGTTTGAATTGACCGTGGCCGTGGATGGCCTCAAGGGCCCGCGATTCCTCGAGATGGGGCCAGGTGGAACCCTGTTCATCAGCGTGCCGAGCCAGGGCAAGATCTACGTCTGCAGCGACGCCAACGGCGATGGCGTCTACGAGAAGGCGACGACGTTTCTCGAGGGCAAGGATCCGAAGGTCATCACCCAGGCGATGCAGTTTCATGACGGCTGGCTGTGGTACGCGCAGTTGAACGCGATCTGGCGGGCGCGCGACACGAACGGCGATGGGAAGGCCGACGAGGAGGAGCGGATGATCCGCCCCGACCAATTGCCGACCGGCAAGGATGGCGGCCATATGTGGCGCGCGTTGCTGATCCACAAGGGGCGCATCTACACCCACGTCGGCGATGAGACCAACGCCACCGACGAGCCCATCGACGCCACGGAACGTAAGAAGATCTGGTCGTTCGCCATGGACGGTTCGGACAAGAAGCAGTTCGCGTCGGGAATCCGGAACACCGAGCGGTTCGTGGTACGACCGGACACGGACGAGATCTGGGGTGTGGACCACGACATCGACACGATGGCGGTGAAGCTCGAGAGCGCCCAGAAGCACGGCCAGCCCTTCACGGACCACAATCCGCCCGCGGAAATGAACCACTACAAGGAGGGCGCGTTCTACGGCCACCCGTGGATCGTGGGTCGGATGCAGCCCAACCTGATGTTCATGGACAATCCGGACCTGGTGAAATACGCCTCGATGACCACGCCGCCGGAGTGGCTGATGCCGTCCCATTGTTCGGCCAACTCGATGCTCTTCTACCGCGGCACGGCGATTCCCAATGCGCGAGGCGATGCGTTCGTGGCCCATCACGGGGGTTGGAATGCGACACAGAAGGTGGGTTATTGCCTGTCCCGCGTGCTGTTCGAGGAGGGTCATCCGTACGGCGAACAAAAGATCGTCAATTTCCTCAAGGGCGGGACCGAGGTGAAGGGGCGTCCGATTGATTGTGTCGAGGCCCAGGATGGTTCGATCCTGTTCAGTGATGACTCGGTGGGCGTCGTGTACCGGTTGCGCCACGTCGGCCGTTGAGACGGCCTTTGTGAACCGCTTTCACGGGCTCGCGCGGGTTTTGTCGAAGCTCGGGTTCTGTTCCCGGGCCGAGGCTTTCCGGTTGGTCGATGCCGGCCGGGTCCTGGTCAACGGCCGGGTCTGCCTGAACCCGGAGCAACGCACGGATGCGGACCGCGACCGGATCATGGTCGACGGCCGGCCGGTATCCGCCGCCGCGCCGGTTTATCTTGTGCTGAACAAGCCCCGCGGCCTCGTCACGACCGCGAGCGACGAGCGTGGCCGCCCGACGGTCTATGAATGCCTCCGCGGGGCGGCGTTGCCGGAGCACCTGGCCGCCGTGGGTCGATTGGATCAGGCCAGCGAAGGATTGCTGCTGTTCACGAACGACACCGCCTGGGCCGCTCGCCTGACCGATCCCCAGTCCCGCGTCGAGAAGACGTATCATGTCCAGGTGGATCGCGTGCTCGATGACGCCGCGTGCCGGCCACTGGTCGAGGGCGTGATCGACGCCGGCGAAAAACTGGCGGCGCTCCGGGTGTCGGTCCTCCGCTGCGGGGAGAAGAACAGCTGGCTCGAGGTGGTGCTCGACGAGGGGCGTAACCGTCATCTGCGGCGCCTTTGTGCGGCGCTGGACTGGGAGGTGCTGCGGTTGATCCGGGTCCGGTTGGGCGCTCTCAAACTGGGCAACCTGGCCAAGGGTGAACACCGGCGGCTCACGGCGGACGAAGTGCGGGCCTTGAACGGCAGGTAGCCGGGGACATAAATTAAGGGACAGGTCTTGTATACGGCTGACGAAGTGCGTGTTTTGAACACGAGGCAGCCGGGGGCGCGTATACAGGGACAGGTCTTTGATTTCGGAGGTTGGGACGGAGTTCCGCTTTCCCTCCTGGTGAACGGCGGGAATGGGGCTCGCCGGCGGGAAATGTGGACGGCATTGTCGAGCCATGATTCTGAGCGCGGCGGAACTCGAGGCGCTGGTGTCGGTGCGGCACGCTTCCCCTCACGAACTGCTCGGCATGCATCCGATGGGCGCCGGGAAGGGTGTCGTCGTGCGCGCGTTCCTGCCCGGGGCGCGACGTGTCGAGGCGGTGCCGGTCCACGAGCGAAGCCTTCCCACCATCGAACTCGAGTGCGTCCATGACTCGGGGATTTTCGAGGGGACCTCCATGCAGATCGGCCGCGTGTTTGCCTATGATCTGCGGGTGACGTGGGTGGACGGGGCGCAGTCGATCGGGCGCGATGCCTACTCCTTCCTTCCCACGGTGGGTGAGACGGATCTGTTCCTGTTCGGCCAGGGCAACGAGCGCCGGATCTACGACAAGCTGGGGGCGCACCTCCGTTCTCCGGATGGCGTGCCTGGCTCGAGCTTCGCGGTGTGGGCTCCGAACGCGCAGCGGGTCAGCGTGGTCGGCGATTTCAACCACTGGGATGGCCGACGTCATCTCATGCGGCGGCTCGGGGCGTCCGGGGTCTGGGAGATCTTCGTGCCCGGGGTGGGCGAGGGATCACGGTACAAGTTCGAGATCCGGGACCTGCACGGGAACGTGGCGTTGAAGACGGACCCGTACGGCTTCTTCTTCGAGCCCGCGCCGCAGAACGCGTCGATCGTCTGGAACACGCGGAAGTTCGAGTGGTCGGACACGGCGTGGATGGAGGCGCGACGTTCCGCGGGTGTCCTGGACCGGCCGATGTCGGTGTACGAGGTCCACATCGGATCCTGGCGGAAGAAGACGGCCGCGGAATCGTTCAGCTATCGCGAGTTGGCGGGGCCGTTGATCGAGTACGTGACGCGGCTGGGTTTCACGCATGTCGAGTTCCTGCCGGTCAGCGAGCATGCCTTTTATCCGAGCTGGGGTTACCAGGTGACGGGTTTCTATTCGCCGACCTGCCGGTTTGGGACGCCGGATGATTTCCAGTTCCTCGTGAACGCCCTGCATCAGGCTGGCATCTCCGTGATCGTGGACTGGGTGCCGGCGCATTTCCCGCGGGACGACTGGGCGCTGGCCCGCTTCGACGGCTCGTGTCTGTACGAGCACGAGGACCCGCGGCAGGGCGCGCACAAGGATTGGGGCACGCTCATCTTCAACTACGGCCGGCATGAGGTTCGCAATTTCCTCGCCGCCAACGCGCTGTTCTGGTGCGAGCGCTACCACATCGACGGGCTGCGCGTGGATGCCGTGGCCTCGATGCTCTATCTCGATTATTCGAAGAAGGATGGCGAGTGGCTTCCGAACCGGCATGGCGGCAAGGAGAACATCGAGGCCATCGCGTTCCTTCGGGAGTTCAACCACCTCGTCCACACCGAGCATCCGGGCGTCTCGACCATCGCCGAGGAATCCACCGCCTGGGGCATGGTCACCCGCCCGCCCTACCTCGGCGGACTCGGCTTCAGCCTCAAGTGGAACATGGGCTGGATGCACGACACCCTCGGCTTCTTCGAGCGCGAGCCCGTCCATCGCCAGTATCACCACGACGAACTCACGTTCGCGATGCTCTATCATTCGAGCGAGAACTTCGTGCTGCCCCTCTCCCACGACGAGGTCGTCCATGGCAAAGGCACGCTCCTCGGCCGGATGCCCGGCGACGACTGGCAGCGCTTCGCAAACCTGCGTTGCCTGCTCGCCTACCAATGGCTCTTTCCCGGCAAGAAACTTCTCTTCATGGGCGGCGAGTTCGGCTCCACGCGCGAGTGGAACCACAACCTCGAACTCGACTGGTTCCTGCTCTCCGAAGGCCCGTACCACGCCGCGGTGCAACGCCTCGTCCAGGATCTGAACACCCTCTACCGCGCCCGCCCGTCGTTGTGGGAGGGTGATTTCGAGCCCGCCGGGTTCCAGTGGGTCGATTGCTCCGATCACCGTCAGAGCACGCTCAGCTTCATCCGCCGGCGCCGGGACGGATCCGCCCCGGTTCTGGTCGTGCTCAATCTCACACCCGTCCCGCGACCCGGCTATCGCATCGGCCTCCCAAGCTCCGGGAAATGGGCGGAGGTGCTGAACACGGATGCCGCACTGTATGCAGGCTCCAATCAGGGCAACCTGGGCGGCGTCGATGCCCAACAAATCCCGTCGCACGGACAACCCTTCTCCGCTCTCTTCCTCCTCCCACCCATGGCGGTCCTGTTGTTCGAGGCGGGAAAATAGGGGCCCGGGTCACCAGCTTCTCGTCTTGCTCCACTCCCGCGCTGCTGTCTGCATGGGGGCGTGAGCGAGAAAGCCATGCCGGTTCTGTATGTGAAGATCGGGTGTCCGTGGTGCGAGGAGGTCCTGGAGTATCTCGGGGCTCACGGCCTGCCGTTCCGGAAGGTCGTGGTCTCGGGCAACCCCGCCGCGATGGACGAAATGGTGCGTGTGTCTGGGCAGCGCAAGGCTCCCACGATGGACTGGGACGGTGAGATCCTCGCTGATTTCGGGGTCGAAGAGTTGGTCAAGTTCCTCGCGGGTCGGCATGGAAAACCGCGGTGACGGCGGCCTCTCCGAGGACGCGGCGCCCTCGGAGAGGCCGCCCTACCGCCGACAGTTCGGAAATGCACTGCGCACTCCGCTACGCCGTCGGGTGCCATCGATCGCGCGGCGGGCAAGGGACTGCCCGCCCT
>CAIMTB010000609.1 GCA_903844265.1 uncultured Verrucomicrobiota bacterium
GATCCGTGGAGCGCCGAGAGTTCGTGCATCCACAGGGTGAGGGTGGGGCGTGCACTCCGTTGCGCGCCGTTCTTCGCGGACGCACCTAGCGTGGCGCCCTCGGAGAGGCCGCCCCACCACCGACAATTCGGAAATGCGCGGCGGGCACGGGACTGCCCGCCCTGGGTGAAACTACCGGGTGAGCCGGTTGGGCCCTACATGCCCAGTCCGCGAGCCTTCAGTTCGGTGAGGGTCCAGTCGTATTCGGCGGCGAGTTGGTCGACGACACCGCGGGCCTTGAGGTCGGGCGGGAGCACTTCCCAGGTGTAGGTCTCCATTTCGAGGTGGGGTGCGATGCCTGGATTTGAGGCGAGCCAATCGAGCGTTGCGCCGACGTGATCGGAGGTGGTTTCGAACCGGGACGAGGGGCGATGGTGGAGCGGCACGTGGAAGTGGATGCGCCACTCGTGGTCCCCGGCGGGTTGGGATGCATCGGTCGCGGCGAGGGCGTCGGGGAGGTCCTGGAATCGGCGTAGCGCGCCGTCGGGTCCGCGCTGGACGACCTGGTGCAGGTAGGTGTCTTCGGTGAAGGCGGCCAGGGCCTGGCGGGTGTCGGGGGTGGGATGGACCCGGAGGGCGTTGCTGAGGTGGATCTTGCTGATGAGGATCCGGTGTTGTCGGAGTCGGCCGAGGGCCTCGGCGGCGTTTTCGAATTCGATGGCGAGATGGCAGCAATCGTAGTTGATGCCGAGATGTTCCTCGATGCGGAGGTCGCCGGGGCGATCCTCCCGCATCTGCCCGAAGAACTCGACGGCCTCGGCGGTGGTCTCGAGGGTGCAGAGAGGTTCGGGTTCGAGCCCGAGGTGGAGTCGTCGGCCGGTGAGGCGGGCGACGCGTTCGACATGTTCGATGGCTTGCCAGAGGTTCTCCCTGGTGGTCCTCAAGGCGCGGGAGTCGGGGTTGAACGCCTTGAACGAGACAGGCGCGGTGCTGACGCTTCCATCGATTCCTGCCGGCACGATCTCACCGAGGATGTCGAAGAGGAGGTTCGTGTATTCGACGCGTTCCGGGTGGGTCCAGTCGGGTTGGTAGACCTGTTCCTTGACGCGCGTGCCGTGGAACTGGCCGAAGGGAAATCCGTTGATCGTGAAGACGTAGGCGTGGTGGCGGTCGAGCCAATGTCGGAACGCGGTGAGTTGCCGGGGATCGGCGAGTTCACGGGCTGCCCGGGCGGAGAGTCGGAGGCCGATGGCGAACGGGGTTTCGGCGTGGCCGAGCACACGGGTCCGGACCGCGAGCGTGTGATGCTCCAACGCGGCGAGAACTTCCGGCCATGATTCCCCGCGGTGGATGTTGGTGCAGTACGCGAGGTGACGACCGTGGCGCAGTTTCATGGAGGGGCGAGTGAAGCGCAGTCGGGTGTGCCAGGGCAAACCTGGCGTGGGGACTTGTGCTGTCGCCTGTTCAATATCCACGACTCTTGCGTAGCGTTGGCTCGTGAGCGAACCGAGCCGAGAACCCACACGCCGCAGGGACCGATGGCGATGGCCGTCCCGGGTTCTGGCGCTGCTGGGTTCGGTGTGTGTGGCGTGGTGGGTTTTTCGGCGGCTTGACCCGGTGGCGCTCGCGGCGCAGTTCGGCGGGATGCGGTTGGGGTGGTACCTCGCGGCCCAGGGTGCGTTCGGGATGGGGCTTCTGGGATCGGCGCTGCGTTGGCATCAGATGCTGCGGCTCAACCCGGACGCCGAGGTTCACGCCGTTGCATCGGTGCGGATGGTGTTCATCGGGCACTTCTTCAACACCTTCCTCGGCGGGCCGTCGGGAGGGGATCTCCCGAAGACCGCGGTGTATTCGCGATGGTTTGGGGTTCCGGCGGCGGGGGTGTTTGCGGCCTCGATCCTCGACCGCCTGACGGCGTCGGTCGGCGGTCTTGCGTTCGTGGCGCTGGCCCTGTTGGCGGGTGGCTATTCGGGGGCGTTCGAGTGGTTGGCCCGGGTGGAGATGCAAGCCCCGGGGCCGTGGGTGTTGAAGCTGGGTGGCGGGGTGATCGCTGTCCTGCTCGTCCTGGCGGTGGTCCTCGTCATCCTCACCCGGCGACGGCGGCAATCGTTCCTCGGCAGGTCGCTCGCGGCGTTGCGGCAATCCGTTCGGAAGCTCGTGGGGTCGGGGCGGCGCAGCCTGAGGGCCCTGGGGTTTGCGGCATTTACCGCCTCGATGTTCAACCTGACCCAGGTTCTGTGCCTGCAGGCGGTCAGTCCGGAGCCGGTTCCGCTGCTGAAGGTCCTGTGGCTTTATCAGGCGGTCACGGTGGTTGCGGCGCTTCCGGTGACGTTCGCCGGGGCCGGGTTGAGGGAGGGGACGGCGATGTTCCTGCTCGCGCCGTACGGCATTCCGGCCACCGCGGCGGTCGCGGGCGGCCTGCTGACGCTGTCGGTACACGTCACCTGGGCGCTGGTGGGGGCGGGGCTTCTTTGGCGCGAACACCGGAGCCGGTCCGTCCGTGCGAGACCTTCCGTGGCCCGGACGATTTCAGTTGTGATCCCTGTGTTCAACGAGGGGGACGGGCTTCGGGGGACGGTGGAGCGGCTTCTGGCCATTCCCGAGATCACGGAGATCCTGGTCGTGGATGGCGGCAGCGAAGACGGGACCGAGGGGTTGGCGCGGGAGCTGGGCTGCACGGTGGTGCGATCGGTCCGCGGGCGGGGGCAGCAACTCCGGGCCGGGGCTGCGCGGGCGTCGGGCGACGTGGTGATGATGGTGTCTGCGGACACCTGGCTTCCACGGGACGCGGGGGCGGCGGTGCTGCGATGCCTGCGTGATCCGTTGGTGGCCGGGGGCGGGTTTTGGAGGCGGTTCCGAGATCCGCGGCCGAGGATGCGCGGGGCGCGGTTCCGGTGCTGGCTGCGGTTGTGGTGGGGTGGCCGGGTGTCGCCGGATCAGGCTGTGTTTGCGCGGCGCGCGGCGCTCGAGGCGGTGGGCGGGGTGCCGGATCAACCTCTGATGGAGGACGTGGAACTGTGCCGTCGGCTCCGGCGGGTGGGGCGGTTGGTGCTTGCGGGAGCCACGGTGACGGCATCCGGGCGGTCGCATGCAGTGCCGGTCCTCCGTGGGATTGCGGTTGTAATCCTGTGCTTGGCTGGGGCGGTGGTGTGGGCGGCGGACCAGGTGCCGGCGCGTCGGACGTTGGTTGTCCTTGGGGACAGTCTGGCGGCGGGGCATGGGCTTGATCTGTCGGAGTCGTATCCATCGATACTGCAGAAGAAGGTGGACGATGCGGGGTTGGCGGTGGAGGTGGTGAACGGTGGGGTGAGTGGGGACACGACGGCGGGCGGGTTGCGTCGGTTGGGATGGTTGATGAAGCGGCGGGTGGATGTGCTTGTCGTGGCGTTGGGGGGCAACGACGGGTTGCGCGGCATTGCGCCGGAGGCGACGCGATCGAACCTTGTTGCGATCATCGACACCTTTCGATTGAAGCAACCGGGGGGGCGGGTGGTCCTGGCGGGGATGCAGATGCCGCCCAACATGGGGGTGGAATATGCGGCGAAGTTCCGGGATGTGTTTCGTTCGGTTGCCGAAGAGAGGCGGGTGGCGCTGGTGCCGCATCTTCTCGAGGGAGTGGGGGGCAGGCCGGAGCTGAACCAGGCGGACCAGATTCACCCGACCGCGCGGGGGCAGGAGATCGTGGCGGAGAATGTGTGGGTGGTTGTGAAAGGGGTTTTGGCTGCGAAGCCATGATGCGGCGGGGCTGGATTCCTGTGGGCGCCGGGCTGGGCAGGGCGGAATCGGGGTCGTAGGCTGGGTGGGCGGCGCGACTGACGGTGAGGATGACGATGAATGTGTTTCTTCAGGGGCAACGGTGGCTGAGCGAGGCGGAACCCGAATTGGGATTGGGGACCGTCCTGCGCGTGGCCGAGGGGCGGGTGCTTGTCGGGTTTCCGGCGAGCGCGGAGCAGCGGCAATACTCGGTGCAGAGCGCGCCCTTGCGGCGCGTGCGTTACCGTGTCGGGGAGAGTGTTGTCACGGCCGATGGGGACACCTTCATCGTCGTGTCGATCGACGAGTCCGGGGGGTTGCTGGTCTATCGTGGGGCGGGGTCCCGGGCGGTGCCGGAGTCAGGGCTGAGCGCGGCGCAGGGATTTGGTTCGCCGGGGGATCGGTTGCTGCGGGGCGACGTGGAGTCGGCGGGGTCGTACGGGCTGAGGCGTGAGGCGTTGGAATTGCAGCATCGGCGCCGTCGTTCAGCGGTGCGCGGGTTTGCGGGTGGGAGGATGGACCTCATCCCGCATCAATTGTTCATCGCGGGGGAGGTGACCGGGAGGCATGCGCCGCGTGTGCTCCTGGCGGATGAAGTGGGGCTTGGGAAGACCATCGAGGCGTGTCTTGTGATCCATCGGTTGCTGGCGACGGGGCGTGCGTCGCGGGTGCTTGTGGTGGTCCCTGAGTCGCTGGTCCACCAGTGGTTCATCGAGCTGCTGAGGCGCTTCAACCTGTGGTTCCACCTGTTCGACGAGGAACGCTGCGACGCCGTCGAGTCGGGGCATCCGGGGTTGAACCCGTTTCTCGAGGACCAGCTTGTGTTGTGTGGGCTGCCGCTCCTGCTGGATCCGAAGCGGGCGCTCCAGGCGGTGGAGGCCGGGTGGGATCTGCTGGTGGTGGATGAGGCGCATCATCTGCACTGGGCGCGGGGCGAGGCGGGACCGGAGTATCGGGTGGTGGAGGCGCTCAGCCGGCGTTCGGAAGGGCTTCTGCTGTTGACGGCGACGCCTGAGCAGCTGGGGTTGGAGAGTCACTTCGCGCGGCTTCGACTGCTTGACCCCGCGCGGTACCAGGATCTCGACAGCTTCGAGCGGGAGGCGGGTTCCTTCGTCGAAGTGGCGTCGGTTGTGAACCGGTTGTTGGGTGACGCGCCGCTCACCGACGCCGACATCGCGCGGCTTCGGGGTCTGCCCGGGTGCGACGCGGGCGGGCTGAGGGGGCGGGTTGAAGCGCTTGCGCGCGGCGACAAGGCGGCGAGGAGCGGGGTTGTCTCGGAGCTGCTCGATCGTCACGGCCCGGGGCGGGTCGTCTTCCGCAACACGCGGTCGGCGATGAAGGGGTTCCCGAAGCGTCGTCCGCGGCCTGTTCCGCTGGTGGCGCCGGCGGAGGACGCCTCGTTGCTGGACGGGTTGGCGCGGGAGTTTGAGGCGGACATCGCCGTCGACCCGGGCGCTGGTGGTGGCCGCATGTTGGATTTCAATCGTGATCCAAGGATCGACTGGCTCGTGCAGTGGCTGCGGAATTCGAAGGGTGCGAAGGTGCTGCTGATCTGTCGTCGGCGTGAGAAGGTGTTGGCGATCGAGGCGGCGCTGCGTGCGCGGTTGGCGATTGCGCCGGCCTTGTTCCATGAGGATCTCGAGTTGATCCAGCGTGACCGCAACGCGGCGTGGTTTGCGGATCCGGAGGGGGCGCAGATTTTATTGGCGTCGGAGATCGGGAGCGAGGGGCGGAATTTCCAGTTTGCGCAGCATTTGATCCTGTTCGATCTGCCGCTGGACCCGGAGTTGGTGGAGCAGCGCATGGGTCGTCTCGATCGCATTGGGCAGAAGGCGGACATCCAGATCCACGTGCCGTTTGTGGAGAACAGCCCGCAGGAGGTGCTTTTCAGGTGGTTTCACGAGGGGCTCGACGCTTTCGGGCGCAGTTTCCATGCGGGGCGCGAACTGCTGGCGCGCTTCGGGGCGGAGGTTCGGGATCTCGCGCAGGATTTCCACGAGACGCACGAGAGCCGGCGTGGGGAGTTGGACGATCTCGTGAGGCGCACGGCCGCGGCGCGGGCGGAGGTGGAGGCCCTTCTTGAGCGGGGACGGGATCGTCTCCTCGAGTTGAACTCATTCCGGCCGGGGCCTGCTTCGGCGATCGTGGACGCCGTGTCGGCGCTCGACGGCGACCCGCGTCTCGAGGATTTCCTGTTGCGGGTGTGGGATCACTTCGGGGTGCCGGTGGAGGATCTTGGGCCGCGGATGTTCAGGATCGGCGCGGACGGGGTGTTTGCGGACAGTTTTCCCGGGCTGCCGCCGGAGGGATTGTCGGTGACATTCCACAGGGAGGCTGCGTTGAGCCGTGAGGACATTGCGTTTCTGACGTGGGATCACCCGATGGTGACCGGGGCGCTGGATCTCCTCACCTCCGGGGCGCGCGGGGGGACGTCCTGTGTTGTCTGGCCGAAGGCGCCGGGGAATGGTCTCTGGGTGGAGGCGATCCACGTGGTGGAATGCATCGCGCCGGCGAAGCTGCACCTCGACCGGTTTCTGCCCGCGACGCCGTTGAGGGTGGTCGTGGATGTCCGTGGGTGCGAGGTGCCTGCGAGCGGCATTGCGGCGTTGGATCGTGGGACCATCCGTGACGGGGCGCTGCACGAGTTGCTGGACAGCGACGATTTTCGCGAGCTGCTCTCGAGCCTGATCCAGGCCACGGTGCGGTTGGCGGAGGCCGGGAGCCGTGGTGTGATCGAATCGGCGTCGCTGGCGATCGCGGATCAGGTGGGGGGCGAACTGTCGCGTCTGCGGGCATTGGCGGAGGTGAACCCCAACGTCAGGCCCGAGGAGATCGCGGCGCTGGAATCCGAGCTTGTCGAATTGCGGGATCGGGTGGGCAGGGCGCGGGTGCGGCTTGATGCGGTGCGGGTGGTGGTCCTGGGGGAGGCGTGAACCGGGGGGCGAATACGGCACCCGGTGGTTTTGACTTCGCGGCGAGGGTTGGGTTGGCTTGGGGCATGTCTTTGTCCGAGTCAGGCGGTTCCGATGCGCTCGATGCGTTGCGTGATGCGGTGCGGTTGGCGCCCGGGAACGTGGCTTTGCGGCAGTCGCTGGCGGATCTGCTGCTCGGTTTTGGCCGGGCGCTGGAGGCGGAGAAGGAATACCGGGAAGCGCTGCAGATGGCTCCGGAGCGGATGGGTTTGAAGGTGGGGTTGGCGCGGGCGTTTTTTGCGCAGGGCAAGAACAGCCACGCGTTGGCGTTGGTTGAGAGCGTGGTCCAATTGGTGGATGCGCCGGCCCGCGCGTTCGTGCTGTACGCCCGGTTGCTTGCGGGCATCGGGGAGATCGAGCAGGCGGTGTTGCAGTACCGGCGTGGAGTCGAGAGGGAACCCGCGGTGGCGGACGCCGAGTTCGCCGAGGTGCTTGGAATCCATGGAGGTGAGGAAATGGCCGAGGTTGTGGAGGGGCGCGTTCGTGCGCCGTGGGGTGAGGTGCCGGACGACCCTGCAGACGTCGAGCCCGAGCGCCCGAAGATCTCCTTCAAGGACGTCGGTGGCATGGACGCGATGAAGGAGGAGATCCGGCTGAAGATCATCCATCCGATTGCGCATCCGGAGCTGTACAAGGCCTACGGCAAGACGGTGGGTGGTGGGATCCTGATGTACGGGCCGCCGGGCTGTGGCAAGACCCACCTGGCGCGGGCCACGGCGGGCGAGATCAGCGCCGGGTTCATCAGCGTCGGGATCAATGACGTCCTCGACATGTGGATCGGGAACAGCGAGGGGAACCTCCATGAGTTGTTTGATGGCGCGCGCCGCAATCGTCCGTGCGTGCTGTTCTTTGACGAGGCGGATGCGTTGGGGGCGAGCCGCAGCGACCTCCGGCACCACGCGGGGCGGCAGTTGATCAACCAGTTCCTGGCGGAGATGGACGGCGTGAGCGCGAGCAATGAGGGGGTCCTGATCCTGGCGGCGACCAACGCGCCGTGGCATCTGGATGCGGCCTTCCGCCGACCCGGGAGGTTTGATCGCATCCTGTTCGTGCCCCCGCCCGATGCCCCGGCGCGGGCCGCGATCCTGCGACTTCAATTGGCGGGCAAGCCGACGGAGTCGGTGGATTGCGATGAATTGGCGAAGCGCTGTGACGCCTTTTCGGGCGCGGACCTGGGTGCCGTGGTGGAAGTGGCGGTCGAGTCGAAGCTCCGCGAGGCCATGAAGACGGGGATGGCGAAGCCGATCACGCAGAAGGACCTCCTGGCGGCGGTTGCCGCGCGCAAGCCGACGACGCGCGAGTGGTTCGCGACAGCGCGCAATTACGCGCTCTATTCCAACCAGGGTGGGATCTACGACGACATCCTGGTTCACCTGAAGCTCAAGTGATGTGCGGTGATGTGAAACGAAGCGGAGTGACTGGAATCATCGTGAATTCAGCCGTTGCCAAGGTCGTCGGCTCGTGGCCCGGGGATCGGGTTCGCGGATGAGTGCCTTGTTTGATCGCGCGCTGCTGCTGGCCGAGCAGGGGCGCTTCGAGATGGCTGAGGCGGAGGTCCGTCGCCACCTTGCCGAGGTTCCGGACCATGCGTTCGGACACGCGCTCCTGGCGTTATGCCTGATCACCCGTGAGTCCTGGGGAGAGGCGACGACGGAGGCGCAGCAGGCCATTGCCCTGCAGCCTGACCTGGCATTCGCGCATTTCATCCAGGCCCGCGTTCTTCGTGGCCGCAACCGCACGGACGAAGCCCTCGCAACGGTCATGGAGGCGATCCGCATCGACGGTTGTGACGCGGATTTCTTCTGGCTGCTCGGGGCGCTGAAGGCGGACGTGGGTGCCTGGGCGCAGGCGTTGGAGGCGGCGGAGCGGGGGTTGCAGGTGGATGCCGAGCACGTGGACTGCGCGAACCTGCGAGCGCTGGCGCTGGTCCATCTGGGGCGGAGGGGCGAAGCAGGGCAGGCGCTGGACGCGGCGTTGTCGAAGGATCCGGAGAATTCAACGACGCACGCGAACGTGGGATGGACACGGCTGCACGAGTCACGACCGCGCGAGGCGCTGGAAAGTTTTCGTGAGGCCCTCCGGTTGGACCCCGAGAACGAGTGGGCCCGGGCGGGGATCGTCGAGGCACTCAAGGCCCGAAACCCGGTGTACGGACTGTTGCTCCGGTATTTCCTGTGGATGTCGCGGCTCGGGCACAACACCCGGTGGGGCATCGTGGTGGGGGGGTATCTTGGTTACCGCCTGCTGGCCGCCGTGGAGCAGGCGAATCCTGCAATCGCGCCCGCGACGTTCGCGCTGCGTGTGTTCTACGTCGGGTTCGTCTTTCTCAGCTGGACGGCGCAGCCGCTCTTCAACCTGCTTCTTCGCCTGAACCGCTTTGGGCGGCTGGCACTCTCCGAGGAACAGGTCCGGGCGTCGAACTGGGTCGGGGCCGTGGCCGGGTTGGTCGTTGCGGGCGTGGCTGCCTGCCTGGTCCGAGGATTCGACGGGCCGCCACTCCTCGGTTTGTTCACAGCGGCGGGCCTCCTGATCCCGACGGCGGCGACCTTCAACTGTCATGAGGGCTGGCCGCGTCGGACAATGGCATGGATCACGGTTGTGATCGGATTGTCGGGGCTGGGTCTTTTCGTCGAGTCCCTCATGCCAGAGCAGGTGTCGGGGCGGTGGTGGGTGCTCGACTCGTTGGTGGCGGCCATGACGCTGGTGTTCATCGCGGGAGCCATCACGGCCCCGTGGGTGGCGAACCTCCTCACGTCGCGCCGGCCGAGGCGGTAGATGGCGCGGTGGAGCGCGATCGCAGGCCTCCGGCCTCCGGGGCGTTGACGACGGGGCCCGGACTGCGTTTGCTTCCCGGACCTACGATGCATCCGCTGATCGCTGAACTTCTCGCGTCCGGGCCTGTCCTCACCGACGGAGCCTGGGGAACCCAATTGCAGGAGCGCGGTCTCGCGGTTGGGGAGTTTCCCGATGGCTGGAATCTGACCCAGCCGTCGAAGGTGGTGGAGGTGGCGCAGGCGTACGTCGACGCGGGGAGCCGTGTGATCCTGACGAACACGTTCGGGGCGAACCGCGTGCGGTTGGCCGAGTCGGGGCTCGTGTCGCAGTGGCGCGAATTGAACGAGTCGGGAGTGCGTCATTCGAAGGCTGCCGCGGGCGGGAGGGCGCGGGTGTTCGCCTCGATCGGACCGTGCGGCAAGATGTTGATTACAGGTGAAGTCACCGAGGACCAGCTTCGTTCCACGTTCGAGGAGCAGGCCTTCGCGTTGGCGGCGGGCGGGGCGGATGGGCTGGTGGTGGAGACGATGTCCGATCTGGCGGAGGCCTGTCTGGCGGTGATCGCGGCCAAGAAGACCGGTCTTCCGGTGGTGGGCTGCATGGTCTTCGACACCGGGCGGGAGAAGGACCGGACCATGATGGGGACCACGCCGGAGCAGTCGGCGAAGGCACTGACCGAGGCGGGCGCGGACGTTGTGGGGGCGAACTGCGGCCAGGGCGTCGCTGGTTTCGTGAAGATTGCGAAGCGCCTGCGCGCGGCCACCGATCGTCCGATCTGGATCAAGGCCAACGCCGGCTTGCCGGAGATGGTGGACGGACACGTCCTCTACCGGACGACTGCCGATGAATTCTCCCAGTGGGTGCCGGAGCTCGTGGCGGCGGGGGCGTCGTTTGTGGGCGGCTGCTGCGGGACTTCGCCGGACTTCATCCGAGCCTGCGCGGGGCGTCTGAGCTGAGCTTCCCGTGCGGGAGCGCAAGGACGCTTCAGGACTGCCCCCTCTGTGACCTCTCGTGCCCGGGTTCGGAGGCGACGATGTTGCTGGCCGCTGGCGGTGGGTGCCCCTTTACCCGGAGGTTTTGGGGTGGGTCTTGATGCCGGCGAGCGTGGGGTCGATTTTGTCGGCGATCTTGCCGTCGCGGATCTCGATGCGACGTGGGGTCACCGCGGCGATCTCGGGGTCATGAGTGACGAGGATGATCGTGCGGCCCTGTTGATGGAGGGCGCGGAAGGTATCGAGGATCATCTCGCCGGTGTGGGAGTCGAGGTTGCCGGTGGGTTCGTCGGCGAAGATGAGGCGGGGGTTGTTGACCAGGGCGCGGGCGATGGCGACGCGCTGCTGCTGGCCGCCGGACAATTGGAGGGGGCGGTGCTTGGAGCGGTTTTCGAGGTTCACCGACTTGAGGGCGTTCATGGCGCGCTCGTGACGTTCACGTGAGCCGAGCCCGGCGTAGATCATGGGAAGCTCGACGTTCTGGAGGACGTTGAGTTTGGGGAGCAGGTTGAAGAACTGGAATACGAACCCGATCTTCTCGTTGCGGACCTTGGCCAGTTTGCGGGCGGAGGCGGTTTGGATCTCGGTTCCGTCGAGGGTTATCGTGCCGCTGCTCGGCGTGTCGAGGCAGCCGAGGATGTGCATGAGCGTCGACTTGCC
>CAIMTB010000610.1 GCA_903844265.1 uncultured Verrucomicrobiota bacterium
CATGGGTAGCCGGGTTTTCCAAAATTTGGACACGCATTGGGACCATGAACCACGCGGGGATCTACCACGAAGGTCACGAAGATCACGAAGGCCAGAGGATTTGGGTTCCTTCGTGTCCTTCGTGCTCTTCGTGGTGCCACTCCGTTCATGGAGAGCGCTGGGAGGGTGGGTGGGGCTGGCGTGCTTCCTGGTCGGAGGGTCGGCGGTCGGACTTCAGGCAGCGCAGAAGCCGGTGGCGGCGAGCGCGGTGGTGTTGAACGACGACGGAGGCTGGTCGTGGTTTGAGGACGAGAGGGCGATCATCGTTGGGGACCGGCTGTTTGTGGGATCGGTGGCCATGGGGCGTTTCGATGCGTCGAGGCGGGGGGACATCGATGCGATGAGTCTCGACCTCAAGACCGGGGTGGCGACGCGTTTTCCGCTGCGGAAGAATCTGGAGGTCGACGACCACGATTCGCCGGCGTGGCTGGGATTGCCGGACGGCCGGTTGCTGGTGATGTACTCGAAGCACGGGCCTGAAAACAGGATCTATCATCGCATCTCGAGGTCGCGCGGTGACGCCACGCGATGGCAGCCGGAGCACGAATTCATACCCAGCGAATCGTCCCGGATCACCTATTCGAATTTGCACTG
Organism: uncultured Verrucomicrobiota bacterium; assembly: GCA_903844265.1. Classification (GTDB taxonomy): domain Bacteria; phylum Verrucomicrobiota; class Verrucomicrobiia; order Limisphaerales; family CAIMTB01; genus CAIMTB01. The sequence goes on from CAIMTB010000610.1 coordinate 634, forward strand.
GCTGGACCGCGAGGGGCCGCGTGGGCGGATCTATGATTTCTTCCGTGGCCTCGACGATAGTTTCAAACCCTCGTGGGCCTCCTCGGATGATCGCGGATTGAGCTGGGTGCGCGGCGGGTTGCTCGTCGACGTGGAGTCGCCGGTGAAGCATCGGCCCTATGTCAAGTATGCCTCGAACGGGCACGACGCGATCCACTTCATCTTCACCGAGGGTCATCCGCGTGACTTCGACAACAGCATCTATCACGCGGTGATTCGTGGCGGCTACATCTGCCAGAGCGACGGCACGTTGATCCGTGCCTTGAGGGACGGACCGATCCGGCCCGCCGAGGCCACGCGGGTGTTCAAGGGTGATCCGCAGAACGTGGCGTGGACGCACGACATCGCCTTGGACAAGGGCGGTGCGGTCCGGGCGGTTTATTCCGTGCGGAAAGATCCGGCGGGTGTCGCGTCGGGCGAGTCGGGCAAGGACCATCGGTATCGCTGGGCGCGATGGGACGGACGTGAGTGGTCGGACCACGAGGTGGCCCACGCGGGGTCACGTCTGTACTCGGGCGAGGATGACTACACGGGCGGGATCTGCGTGCATCCTGACGATCCCGGGGTGGTGTTCATCTCGAGCAATGTGGATCCCGTTGCGGGGACGCCGTTGACCTCGGGGCACCATGAGATATTTCGGGGCCGGACGCGCGACTTCGGCGTGCATTGGGAATGGGAGGCGCTCACGCCGGGATCCTCGGGTGACAACCTGCGTCCGATCGTGCCGAAGTGGCGGACGGGGAGGACGGCGCTGTTGTGGTTGCGGGGAAGCTACCGGGCCTACACGGACTACGATCTCGAGGTGATGGTTTGGGTGGAGCGGGAGAAGTGATGCCGGGCTGGATTGCGGCGATGGGCCGCCGCAATGCGGAGATGGCCGCGTTCCGTCGGGAACGCGGCCATGCGAACTTCTTTTGGCGTGGAGGGAGGAGTCCCTCCATGTCGCACGAGGGGCCCTAGGCGTCGGGCGCGGGTGTGCTTTCGCCGGCAGGCGGTTCGCTTTCGGTGAGTTCCTCGCTGACGACGGGTGCGATGGCCTGGAGTTTGTCGGAGGAATCGAGGTTGATCAGTTTCACGCCCATCGTGTTGCGGCCGGCCTCGCGGATGTCGGCGACGCGGATGCGGACCATCTGGCCGGAGGTGGTGATGAGCATGAGATCGGCGGCTTCACGGACGGCGAGGGCGCCGACCACGCGGCCGGTCTTCTCGGTCGTCTTCATGGTGATGATGCCCTTGCCGGCGCGGCTTTGGGCGCGGTACTCGTCGAAGGCGGTGCGTTTGCCGATGCCGTTGTCACCGGCGACGAGCAAGGTGGCCTGGGTATCGACGATGGCGAGGGCGACGACGGAGTCGCCGGGGTCGAGGGCGATGCCGTTGACGCCGTAGGCGGAGCGGCCCATGGAGCGAACCTGTTCTTCGGCGAAGCGGATGCTCATGCCCTCGGCGGTGATGAGAACGACTTCGTCGGCGCCTGAAGTGAGCCGGGCCTCGATCAGGCGGTCGGTTTCGTCGATGCCGATGGCGATGATGCCGTCGCGGCGGACATTCTTGAAATCCTCGAGCGCGGTCTTCTTGACCGTGCCTTTCGCGGTGGCGAAGAAGACGTGGCCGGGTTGTTGCCAGGTCTGGTCTTCCTTGGTTGGGCTGACGACGGACTGGATGCGGATGAGGGCGGCAATCTTCTCGTCGGGCTTGAGTTCGAGAAGGTTGGCGATGCTGCGTCCTTTGCCGGTACGCGGCATGTCGGGGATTTCGTGGACCCGTTCGACGTAGACCCGGCCGGTGTTCGTGAAGAACATCAGGTAATCGTGGGTACCGGCGGGGAAGAGGTGCTCGATGAAGTCGGCGCTTTCGCCATCGACCACGGTGGATTCGCGGGTGCCCATGCCGATGACGCCCCTGCCGCCGCGTCGCTGGGCGCGGTAGGAGCTGACGTTGGTGCGTTTGATGAGGCCATTGTGGCTGATCGTGATGATCACCGCCTCGTTGGCGATCAGGTCCTCGATCAGCATTTCGCCGGCGTCGGGGATGATCTCGGTCTGTCGTGGGGTGGCGTGTTTGGCGCGGATGGCGCGGAGCTCGTCCTTGATGATCCCGAGGACACGTTCCTCGCGGGCCAGGATGTCCAGGAGATCCTTGATCTGGGCGACCAGCTGGTCGTACTGGCCCTTGACCTTGTCGCGTTCGAGGCCGGTGAGCTGGTAGAGGCGAAGCTCGAGGATGGCGTCCGTCTGGGCTTCGGTGAAGGCGTAACGGCCATCGACGATGCGGGCTTCGCTGCGGATCAGGATGCCGAGGCTTTCGACTGTGGCCCGGGAGAACTCGAAGACGAGGAGGCGGTTCCGGGCTTCCTCGCGATTGGAGGAGGATCGGATGATGCGGATGAAATCGTCGAGGTGGGCGAGGGCGAGGAGGTAGGCTTCGAGGCGCTCGGCGAGTTTCTCGGCCTCGCGCAATTCGTAGCGGGTGCGGCGGAGGATGACTTCGCGGCGGTGCTCGATGTAGCAGTTGAGAACCTCCTTGAGATTGAGCGTCTTGGGGCGACCGCCGTCGATGGCGAGGAGGTTGACGCTGAAGGTCGTCTCCAGCTGGGTAAGCCGGTAGAGATTGTTGATGACCACCTTCGGGATGGCATCGCGCTTGAGTTCGATGACGAGGCGGGTGTTCTCGTCGGACTCATTGCGCAGGCCGCTGATGTCCGTGAGCGTCTTCTCGTTCACCAGCTCGGCGATGCGCTTCTCCAGTTCAGCCGGGTTGACCAGATAGGGAACGTCCGTGACGACGATCTGGGTGCGGCCGTTCTTCAATTCCTCGACGCCGACCTTGCCGCGCATCCTCATCGTGCCCCGGCCGGTGCGGAAATAATCGCGGATACCCTCGAGGCCGCAGACGAAGCATTGCTGGGGGAAATCGGGACCGCGGATGAGCTTGGCGAGGTCGTCGATGGTGAGGGCCGGGTTGTCGACGAGGGCGCAGACGCCGTCGATCACCTCGCCGAGATTGTGCGGCGGGATATTGGTGGCCATGCCGACGGCGATGCCGGTGCCGCCGTTGACGAGGAGATTGGGAAATGCTGCCGGGAAGACGGTGGGCTCGACGCGGGTCTCGTCGTAGTTGGGGACGAAATCGACGGTATCCTTCTCCATGTCCGTCATGAGGACGGCGCCGAGGTGGGCGAGGCGGGCCTCGGTGTACCGCATGGAGGCCGGGGGATCGCCCTCGACCGAACCGAAGTTGCCCTGGCCGTCGACGAGTTTTTCGCGCATGGACCAGGGTTGGGCCATGTGGACGAGCGTGGGATAGATGGCCTGGTCGCCATGGGGATGGTAGTTACCCATGGTTTCGCCGACGATCTTGGCGCATTTGAGGTGCTTGCGATTGGGCTGCACCCCGAGATCGTTCATCGCATAGAGGATGCGTCGCTGGGAGGGCTTGAGTCCGTCGCGCACGTCGGGCAAGGCGCGCGAGATGATGACGGACATCGAGTAGTCGAGGAACGAGTTCTTGATCTCGTCGGCGACGTTGACCTTGTTGACCTTCTCGCTGGCGGCGAAGAGTGGCGTGTTGGCCACGGGTTGTTGGGGCGGAAGACCGGGGGCAGTGGGATCGGGCATGGGGGTTGGAAAATGTGGCCGGCGTCGGGCTCAGCCTGGCGGGAAAACTTCGAGACCGATGTGGGCAGCCGCGTCACGGAGGCGGCGGTCGGTGGTGCAGAGCGGGCCCTCCAAGAGCCTGTCCGCCGTGGCGAGATGGATCGAGTCGAGGGTTCGCAGCGGGACTTCAGGATGGCACTGCTCGAGAAGCCGGGTCGCGCGCCGCAGGACGGAACCATCGAGTGGAGCCACGACAATCTCCTCGGTTCGGATCCACTCCTGGAGTTGTTGCATGGCCCGCTCGCGGTCTCGGGGCTTGAGGCCTCCGGCTCGTTCGCGGGCGAGAAGGGCGGACGCGACCTCGGTGGTGGCCAGTTCCGAGGTGACCAGCGGCTGCCCTCTCAGAGCCTTTTCCAGCATGTGGCTGTCAGGTTCGGGGGCGAGCAGTTTCACGAGGATGCAACTGTCCAGGTACATGCGGCGATCATCCCCGTCCGTCGCGATCGGCACGGATCAGTTCGTCGGCCGTCGGGCCGCCTTTCCAGGCGGGCATCGTGGCGAGGTGCCGGGCGGCTCCGCCAAAGACCTTGCGCCGCGGTTTCAGCTCGAAACTGACGAGCCGCACCTTCGGCGTGCCACCGCTGGTGATGACGATCTCGCGGCCGGCGGCGACCACGTCGAGGAGGGCCGACAAATGGGTCTTGGCGGCGCGGACGCTGATGACGTCCCCGACCGCGGGATCCGAGGTAACCTCGCGGAGGACCATCGCCTGGTCCGGGTCGGGGACGGGGACGGCGCGGGTTGGGATGCGCTTCGTTTTCATGGAAGCATGTGACTACACGTGGTCACGCGGGTCAAACCGGATCAGACATCGAGGTTCCGGACGTTGAGGGCGTTGTCCTCGATGAACTGGCGGCGGGGTTCGACTTCCTGGCCCATGAGGGTGGTGAACATATGTTCCGCCTCGATGGCGTCGGTGAGGTCGACGCGGAGCAGCTTGCGGCGGGCGGGGTCCATGGTGGTGGAGAAGAGTTGCTGGGGGTTCATTTCGCCCAGGCCCTTGAAGCGTTTGATCTCGATGCCGCGTTTGCCGACGTCCTTCACGGCGGAGAGGATTTCCGCGATGGAGAATATCGGGCGGGATTTCTGGTTGTCGCCATCGCCCTCGATCAGTTCGAAGAGGGGTTGGTCCTGTGCGGAGTAGTGGCTGACGTCGAGGCCTTTCACCGCGAGGCGTTGGAGGAGATCGGCGACGGGTTTGGCCTCGTGGAGTTCGACGTGGCTGGCGCGCCGGACGGGGCCGGTGCGGGAGGCTTTTTCCAGGGGTGCGTCGGGTGGGAGGTCGTCGCCGAACAGGCCCAGGTCGGGGTTGGCCTCGGTGAATGTGCGGAGCTGTTCCTCGGAGTGGAAGTAGTGGACGGACTCCTCGTTGCCGGCGCGGACGCGGACGAGGTGGCGTGGAAGTTCGCTGGTGTGCGGATCGCGGCGTTCGATGTATTCGGCGAAGTCGCCGCCGTGGCGTCGGATGGCGAGTGCGAATTTGTCGAGGGACTCGAGAAGTTCGAGGATCTCGGTGAGTTGCGAGGGATGCAGGACGGAGCCGTCGGCGAGGTTCTTGAGGCGGACATCCTCGACCGCGAGTTGGATGAGGATGCGGTTGAGTTGGATATCGTCGTCGACGTATTCCTCGCGTTTGCGGCGTGAGATCAGGTAGAGCGGAGGTTGGGCGATGTAGATGTAGCCGCCTTTGATGAGCTCCGGCATCTGCCGGTAGAAGAAGGTGAGAAGCAGCGTGCGGATGTGGGATCCGTCGACGTCTGCGTCCGTCATGATGATGATCTTGTGGTAGCGGAGCCGGGGGAGGCTGAAGGCGCCTTCGCCTTCGCCGACGCCGATGCCGGTACCGATCGCGGTGATCAGCGTGCGGATTTCGGTGTTCGCGAGGACTTTTTCGAGGCGTGCCTTCTCGACGTTGATGAGCTTGCCGCGGATGGGGAGGATGGCCTGGAAGCGGCGGTCGCGTCCTTGTTTGGCGGAGCCACCGGCGGAGTCACCCTCGACGATGTAGATCTCGGTGTTGATGGGGTCGCGGTCGGAGCAGTCGGCGAGTTTGCCGGGGAGGCCGCCGCCGGTGAGGGCGGTTTTACGGACGGCTTCGCGGGCTTTACGGGCGGCTTCGCGGGCGCGGGCGGCGGTGAGTCCTTTGTCGATGATGCGCCTGGCGACGGCCGGGGTGGCATCGAAGTAGGTCATGAGGCCGTCGTAGACGACCGAGGACACGATGCCTTCGACCTCGGTGTTGACGAGTTTGACCTTGGTCTGGGACTCGAAGCGCGGGTTGGGGAGCTTGACGCTGAGGACGCAGACGAGGCCTTCGCGGACGTCATCGCCGGTGATTGCGGGGTCCTTCTCCTTGAGGATCTGGTTGGAGCGCGCGTATTGGTTGATGGCGCGGGTCAGGGCGGTACGGAACCCGGTCATGTGGGTACCGCCGTCGGGGTTGGGGATGGAGTTGGCGAAGCAGAGGATCTGGTCGGTGTACGAGTCGTTGTACTGGAGGACGCACTCGATGAGGACTTCTTCCTTGCCGGCGGCGAGGACGACGGCCTTGGGATGGATGACCTCCTTGTTTCTGCCGAGTTGTTTGACGAACTCGAGGATGCCGTCCTTGTAGAAGAAGTGTTCGACTTTGTTGTCCAACCGTTCGTCGGTGAGGGTGATTTCGACGCCGGGATTGAGGAACGAGAGTTCGCGGAGCCGGTTGGCGAGGAGGTCGAACTTGAACTCCGTCGTGATCGTGAAGATTTCGGCGTCCGGCTTGAAGGTGATGAGCGTGCCGGTATGGCGGGACTTGCCGATGATCTCGAGTTTCTGGGTGGTTTTTCCACGGGCGAAGGCCATGTGGTAGACCAGACCGTCACGGGAGACCTCGACCTTGAACCAATCGGAGAGTGCGTTGACGCATTTGGCGCCGACGCCATGGAGACCGCCGGAATACTTGTAGGCGCCCTGTCCGAATTTGCCGCCGGCGTGGAGGTTTGTGAGGACCAACTCCACGGCGGGGATGCCCCATTTCGGGTGGACATCGACGGGGATGCCGCGGCCGTCGTCGCGGATTGAGACCGAGCCGTCGACGTGGATCAGCACTTCGATGTGGGCGCAGTATCCGGCGAGATGCTCGTCGATCGAGTTGTCGAGGACTTCAAAAACGCAGTGGTGCAGGCCACGCTCATCGGGGTCGCCGATGTACATTCCCGGTCGTTTCCGCACGGCCTCGAGGCCCTCCAGTTTGTCGATCCGCGAGGCGTCGTAAGTCGTTCCTGCCTCGGGGGCAGTCGATGGGGAAAAGGGCGGTTCGGTGGGCTCGGACATGGTGTCGTTTTTGCACAGGCGGCGGCGCGAAATGCCGCGTCGACGAAGACGATGAAAGACTACGCGGCCGGGTGTCCGAAACAACGTTGAAATTGCTCTGGAAGCCCAGCCTATTGGGCCTGCGCGGGGCCACCGCCAGCACCTATCCAGGGGGGCGTCCGGGGTGCTTGATGCACCCATCCCGGTCAGCGGTCCGATCCCGGTTCAGGGAATGCCAGACACGGAGGGATTCGGTGACGGACCAGGCCTGGGCGTCGCAACCTCGGGGGGAGTGGGGAGCATCGCCATCGAGGATTTCGGGGAGGTGCCCGATGCAGCCGGCATCCAGGAGTGTTTCGTTGGACTTCAGGATGGCCCGTGCGGCGGTGAGGGCGTCGGTCTGGAAGTCCCAAGCGACGGCCATGGCCTCGCAGAGCAGCGGCAGGAACCAGGTCCATGCGGTGCCATTATGATAGGCTGGCTTGCGACGGGTATCCTCATCGCCTTCGTAGCGTCCCCAATACGGCTGGGTGGGGTCGTTCAAGAGCCCGCCCGCCGCGTCGCGGATCGGCAGGGGCAGGGAGACGGGCAGCGGGGCCAGCGTCCGGACGGCGCCGGGAACGACGAGATGTTGCATGGCGGCGTCCACCGCGGATCTCGCGTGGCGTGGGGTCGCAAGACCGAACGCCACGAACAGCAGTTGGTTGCAGCGGAGGGCGTCATCGGCGAGGCAGCGTTCCGCAGGCATCGCCGACGTGCCGACGAGGACGTCGCTGAACCAGCCGAGGGTTGGGAGCCAGAACAGTTCCTGGACGGACTCGTGGGCCTTGAGGGCGAGCTCGTCCCAATGGCTCGAGCGATTGGAGTCATGGGCGGCGAGCCATCGAAGTGTCCGGATCCAGAGGGCCTGGATCTCGATGGGATAACCTTCGCGCGGTGTTCCGGCGGGGTGGTTGGTGTCCATCCAGGTAAAATGCGACGGGCTCCAGACGAGGGCGGAGTTCGGGTCGACGCGGATGCCGTTGGGTGTTCCCGCGAGGTAACCGTCGGCGAGCGAGCGCACGACCTCGAGAAGCGTGGGTGCTCCGGGGGTTGGGCGACGGTGGAGAATTTCGGTGCCGAGGAGATGGGCCGTTTCTTCGACAACGACCACGAACCAGAGCGGGGCATCGCTGGTGTCGCGATTGGATGCGTTGGTGCCGTGGATGGAGTTTGGCAGGGTGCCCCGATCGGCGAAGGGCGCGAAGGTTTCGAGGATCTGCAGCACGTCGGATGCGCGACCTGCCGCGAGTAATCCCCGCGCTGCGATGAGCGTGTCGCGACCCCAGTCCAGGAACCACGGATAGCCTGCGATCACCGTGCGGCCGGCGTCGCGCCGCACCACAAAGGCGTCGATTGCCAGTTGGAGTCGCGCTGCGTAGGAATCGGCGGTGGTCGGGAAGGTCTCCTCCGGAATGGGTGTCGGGGCGGATCCGGGAGTGCCTTGCAGTTCGGCATCGAGGGTGAGGGTCACTTCGTCTCCGGGGCGCAGCGGGATTTCGAACCAGCCTGGGCTGTAGGCATCCCCCTCCGAGGTCTGGCCGCGTGAGGCCTCCACGGGATGGGCAATAGGCTCCGCCCATTCCGGCCCGGCATGGTAAAGGCCCCGGTCGGATCGCACCGTCAGTTCGCGGCCCGGAGCCGGGTGGAACGTGAACCCCGCATCTTCCGGGAGTGTGACCGTGTTCGATTGGAAATGGCGTTCCGCGTCTGGATTGCGGTGTGTTTCCGAGTGGAAACTACGATCCTCGATGTCCACCCGGAGCGTGAGTGACGCTGCGTGGGGCGCGTCGGACGCGGCGCGGCGGAAACAGAACCGGGTTGTGTTGCGTCCCGGGACAAAGGACGCCTCGGCCCGCACCTCCACTGTCCGGCCGTCACCGGCATTGGCACGGAAATTCCAGCGCGCGGTGGATCCGGCCTCGAATCCGACCAGGTTGTGTCGGTCGAGGGGCGAGAGAAAACCGTCTGCATTCAGCCATGCCCGGATCCTTTTGACGAAGACGTGGCGGTCGACGGGAACAGAGGGGTGGAGATTCGCCGCGAGGGCGCAGTCGTACTTTGAGGCGATGGCTCCGAAGTCCATCCGGAGGCGGGCCATGGCACCGCGTCCATTGGTGAGCAACGCCACGGCGTTGACGGGAGGACGGCAGGGTGGGGTTGCGGTTGCCGCGGAAAGAAACCGGATATCGGCGCGGACGATGCGCCCGGGGTTGCCGACGATTTCAAATGTGATCCTGGCGTCGGCCGGTCCGGACGGTGTGCGTGGGGCAAATGCAGCGACATGACCCCGCCGGGTCCGCAGCGACGTCCGGTGTTCGGGTTCTGCCGCGTCCAAGCCTTCAAGCGTCACACGGAACGGGGAATCATCCCGAAGCAGCAACCACCAACCCGGGGGGATGATCAACACCCGACGCGCGTCCCGGACCTGCCAGGTTGCGACGCGGGGCAGTATTTCCAGGGGTTCCGAGGTCGAAGTGATTCGGCGCAGGTCGAGTCCGCCATGGGATCCGGATGACGGCTCCGATGCGGCGGATGCGGCGGCGGTGATTGAGGCGAGCCATCGTGACGGATCGGAATCAACCGCCTCGGCGGCCTGATCGGCATTGAACCCGACGAGCTTTTCCGGGGCGACGAGGGCTGCCGCGGTCTGGACGGCGAATGCGGCGCGCGCGCGGAATTCCCTGTAGGCGTCACCTGATTCGCCCGACGCGGATCGGGGGTCGCCAAGGCAATGGATGGAGGCTGGGGGGAGATGGAACACTGTTCCGCGCGGGTCGCGCCCGATTCGGGGAAGTTCCTGACCGAGCAGATCGTGAAGGGACGATTCGTTTGCGGGCCAATCGGTGAGCTTCAGGGTCAGGGTCGCGGATGTATCCGGGGACGTGTTGGCGAGGACGAGACAAGTGTGTTGGCCGTCTGGCGAGGAGCGTCGGAGTGCAAAGGCGGTGGAGCCCGGGGGGCTGAGGCGTTGGAGTCGGGCGCCGTCGAAGAAGGCGGGATGATGGCCGAGGAGAAGGTTCAGGCGGGCGAGTTCGGCGACGATGTTGTCGGGGGAATCCCAGGCCAGTCCGGTGCGTTGGTGGACCAGGATTTTCTCGGAGGCGAGCCATTCGACGCCGGCGGTGAAGCCGAAGCCGCCCTTCACGCTGGTGAGCGCGCAGAGGCGGTTGCGGAGGAGGGACCACGCCTTGCTTGTTGCGCCGAGGCGATCGTTGTCGTGGGTTTCGCTGTAGTGGACGTAGGTCCCGGTGGTTGCTGAGCGGTCGAGGGCGTAGTCGAGGTAGGATTGGACCTGGGCGCCCGAGTGATTCTGGAAGAGCTCGGAATAGGCCCACTGCATGCCGCCGGGGCCGAGGAGGCTTTCGGTGGCTTGCCAGGATCCGCCGAGGCCCTCGAGGAGGAAGACCGTGTCCGGAAATTCGCGTGTGACCCGGGCGGTGATGAACTGCCAGACGTGGGTGGGGACCTTGTAACCGGCGTCACAACGGAAACCGTCGACGCCACGGCGGCACCAGGTGAGAAGTGACTCCGCGATCGTTTCCCACAGCGCGACGGATTCCTGCTCGAGTTCGACGAGGTCTTCCCAGACGACACCCCACGCACCGGGGCAGGCGAATCGTCCGTCGGCCTCGCGGCGGAAGAATTCGGGATTCTCCTCGAACAGGCGCGATCCCCACCCGGTGTGATTGATCACGATGTCGATGAAGACCCGGGCGCCGAGTCCGTGGGCGGCGCGGGTAAGCTCCATGAACTGGTCGATTCCAGTTGTGGCCCGATCGAATTCCACGAGGGCGGGGTCGACCGCTGTGAGATCGAGGGCGGCGTAGGGGCTGCCCGATCTTCCGAACCGCGCGTGGACTGTGGGAGTTGGATGGACTGGCAGCAGGTGGAGGATCCGGCAGCCGAGCCGATGGACGATGTGAGGCAGGCACCGGGCGAGGTCCCGGAACGTCCCTGACGGGGGGATGACGGCGAAGCCCTGAAGTTCGAGAGCGCGGATCGAGGCTTCGGACGATTCGGGGAGGAGGCGGGGCGAAGTGCGGGTGTCGCCGAAGAGGCGGGTGAAGGCGCAGTAGATCGTGTTTGCGGTGCGGCACCAATCGGGATGGATGGAGACGCCGAAGTCGGGGCCAGCGGGCCAGTGCTGGTAGCCTTGGGCGTCGACGATGTAGGCCTTGGCGGAGTGATAGCCGGGTTCGGTGAGGACGAATTCGCGTGACCAGACATTGCGGGCGGCGTCCCAGTGAAGCGGAACGTCGTGCCAGCTGGCGCCGGAGGGCGGAACCGATCGGGTCCGGGCGTGGATGATCTCGGTGTGCAGGGTTGAGCTTCGGCCTAGGTTCGTGCGGAGGAGGGCGTGCCAGCCGTTTTCGGGGCGAGCCGTCGCCGGGCCCTGAAGGGAAAATGAAAGGGTGTCGCCGACGTGGCGGACCGTCTGGAGGCCCGGAGCCGGTAACATCACAAGGGGTTCCATCGCTGACACTGAAAGAGACAGAGCGCGGGGCGCACTGCAAGCCGGCACTGGAGGGAGGGGGAGAACGCCGTGCTTGCCGAAGTTGTGGCGGCAGGGCGCGCACTCCGCTGCGCGCCGGCCTTGTGAGGCTCACCTTCGAATAGCCCCGAGGGGGCGGCGGGCAAGGGACTGCCCGCCCTACCTGCGTGAGCTGGTGCCTTCCCGGGGGAGCGCTTTGCGCCTCAAAGAAAGAGCCGCCCGGCGGTGAAGCCGGGCGGCTCGTGGTAAGTCTTACGACTGCAGGCGAATTCAGCCGACCATCGGTTCGTCAGAGTGAGAGACGGGCGGGAACGGCGGGGCTTCCTGCTCGGGGTTGACGTCCACGAGGGCTTTGACTTTCACGCTGCGATGCTGCGTGTAGCCGGTGCCTGCGGGGATGATATGGCCCATGATGACGTTCTCCTTGAAGCCGCGGAGATAGTCGACCTTGCCCATGGTGGCCGCGTCGGTGAGGACGCGCGTCGTGTCCTGGAAGGACGCGGCGCTGAGGAACGACTCGGTTTCGAGGGAGGCCTTGGTGACGCCGAGGAGAACGGGGACGGCCTCGGACGGCTTGCCACCCATCTTCTCGACGCGGGTGTTTTCCTCCTCGAAGGTGATCTTCTCGATCTGCTCGCCCCACAGGAAGATGGTGTCGCCGGGTTCCGTGATGCGCACCTTGCGGAGCATCTGACGGATGATGATCTCGATGTGCTTGTCGTTGATGGTCACGCCCTGGAGGCGGTAGACCTCCTGGATTTCGTTGACCAGATGTTCCTGCAGTGCCTGGGGCCCGAGGACGTCGAGGATCTCGTGAGGGACGACGGGACCTTCGGTCAGTTGCTGGCCTTTCTTGACCAGGTCGCCCTTGAACACGATGACGTGCTTGCCGATGGGGATGAGGTGTTCCTCTTCCTGGTTCGTCTGCGTGTCGCGGACGACGATGCAGCGCTTGCCTCGGACGCTCGGTCCGAAATCGACGATGCCATCGATTCGGGAGATCTCGGCGGCGTCCTTGGGACGGCGGGCCTCGAACAGTTCGGCAACGCGGGGGAGGCCGCCGGTGATGTCCTTGGTCTTGGACGTCTTGCGTGGGGTCTTGGCGAGCAATGCGCCTGCGGCGATGCGGACGTCTTCCTCGACGACGATATGGGCGCCCGACGGAATCGGGTAGCTGGCGAGGATTTCGCCCTTGCCACGGCGGTCATCGATTCCGTGTTCATCCATGATGATGATCTGCGGATGGAGGTCCTCCTTATGTTCGATGATGACGACGGCCTCCTGGCCGGTGGTTTCATCGATCTCGTACTTCATCGTCACGCCTTCGATGATGTCGTGGAAGCGGACGTGACCGGCCTTCTCTGAGATGATGGGAACGTTATAGGGATCCCACTGGACGAACATCTGGCCTTCGATTTTCTGCTTCGCGGCGTTCGTGGTCTGGCCCTTCACCTCGCCACCGTCCAGGACGGTGATGACGGAGCCGATGGGGACGGCGTAGCTTTCGATTTCGCGGCCCGTCTCGTCCAGGATGCTCAGGGAGCCGGTCTTGTTGAGGACGATGTTGCTGCCGTCCTCGAGGGCGACGGAGCGGATGTCGTTGTATTTGACGATGCCGTCGCGTTTGGCACGGATCTGGGGCTGCTTGAACGCACCGGTGGCAGCGCCGCCGATGTGGAACGTGCGCATCGTCAGCTGGGTGCCGGGTTCGCCGATGGATTGGGCGGCGATGATGCCGACGGCTTCACCCATCTCGATGAGCCGGCCGGTGCCGAGGTTGCGGCCGTAGCACTTCTTGCAGATGCCCTGCTTTGTTTCGCAGGTAAGCACCGAACGGATCTTGAGGCGCTCGTGTCCGAGTCGTGCGATGCGGTCGCGTTTCTCCTCGTCGATCAGTTCGCCGGCACGGACGAGCGGGGTTCGCGGGTCGTTCGGGTCGACGATATCCTCGGAGGAATAGCGGCCGAGGGCGCGGTCAGCGACCTTCACGACTTCTTCCTCACCCTCGAAGATCGAGTGGACGAAGATGCCGTTGGTGGTGCTGCAATCCTCGTCACGGATGATGACGTCCTGGGCGACATCGACGAGCTTGCGGGTCATGTAGCCGGAGTCGGCTGTCTTGAGGGCTGTATCGGCGAGACCCTTGCGGGCGCCGTGGGTCGAGATGAAGTACTCGAGCACCGTGAGGCCCTCGCGGAAGTTCGAGAGAATCGGCTTCTCGATGATGTCACCGGAGGGCTTGGCCATGAGGCCACGGACGCCGGCCAGCTGTCGGACCTGGGCTTTGTTACCGCGTGCGCCGGAGTCGACCATGAGGAAGACGGGGTTGTATTCCCGCTTGCCCTGGTTGTTCTCGAGCGTCTTGAGCATGACGCTGGCGATCTGGTCGGTGCAATGGGTCCAGATGTCGACGATCTTGTTGTAACGTTCACCCGGGGTGATGACGCCCTTGCGGTACTGTTTTTCGACGTCGCTGATCTGCTTCTGGGCGAGCTCGATCTCGTGGCCTTTCTCCTTCGGGATGATCATGTCATCGATGCCGATGGAGCAGCCTGACCGGGTGGCCTCGCGGAACCCGAGTTCCTTGAGTTTGTCGAGCACCACGACCGTACGTTCCTGACCGCAGATCTTGTAACAGTTCCAGATCAGGTCGCCGATCTCGTTCTTCTTGATGGGCCGGTTGGGGAACCCGAGCTCAAGGGGCCAGATCTCGGAGAAGATCACGCGGCCGACCGTCGTATCGACCAGCTTCTTGGTCGCTTCGCCGTAGACCGTCTTCCGGCCGAAATCCGGATTGGCGAGGAGGACCCGGTCGTGGGTGCGGAGGTCGCCCTCGTCATGGGCGAAGATGACTTCGTCCTTGGTGGCGAAGAGGCGGTGCCGATCGCTATCCTTGCGCTGATGGCGGGGTTCGGCGGTGAGGTAGTAGCAGCCCAGGGTGATGTCCTGGGTGGGGGTCATGATCGGCTTGCCGCTGGACGGGCTGAAGATGTTGAGGGGCGCCATCATGAGCAGGCGCGCCTCCATCTGGGCCTCGACCGAGAGGGGCACGTGGACCGCCATCTGGTCACCGTCGAAGTCCGCGTTGTAGGCGGTACAGACGAGCGGGTGGATGCGGATGGCTTCGCCTTCGATCAGCATGGGCTCGAAGGCCTGGATCGAGAGGCGGTGCAGTGTGGGGGCGCGGTTGAGGAGGACCGGATGGCCCTTGGTGACTTCCTCGAGGATGTCCCAGACCTCGGGCACCTGGCGTTCGATCATCTTCTTGGCGGAGCGCACGGTGTGGACGAGTCCACGTTCCTTGAGCTTGCGGATGATGAACGGCTCGAAGAGGACGAGGGCCATCTTCTTCGGGAGACCGCACTGGTGGAGCTTGAGCTCGGGCCCGATGACGATGACGGAACGGCCCGAGTAGTCGACGCGCTTGCCGAGCAAGTTCTGACGGAAACGCCCGCTCTTGCCCTTGAGCATGTCGGAGAGCGACTTGAGCGCGCGGTTGCCGGCGCCGGTGACGGGGCGGCCATGGCGGCCGTTGTCGAACAGGGCATCGACCGCCTCCTGGAGCATGCGCTTCTCGTTCCGGATGATGACCTCGGGGGTCTTCAGCTGGAGGAGGTTCTTGAGCCGGTTATTCCGGTTGATGACGCGCCGGTACAGGTCGTTGAGGTCCGACGTTGCGAAGCGTCCGCCCTCGAGAGGGACGAGCGGTCGGAGGTCGGGCGGGATCACGGGCAGGACCGTGAGGATCATCCACTCGGGGCGTGACTTGGAGGTGATGAAGCCCTGGAAGAGCTTGATCCGCTTGGCGAGCTTCTTGCGGGTCTGCTTGCTCTTGGTCTCCTGCATCTGTTGCTGGAGCACCTCGACCTGACCTGGCAGCTCGGTTTTGCAGAGCGCATCACGGACTGCCTCGGCTCCCATCTTGGCGACGAAAGCATCGATGCCGTACGTGGCCCGGGCATCGCGATACTCGAGTTCGCTGAGGAGTTGGTGGGGCTTGAGCGGCGTGTTCCCGGCGTCGATGACGAGGTAGTCCTCGTAGTAGATGACGCGCTCGAGGTTGCGGGCCGTCATGTCGAGCATCAGTCCGATGCGCGACGGCATGCACTTGAAGAACCAGATGTGCGAGACCGGCACGGCGAGCTCGATATGTCCCATGCGCTCGCGTCGAACGCGGCGGAGAGTGACCTCGACGCCGCATCGATCGCAGACGA
>CAIMTB010000611.1 GCA_903844265.1 uncultured Verrucomicrobiota bacterium
CAACGGCGACCTGGCCACCCGCCGGAGCCGTCACTTCCGGCAAAGTCCCGATCAGGAAGTTGAAATTGCGGGGAGCGCCCTTCGCATCGAACAGCGCCGCGTCGCCATAGGCCTGGACCAGGATGTCGATGAAGTCCGAATCCGCCCACGCCGTGAACGCGGTGTCGGCGATGTTCAGGAAGGAGCCCGTCACCTTCTTGCCTTGGAACCCGCCAATCGTGATGTCCTCGGTGACCTGGTCACCCCCGGTGAGGATCGAGAGATCGGGTGTCCACGTCCCGCTCGGCGGGGTGAGGGCATCGCCCACCGTGATGAAGTGCACGACCTTCGCGGGGTCGCGCGTGGGCGGCCAGTCGGTCGGTGGGAACGGACCGGTCGGCGTGGCTGCATGGAGCGCAACGGCCTGGGTGAGGAACGCGAGCAACAAAGAAACAACGGGACGAATGGAATTCGCTTTCATGGCATGGACCGGGGAACACCTGCAGACTACCGAAGTCGACTCCTTCGGCGAATCAAATGTACTGACAGCCGCCGCAGGTCGAGGAACGTGTCCGCATGCCACGTCCTCCCGGCCAGGCCACACACGACCTGCTGCCCAAAGGCCTCGACACGACGACGTTCCTCCTGATCCCCCAAACAAATCCGACCCGCAGGCGCTCCATCAACCGTAAAGGTAGGGCGGGCAGTCCCTTGCCCGCCGCCCTGCCGGGGCTACCTGATGGTGAGCCTTACAGGCCGGCGCGCAGCGGAGTGCGCGCCCTACCTTCATGCCTCGGTTCAGGGTCCCGATGCGCGATTCGTGAACCTTGCAGGCTCCCCATGAACCCTGCCCTGATTCGGGACGTCGGTCTCCCAACCCCGCCCGCAGGCCGCCGTCCAGGCGATTGCGACGGAGCGCGACCCACCATGAAGTTGCTTTTCCTGTCACTTCTCTGCGCCGCGATCGCCTCGGTATCAACACTTCGCGCCAGCGATCCGGCCCCGGTCATCCTCCCGCCCCTCGGTCCACACGTGAATCTGAAGGAGTCCGATTTCAACGGATCCACAACCTTCACCTCATCCGACCGGCTCGTGGTCACGCCCTATTTCTATTGGTACGACGTCTTCACCGGGGAACATCTCCTGGATGCCGACGGCACGGATGCGATGACGGATCATCCGCCGACGATGACCGGGTTTTCGCTGCGTTCGCCCTCGTGGCATCGGACGCAACTGCTCGACATGACGGACGCCGGGATTGACGTCCTGCTGCCGGTCTACTGGGGGGAACCCTCGCAGCGCCTGCCAGGTCAACCGGTGGCCCATCAACCCTGGAGCTTCGCCGGGATCCCGCCGCTCGTCGCCGCCCGGGACGCGTTGCTGCAGGAGGGCCGGAACCCACCGAAAATCGGGCTTTTTTACGACACGAGCACGTTGCTCTACAACGCCGCAGGGCGGCAGGTCGACCTCACCACCGCCGCGGGGCGCGAGTGGTTCTACGAGACCGTGCGCGATTTCTTCTCGCTCGTCCCGCCGCGGCACTGGGCGATGATCGACGGAAAACCCATCGTCTTCCTGTACTCCTCGGCCTTCGCCGTGGCCCACGACCAGGCGTGCATCGACTTCCTCGCCACCTCATTCGCGCGCGAATTCGGCGGAAGGACTCCATTTGTAGTCCGGGAAATCTCGTGGCAGGCCCGGACGGAACAGGTCTACGCCTGGGGCGGGGCGCTCGGCTTGAAGAACCCGGGAGTGGCTTCGCTCGGACCAGGCTACGACCATTCCGCGGTCATGGGCCGTCAACCGCTCGTCGTTCCGCGCGAGAACGGGGCGTTCTTCGAACGGAACTGGCTTTCGTTCCTGCGGCGTCCCTCCCGGATGGTGATGATCGAGACCTGGAACGAATACCACGAGGGCACCGACATCGCCGCATCGCGCGAATACGGCCGGCAATACATCACGCTGAACCGGCGCTACTCAGACCTCTTCAAGGCGGGTTACCAACCGCCACCGGATCCGAACTCGTTCGCCGGATCGCGCCTCGTCGAGACCGTGCTGGGCGCCACGAACATTTCCTCGGGTGTGCTGCAGTTCGATTCCGCGGACGGCGCCACGCAGGCCGCGGTTGAGTCGGGATCCCCCTGCCGCATCGCCGCCGCCACCCGCTATGCCGACCGGTTTCTCTATTTCAAAATCGATGACGGTTTCAAATGGGCGGACGCCATGGAGGTCCTTGTCGTCGTGGATTACCTGGACGCGGCGCGAGGAACGATGCGGTTGGACTTCGACGGCAGCGACCTGTCAGCGCCCCTCGCCGGGGCCTATTCCCCGGGAGGCTCGGTGGCTCTCTCCGGAAGCCGTGCATGGAGCACGACATCATTCCACCTCAAGGCCGCGCGGTTTCTGAACAGGCAGAATGGCGGGGCGGATTTTCGAATCGGTGTCGGCACGTTGCCGGTCGGGATCCGCCGCGTCCAGGTGGTGCGCGAGGGATTGAAGGCGCTGCACACACCCGCGAACAACGCCTGCGACCTGCAAATATTCGGGGCCCCGGGCAACACTTACGACCTCGAGGCGTCCGACGATCTCTTCGTCTGGACACCGCTGGTCCGGCTTCGCCCGTCGACAGCCTCGTCGCGGCATCTCGATTCGATGAGCCCGGACCGCGCCGCGCGTTGGTACCGACTGCGGCATACTGCGTTCTGAGGACTCCCGGGGTGAACGACAAGGCCGATCCGCCACGAAAAGATGGGAATCCTGATCCATTCCCCCCTTGGCCTTCGCGCACTTCGCCCTGTTTGCGGTGGGCTCCATCCGTCGAATTGGGACAGAACGCGACCCTCCGACTGCCTCCCGACACAAAACCGACCGAAAAACCTCTTGGCGCAATACCTCCGGGACGTGTTGGATGTCCGACCCATGGCATTCGAACGCCGCCCCGAAAAAGCTCCCTTCTGGCAGTCGCAGGTCGACAAACGCTCTCCGGCCCCGACCCGGGCCCCATCCCAGCGCCGGGAGCGCCCGGCTCGGCCTGGCTCAGGCATGCCCTCCGGTGAGACTGGAGGCTTTGCTCCCTCGGAACAACGAGACCACCCCGATCGCCCGTACGCTCCGCAACGCCCGTACACTTCACAGCGCTCATTCTCTTCACACCGTTCCGACGAACCTCGACACGCCGACGGGCCTCCCCGCCCGTATGGGCCGCCTCGCACAGACGGACCGCCACGCGCCTACGGACCTCCCCGCCCGTATGGGCCGCCTCGCACAGACGGGCCGCCACGCGCCTACGGACCTCCTCGCCCGTATGGACC
>CAIMTB010000612.1 GCA_903844265.1 uncultured Verrucomicrobiota bacterium
ACCCCCTCCACCACCAGCCTGTCCCCAACGCCCCGGATCTTGTGCCACTCACGGAACGGACGCCGGCCCTCGAGCACTCGCCCACCCTGCATCGGCTGGAAATCGCTGAGCCCAGGAAAACTCAGGTGGCATCGCACCAACCCCAGGCGATCCCCACCCTGGATCTCGACGATCCATCCCAACCCGACGAAGTTCTTCTTGAAGCTGTGGACATCGCCCTCGAGTCGGAACTTCCGGCCCTTGTACCGGGCGTCACCCGCCAGCGTGCTGGTCCGGTATTCGCCAAGCAATTGTTCCACCCCGACGCTCGTCCCCTCCGCCACCGGAGCAGGAATCGTGATCGTGACCGCACCCGACGCCGACCGGGATGCGCCCGATGACGCGGCAGGACCCGCTCCCACCGCAGCCGGCACCCCCGACGCAGCCGCGGCGGCGCCTCCCTTCAGCCGGACATTCTCCTCGCGCAGCGCCTGGATCTCCTGCCGGGCCTTCGTCAACTCGTCGCGCAGTTGCCTCACCTCGTCCGCCACGGCCTGCGCCTTGCCCGTCACGACCGATGCCGCGAAGACCGCGAGCATTACAAGTGTGGTCAAATAACCCGCCAGACGGCGGCACGGAGCCGAGTTCCCGTTCATCGGGCAATGTTCCCGGGAATCCGCCGCGCGAAACAAGGGCGGACTACCGTTCCGACTACGGTTCCTCCCGGACCCGGAACCAACCCGCGCTCCCCACGATCGGGAGGATCACCCGGGCATTCGTGGAGGATGCCCGGGGCGTCGGGACTTCCATGGCCAGCGGCACGAACACACCCGGCAACCGGTCCGCCGACTCGACGATGTATCGTCGCCCGATCCGCGCCGTCCACGAAAGCTGAAGGCCTGCCGCCGTGTTCCGCACCGACACCGCAAAGGCGCCAATGGTGAAGCGATCAAAGACCTCGCCGTCCGATCCCACCGCCTCCACGTCCATCCTCGGCCCCCGGATTTTCACCCGGGTGAAATGAAATCGGGAAACGAACTGGACGCTCAGGGGATCCGGGTTCACCTGGGTATAGAGGAACGCACCCCCGCCGCCGGTGACGACGCAGTGCAGTCCGTCGACAGGCGCGAACCGTTCCCAGTCGTGATCGTGGCCGTTGAAGACGACCTGCACGCCGTAGTGCGTCAGGACAGGCAGCAGCTCGGTCTGCAAAGCCACCACGTCCCGCGCCCCGTCGAGATCGTAGTCGTCGCCCGAATGAGGCCCCGAGGTGTGGGGCGGTTGATGGAAGAACACGACCTTCCACGGCTTGTCGGTGGTCGCGAGGTCATTCGTCAGCCAATGATATTGCGCGCCCCGACTGCCACCGGCCCCCACGGCGCCCAGGCCCGAGAAACCCCACCACGGAACGAACAACGAGACAAAGTGCGCATCCCCGTGGTCGAACGAATAGAAATCGGAGGCCCCGGTGAGGCGATCCTTCGGCAGCAGGAACGACTCGAGATACGACTGCTTGCCCCCGTAGACATCGTGGTTTCCGAACGTGAAAAACCACGGCACCGACCGGAATGAAGGCTCGTAGACACTGAAGCAACGGAGATCGATGCGCCCACGCAGGTTGCTCGGGTAAACGACGTCCCCGACGTGCAGGACAAGATCGGTCCTCTCCCGAAACAGCGCCGTCGCCAGCTCGTACTGCCCCGCCGACGTCGCCCCAGTGTCCCCGATCACGAGGAAATCCACGTCACCCGCCGGCCGCAACGTCGCAAAGATCGCCGCATCCGAGGCGCGCTCCGGGCCTGGTCCCTCGAGGACGACCCGGTATTCATACCGCTCGCCCGGAGCGAGCCCGGAGATTTCCACCGCCTGCTCGGGGGCGACCTTCTCCGGTCGCACGACTCTCCAGGCGTCTTCCGAGACCCGCCGGAACTCGACACGCGCCGGCCAGGGGACCTGGGTGTGCCAGACAACGAATGCGGAATTACCGGAGACATTCTGCACCACCGGCCCGCGCGCGAAGTTCACCCTCAGTTCAGGCCAGGCATACAGGGTTGCACCCCAGGGCGACGCCTCGAAGACCTGGATCGCCAGCACGTTGGTACCGGGATGCACGAGCGCGAGACGATCACTCAGGTCGTAGGATTCAGCCAACCCGGACGGGTGACTCGCCGCGGTCGCATCCCAGCGCGGGACATCCCCCGCGGGCAGGCCGATGCGCAACACCTCGACGCCGTTCAACCAGACCAACATCCCGTCCTCGAACTCCACCCGCAAGAGCATCGATCCCGCCGCCGTCGGATCCTCCACCACGAACTGCCGGCGCATGGCCAAACCCCCGACAACGGCGCCCCCTGACTGCCACGGAATCACGGTCGCGCCTTGTGCATAGCCGACGAATCCAACGCTGAACCCGGCCACGGCAGGTTCCCACGAGGCATCGTCAAACGCGGGCGATGGCCAGGCGGCGGGAGGATTCGTGGTCAGCGCAAGAAAACGCCACTCGCCGTCCGGCCGGATCCACTGCGTGGGTGAAGCCCAACCGCACGGCGCCATCCACCCCAGCAGGCAGAAAACCACGAGGGCACGGGACATGCCACCGACCGTAGAGGCATCGAGCCGTTCGTCAACGCGGCGGCAACGTCCCTTGCCGCGCCGACCGCCGGGGCCTACGTTGGTTCCGTTCAATGGAAAAGCCGCGCATCCTCATCATCGAGGACGACGACCTCCAGGCTGAGATCTACGAGGACGCCCTCTCCGACTTCGAATTGACGCGGGCCCGGACCGGCCGCGAGGCACTGGCAGTCCTCGCGAAGGCCGCTCCCCACGTGATCATCCTCGACCACATCCTCGACGACGGCGATCTGGGGCTCGACTACCTCCCCGAGTTGAAGGAGGCCATGCCGCACGTCCCTGTGGTCGTCATCAGCGGAGCCATGGATGTGGGCGAGCAGATCGATGCGCTCCAGGGACCACGCCGCGCGCATTTCTGCCTCTCGAAACCCGTCGACCTCGACGATCTCCTGAACACCATCCGAACCGCCCTGCACGAATGCGGCGAGGCGGAGATTGTGCGCTCCTTCGAATCGCTCGAACGCTCGAGACGCGCCGACATCCAGGATCTCCTCTCACGATCCACGGACCGGCTGAGTCGCCAGAACGAAATCCTGCGCCTCATCCGTGACAAGACATCGCGCCCCAACATCTCCGCGCTGGCCCGCCGCTTCAACGTCGCCCGCCGCACCATCATCCGCGATCTCCACGAACTGATACGCCGGGGCCAACTCCCCGCAGAAGTCTACCCACGCTGGGAATCCGAGGGCGTCGATGACCCGCCCGAAATCGGGAAGTGACGGGCTCTAGGCCCGCCATCGCCGCCACCAGGCCACCAGGCTCCGAAGATTCCGGGACCGGTGCCGCGCCGTGATCCGCCGCAAGGCCCAGCGATCCGTGTCGACGGTGTTCACCCCAAAATCCGTCGTCACAGCCGTCGCATAGCCGGCCTCCCGGACGATCCCCCGGACCGCGTCGTTCCAGTCGCCGTACGGGTAGCAGAAATCGACCACCGGCACCTGGAACCAGTCCTCGAGCCGGGCTCGCGATGCGGTGATCTCTTCGCGGGCTGACGGCTTCGGGAGCTGCGTCAGCCAAGGGTGTGTCAGCGTGTGGGCTCCGATTCGTTGTCCCGCATCCAGCCATTCACGGACTCCTTCGCGAGTCATCAAGGGCGCCGCCACCTCGCCCAGCGACTGCTCCCAGTCGTTCCAGCCACCCAAGCGGTCCGCCACCAGGTAGAGCGTCGCGGTCATGCCGTGCCTTCGGATCACAGGAAGGGCCTCGTCGAAGACGCTCTGGAAGCCATCGTCGATGCTCAACCCGATCGCGCTGCCTGCGGGCGAGGCGATCACATCGCCAATCCCACGAGAGGCGAAGCCCGCGGCACGGAGTTCACCGAGTTGCGCCTCGAGGAGGCGTGTCGCGAGGTACAACCCCTTCAAGCGGACTCCGCGAGGACGGGAGCCGAACTTGTGGTAGGTCAGCACCGGGGCGCCCGAGGCAAACAGGTCCCTGAACGGCTCCAACCGGGTGAAGTTCTGCGGCCTGTCCCCATTCATCGGCGTCCTGCCCGGCTCGGGGATCCGGATCCCGCCAGCCGCCGGTAGACGCCCAGCACACGCTCGGCGAGGAGATCGAGGGTGAAATGTCGGAGGACATGATCGCGGTTGCCCGAGCCCAGGCGGCTCCGGAGCTCGGGTGAGGACGCCAACTGCCGCATCGCGTCAGCCAGTGCATCCACGTTCTCCATCGGGACCAACAGCCCGTTGCGGCCGTGCTCAAACTGCTCCGGCGCGCCGTCGCACGCGGTGGCGATCACGGGCTTTCCACAGGCCATCGCTTCGAGGATCACCGTCGGGAAGGCGTCCGTGGCCACCTGCGGATGGACCAGGCAATCGAGCGCGTTCATTGCGGCCGGCATGTCGCGGCAATACGGCGTGAGCGATGCGACCTGGCCCAGGCCCAGCCGATCGATGTCCTCGCGAAGGATCTTCTCCATGTTGCCCCGGCCGATCACCAGGAACCGCGCCGAGGGCACCTGCTCCCGGATCCGCGCCGCCGCCGCCAGGAACTCACGCTGCCCCTTCCCCCGTGGCAGGTCGTAGCCGCCAACCACCCCGAAAACCACCGAACCAGGGGCGATCCCCCATGCAGCCCGCAACTCCCCGGCGTCCCCCGGACGGAACCGCCCCGGATCAATGCCCCCCTGCACCACGCAGATCTTCCCGTGATCACCCCGCAGCGGCGGACGGGACCGACGCTCCGCCACCGGCGACTCCGGCTCATGCACGCCTTCCCGAAGCACCCGCGCCACGAAATGCGACACCGCAATGAGCGCATCCACCTGAGACAACAACAGCCAACGGCTCGCCATCGAAACCGGGCTCTTCGCCAGATGCCGCGTCAGCACGATCTTCGGCCCCACACCGGAGATGCGCGCGGCGAGAATGGTCGGCCAGATGTCGCTCCCATGGTGGCCGTGGATGATGTCGACCCGGTGCCGCCGGCACTCGGCCGCCACGGCCCGGATGAAACGGAACCGCGGATGACGACCCGGAGGCGTCGGGAGATGCGGCAGTTCGAGATCCCGAACCGCCCCCGAGAGCTCACGTCCTTCAGGTCCGGCAAGCCACACCGACTGCCCGAGTTTCAACAGTCCACGCGCCAGCTTGAGGCACTGGTCGTCCGTCCCGCCACCCGTGAGGCGTGAATTCAGGTGCAGAACGCGCAGCACCCGTGCGGGCTCGACGGTCGATGTCACGAAATCCTCACGCTTCAGGGTCCCGTTCGCCTTCCGTCGTTCAACCCCGCAGTTCGCCACCCGGCACGTTCATTGGCATGGCCACAATGTACCCGACCCGGGCGCCCGGTTTCCATCCCCGCCTGAACACTGTTTGCATGGAACATCGCGCGCCGTCGCGACCGACGGAAAGACCTCGCTTCCGGGTGCGCGGAGAGAGGGGGCCACGATCGCCGCGACGAGTCGCCGCGCCCCATGGGAAATCGAGCCCCATCACGACCGCCGGAACAAGTGGCATCATGCGACCATCCGCGTATCATCCGTCCCCCGGATGAATCCCGTTCCGAATCCCGACTTCCGCGCCGGTCTCGCCGCCCTCATCGGCCGAACCAACGCCGGAAAGTCCACGCTCATCAACGCCCTTGTCGACGCCAAGGTCGCCATCGTCAGCCCCAAACCCCAAACCACCCGCCACGCGGTCCAAGGCGTCGTCCATCGACCCGAAGGCCAGATCGTGTTCGTCGACACGCCGGGATTCTTCAAGACCACCCGCAGTCATCTTGTCGATCGGCTGCACGGTCGCGCCCGCGCGGCACTGGCCGGCATCGACGTGGTGATCCATGTCGCCGATCCGTCCCGGGCCATGGGGGAGGAGGACGCCATGGTGCTCGAGGTGCTCGCGCCGATCACGATCCCGAAAATCCTCTGCCTCACCAAGCTCGACATCCCGGACCTGAAGTTCCGCGAACCGTGGCTCGAACTGGCCGCCGATTATCACGCGACCATCGAACTCTCCGCCCTCACCGGCCGCAACGTCGACACGCTCGTCGACGCCGTCCTCCCTCTCATGCCGCCCGGCCCGGCACTTTATGAGGCCGGCGACCAGACCAATGCGCACCGCGATTTCCGCGTCACGGAAATCATCCGGGAAAAAATCTACCTCCTCACCGGCGACGAAGTGCCCTACCGCACGGCCGTCCAGCTGGACCACATCCGGGAGCGGAACGAGAAGCAGGCAGGCGACTTCCTCCACGTGAAGGCCATCGTCCTGGTCGCGGAGGACCGCTACAAGGGCATGCTCATCGGCGCCGGCGGCAGGAAGATCAAGGAGATCGGCATCGCCGCCCGTCCGGACGTCGAGACGCTCCTCGGCCAGAAGATCTATCTCGAGCTGGCCGTCCGGGTGGACGCCCGCCTTCCCGATTGAAGACGGGCCACCCCCGCTGCACCCCCGGGCGCAATCCCCTATTTCGCCGCGTGGGCGGGCTTCGGAGCCGGGTGCGGCAGTGTGTTGGGAATCACCGTCACGTCGGTGGTCAGCTTCAGCTGGGTCGCCGCGCCGATGTCGTAGGTAAGTTCCACCATGTACGCCGTCCAGCCCTTGTCCGGCGCTGAGACGCTGGCCTCATAAACACCGGCCGCCGATCCAGTCACCACGCTCGACTTCCAGACCGGCCCGAGTGTCTCGAGTCGGAAATCGCGGGCGGCAGGATTCGTCGCCTGCCAGAGTTTCACCTCCACGGGCCGGGTCGCCGATTGGATCTGGACCTGGCCCGGCTGGGGATGCTTCCAGGTGAACTGCGGCAGGGGGCTCTTGTTGATCGTGGCGTGGTGCCATGCAAGAAGCGTGTCGTAGGCGTCGCTGCCCTTCATCGAATGGTCCGCGTTCGGGACGTAGCGCAGGTACTTCACGCCCGGCAGGTCCGAGAAGTAGAATTGTGACGAATCGGGCAGGAAGAATTGGTCGCCGCAGGCGTTGAGGAGAAGCTTCGGCATCGTGAACCGCTCGCGGTACGAGTACGGCTCCTCGATCCTGCACAGCGCATCCATCTGCGGCGTCTTCATCCAGTCCATCACGCCATGCTCGACGTAGTTCCCCACCGCCGGCGCCCAGAATCCATACGCCTGATAATGGTGGTACATCGATTCCTGCATGTTCAGGACGTCGATCACGATCGGGCAGATCGCGACCACCCGGGAATCGGTCGCCGCCGTCATCCACGTCGTCCAACCCCGCTTCGATCCCCCCGCCACGACGAAGGTGTCCACCTTCGAACCCCCGCCCGCCTCGCTCGCCATGAACGCCGTGAGGGTGTCCATCGCCCGGACCGCTCCCTTGGTCATCGGCTGGCGCGCAGGCCACTTGTCGTCGCCCGTCCTGAGAAACTTGTCCCACGTATAGGCGATGAGGTCGTCCTCCACCCGCTCCACGCCGTCACCGCCGAAAATCAGCGGCTGGTTCGGGATCATCCGCAACTCGGCCACGACGGACTTCGTCTGGCGCGCGATGCGGATCATGTCGCCGCTCACCTTCGGCCGCTTGTCGTCCTTGTTGCTGCCGCCACTGATGAAGAGGAGCGCGGTGGAATGCTGGAGATCGTCCGGCCGCACCACCACCAGCCAATGCCTCCACGCCGTGCGATTGACTTCATTTGTGGTCAACCACGTCTGCGAGGTCATGTCGATGTAGAACGCCTTGCCCCCCTCGCCAGGCACCGAGCCCGCCACCTTCCATTGATAGACCGGATCCGGCCGGTGCACGTAGCGGTCCAACGCCGTGAGCGGCGATTTCGCCGTGGGCGCGCGCTGGGTGTCAGCGACCGTCGCCAAGCTCGCCGCGAGGCTTGCAACAACCAGAACGACAGCCAGAAATGCTGATGAAATGCCGTTGAAACGACAAAGGGTGGAATCCGTTTTCATGTGCGATGTCATCCCCAGCCTGCCCAACGCCGACCTCCACGGGAAGTGGCAAGGGGCGGGTCATTCCCCAATCATCTCCGCCTTCGGAATCCCGAACCGCTTGAGCACGCGGAGCGTGGATTCCTCGAGTGAACCCGCATCCAGCAACATCCTCTGAAGGCCGTCGCCCTTGAAGAAATCGATGCGATGCACGCCGTCCGTCGACTCCGCAAACGCCACCTTCAGATCCGCGAGCTTGCGGATGACCCGGCCATTGACCTTGTCGACGACGATGTTCCGGTACTCCTGGTAACCGACGTTCAACGGATCAGGCAATACCTGGCTCAACACCACGAGGCTCGGCCGCTCCGGCGTCGGCGATTGGGAGGTGAAATAGGCCAGGCGAAACGGCGCGCGCCGACGCCATTCCTCGCCCCAGATCCGAAGGTAGGACTGGCTCAACGGCTGGAAAACAAGACCGCCTGCCACGAGATATTCAGGCTCATGGTCAAACCCATGCATCGGCAACAGATCGACCTTGTAGTCGGCCCTCGGCAGCACGTACCGGACGTCGATGATCTTCCCGTCCCGCAGGACCTTCATCGGAATGATGTCGCCGGCGAAGTGGCGCCGGGTAGCCAGTCCCTCAAGCATGAGATGCCCGTATTCCGGGTCCTCAAAGTCGCCCTCCATGTCGATGGAGAACCCGTCGATCTCGATCAGGACGTCCCGACGACGAATGGCATAGTCCGCTCCCGCCTGCTTCGGCACCTCGACCACGACCCCACCCCGAGGCTCACCCTCGAGCTTCAGGTACTCGAACGTCGCCGGGTTCTCCGACTGGGCCCACACAAAGTCAAAGAATCCGAGCCCGGCGAACTTGCCGGATTTGCGGGCCTCGACGATCTGGAGGAGAAACGGGGTCGGCATGGCGGTGCAGACGTTCCCGCTCTTGGCGACGGTGAGTCCCACCACCTTGCCGTCGGCGACGACCGGTTCGGCCCAGCCAAGCCCCGCGAGTTCAGTGTTCAGCTCGAGCTGGATGCGCGGCGAGAAACTGAGGGACCCCTCGCCGACGGTGAACTTGCTGAAGTCCGCACGCCGGATCTCGAGGTTGCCGTCGCGCCAGCGCACGATGTCGTAGTCGTTGCGACGCGGGACGGAGGGCGCCACCTCGACCTCGTGGAGTCCCTGCCAGAACTCGCCGTCCTTGGCCGAGATGACCGCCACGTTGGCATGGTAGTCGATCCACTGGACCGAGGCGTCAAACCATCGACCCCGGCCGCCCTTCTGCACCCGCACCAGCGTGCGGTTCGCAAAGCCCTGCGCGGTGGTGACCAATTCATGCGACCCGAGCACGAGCGCGTGCTTCCGGATCGAGCGGGTCGGCTTGTTCCACGGCTGCATCAAGTCGTACTCCTTCGACGTCACCTCGACCGTGACGACCGACGACTCGAACGGGTTGCGGACGACCTCCGCCGCGAAGGCCGGGGACATCAGGCGGCACCAGGCCGCAAACAGGAAGGCGAGGGAAAGTTTACGGCTCATAGGCGGCGGTCGTTGGTCAGTCCGTAGGTCTTGAGGATCTCAGCGTTCGCCGCGTCGGCCTCTTCGCGCTGCAGGCATTCGAAGCCCTGCTTCCCGACAAATTCGATCACGTCCTGCGCCCCCTTGCCGGCCTCGAAGGCCCGGATGACATCGTCGATGCTCTCAATCCGGATGCCGTTGATCTTGTCGACCAGCGACCGCGGGCGGGCTCCGAAGTTCGCATTCACCGGATGGGCCAGGACATTGACGAACACGACCGGTTCACGTCGCACCGCCTCGGGTTTCTCCTGTCTCAGGTAGAACAACTCGAACACGAGATCGGTGGTTGACGCGTCCCCAAGATCACGACCGATCGTGCGGAGGTAATCCTGCGAGAGCGGCGTGAACACAAGCCCTCCGCGGACGAAGAAACGCGGCGGCCGGTCGTACTGGCTGCCCGCAGCCCGATCGCCCTCGTACACGGACACCGGCAGCTCGACGGTCATCTCCTTCTTCTCCCGAAGCAGCTTGATCGGAACTGTCTCCCCGTGCTGGGCCAGCTGGAACGGAAGCCCGGCCGCCACGCGATTGCCGCGATAAAGGATGGTCCCGTCGCTGCCCACCGGGAATCCGCCCGCCTCCAGCAGGACGTCGTCCGCCCGCAGGAGTTCGCGCGTGGCCGGCACATCGCCAATTCCATCGACGCGCGCGCCCTGGCCGCTGCCCTCGGGCAGTCCGAGGAACTTCCGATAGGCCGGGTTCTGCAGCGGCACCAACCGGATGCCGGCCATGGGAAACCCGTTGTACGTGCCGTTGGAGATGTCCTTCATGAAATGCCGGATGACCTCCGGCGAAATGAAGAAACCTGCATTCTCAAGTCCGGGCACCCCTTGGAACGCCACTCCGACGACCTTGTCGTCCTGCACCACGGGCCCGCCGCTATTGCCCGGATTGATCGCCGCGTCGGTCTGCACCGCGAGCAGCGATCGGTTCCCGACGTGCACGAACGTCTGCAACTCGATGCGCGACACCACGCCGCGCGTGTAGGAAATCTGCTCCCCGCCCGCCGGATAACCATAGGTCACGACCGTGGACCGAACCTCCGGCAACTCACCGAACTCCAGCGCGTCCACACCCTCGAAGAAACTTTCGTCCCGCACCCGCAACACCGCGAGGTCGCAGTCGTGCCCGATGAAATCCACCTCCGCCTGGAAGGGCCGTGGATCCTGGTACCGGCGCACCTGCACCTGGCGTCCCCACGAGACGACATGGGCATTCGTCATCACGCGCTTGCCCTTCGCCGTGTTCACGACGAACCCGGACCCGCCCTCACGGCGGACCGACTGCCAGCGCCATGGTGCATCCCACACCGGCTGCTGGCTGAAGTTGAGGATCTGAACCACCGAGCGCTCAGGCGCTCCGGCCATCGACGCGCATGCCAGTAAAAGCATGCCCCCGTAACCCGTCAGAAATCGTAACACGCGCCGCAAAATGGTGACCTCCCAGCCCCGGGTCAAGACCCGGCAGGAACGAAAGACCGGATTCGGTGCCTCCGCCAATTTCGCCACACTCAGGAGGTAGGGCGGGCAGTCCCTTGCCCGCCGTCCGATCGCTCACACCCGACGGCGCGCAGCAGAGTGCGCGCCTGCTCGTTTGGAGTTTAGCCGGGCCTCGGCTACTGTTCGCCCGCTTGAAGGACTCCTACATCGCCGCCAAGGAACGGTGGGCCCGCAAGATGGCGGGCCGCGAGAAACCCGCGGTACGTTCCACCGACCGACTCCCGCCCGGACAACGTCAGGTCCAGGATTTCCCAGTGCTCGACCTCGGAATCCAACCCGAGGTTCCGGCCGATGCCTGGACGCTCCGGATCCACGGGCAGGTCGAGAACCCGGTCACCTTGTCGTGGTCGGATTTCAAGGCGCTGCCGCAGTTCCGTGATGTCAGTGACTTCCACTGTGTCACGACATGGAGCCAGTACGACATGGCGTGGGAGGGCGTGGCGTTTTTCACCCTCGCTGAGCTCGTGCGACCGAAGCCCGCGGCCAGTCACGTCTTCTTCAAGGCCTACGACGGCTATTCCACCAACACCACGCTGGATGCGATGATGGATGACGACGTCCTCATCGCGCATTCGTGGAGCGGGTCGCCGCTCACGAAGGTCCACGGCGGACCGGCACGGGTCATCGTGCCGAAACTCTATGCGTGGAAGGGCGCGAAGTGGGTGAAGGAAGTCATCTTCCTCGACCGCGACCTTCTCGGGTTCTGGGAACTGCGCGGTTACTCGAACACGGCGGATCCCTGGAAGGACGACCGCTTCAGTTGAGCCGGTTACCGACTTCGTAGAGGAGGTGCTCGTATTCGCGCAGGCGCCGGCGGGCGAGCGGTTGCTCGTCTTCCGACATCGAGCCCGCTTCGCGGACGACGAAGGACCGGCACACGAGGAGGTATTGCCCATCGCTCTGGGGAATGATCTCCACCTTCAACCGGGCACGGACCTCCATGCCGTTCCAGTTGCCGTAGGCCACCACGAGGCTCCGATTCGCGGCGCGGTCGAAGGCGATGAACTCGGGCTTGCGCACGCCGACCTTGAATCCGGCCTCCGTGAAAACGGACTCCACGGTCTCGCGCACCGTGACTTCCTTCTGACCGTGGATCTCCACCGCCGACAGGCAGCCGCGGGCGATGCGCTGGTTCGATTCCGAGAGCACCGGCTTCGGGATGAGATCGGCATCACGCTCCGATTTGCCCGATGAACAGCCGGATACCGTCCAGGAAACAAGGGCGAGGAAAACGACGAGCAGCGCCGCATGCCGGCTGACAGCACGGGTCGATGGAACCGCGGGGCCTTCCAACTCCGGATGACCCGGTGCCCCGGGCTTACGACCACCCCGTAGCACGCGAGGAATTCCCAGGCGCGAACAGCCGGGATCGGCCTCTGCACGCGCGGGGAAAACTCCCCGCATTCCAGCATTTTCCATCGTGACCTTCGTGGTGGGTGGGTTAGCCGGGGACCTGACGGGTCAGGCCTTGGGACGCAGCTGGATGACCTTCAGGTCGGAGGCATCGATCTCGATGCTGTGGGTCTCGATATCCGGGTCGTCCTTCAGCGAACGATGAACGATGCGCCGGTCGAAGGCATTCATCGGCTCGAGCTCGATGACATCGCCCCATCGACGGACCTTTTCGGCCGCGACCTGGGCCTTGCGGACGAGATCATCCCGCGCGGCCGCGCGATAGCCGGCCACATCCAGGGTCACCTTCTGGGCGTGGTCATCTTCCTTGTACAGGATGCGGTTGAGGACGAACTGGAGCGCGGCGAGCGTCTGGCCCTTGCGACCGATGAGTCGACCGGAGTCCTCGGTCACGATGTTGAGCATCGGGCTTCCCTCGAACTCGCGTTCTTCGACCGTGGTCTCAAAACCCATCTGCTGGAGCAACTCGGCCAGTTTCGTCTTGGGATCGTGCGTCATAGGAAACTCCGTGGATGACCTCAGGCGCGGGCACCGGCACTGCGCGGTCGGCGCCCCAGAGGTGCGGGCGGGGACGAGACGGCACCAGGCCCCGGCTTCGAGGAATCCTTGCCCTTGGCCCGGGTCAGCTTCATCTGGAGGATGGAAAGCAGGTTCGACACGCTCCAGTAAAGCGTCAATCCGGCCGAGAAATTATAGAGGAAGACCATGAACATGAGCGGCATGTACTTCATGATCTTCTGTTGTGCGGGATCCATGCTCGGCGAGACCGGCTGGAGCTGGGCCTGCCAGAGCATGGTGAAGCCCATGAACAGCGGGAGCGGGTTGAGCGGGAAATTCAGCCCGGGAATCATCGCAATGGTGTCGGTCTGCGACAGATCGAAAGCCCAGAGGAAACTCTCGCCGCGCAGCTCGATCGCGGTCTGCAGCATCGAATAGAAACCGAGCAGGATCGGGAACTGGATCAGGACGGGGAGGCAGCCGGAAGCCGGGTTGACCTTGTTCTCACGCCACAGCTCCATCGTCTTCTTGTTGAGCTTCTGCGGGTCGTCCTTGTACTTCAGCTGCAGTTCCTTGATCTGCGGCTGCAACGCCGCCATGCGCTTCGAGGTCCGCGCCGAAGTCGCCATCAGCGGCCAGAAGAGGAGGCGCACGGTGACCGTGATCGCGATGATCGCAAGCGCATAGGACAGCCCGAGCTTGGTGTGCAGGGTGTTCATCGCCAGCAGCAGGAACCGCGCAAAGAAGCCGCTGAACCGCCCTCCGAAATAATTGTCGAAGCCCATCACAACGTCCACGTTGTTCCCCAGGCTCGAGATGGTCCCGTACTCCTTCGGCCCAAGATACAGGTCGAACTCCCGCAACCGCTCCTGCTGGGCCGGCAATTCCTCGGGCGCATAAACCAGCGCGGTCTGGAATCCCGCGACGGGAGCAGAACCCGGAACGTGGGGCACCGCCGCCTGCGGAAGATCGACATGCCTCGCCACCAATCGCCCCGAACGATCCACCGGAAACACCAGCGTGGCGAAAAACTGGTTGTGGATCGCCGCCCACACGGTGTTGGTGCGATCGCTGGAATAGACCGACCTCGGGGTTCCAGGAATGCACCCGAGCGCGCGGTTCGCGAACCACGCCTCGTCAAAGTGCTGGTTGCTGTTCCCGTCGTACTCAAAAAACCCGAGGTACATCGGGTTTTCCGTGGGGTGCAAAGGCGCCGCCGTGCCAAACACCCACTCCTGCGCGCCCAGCTTGCGTGTCGCATTGCCCCAGTTCTGCA
This sequence comes from uncultured Verrucomicrobiota bacterium, assembly GCA_903844265.1. Lineage (GTDB taxonomy): Bacteria > Verrucomicrobiota > Verrucomicrobiia > Limisphaerales > CAIMTB01 > CAIMTB01. The sequence goes on from CAIMTB010000612.1 coordinate 14,225, forward strand.
CCCGGACGGTGACATGCATCACGTGGTTCGTCCCGGCCCGGAATTCCTTCACCACGGTCAAACCATCCCCGAAGTCGCGACGAGCCACGACGGTGTCGTTGGTGAGCTTCAGCTGATACAAAGCCGAGGGATCCGCGCCCTCCAGGCCGATCAGCGCCATGATGGGCGTGTCGATGCCGCGGTTGACGATGGCGGGACGCACCGGCTTGGCAGCCTTGCGCTCCGACCAGGTCATCGCGTCGTTGTGCCCCTTCAGTTCCACCTGCCGAATGCCGCCCCCGGCAGAAGTGAACACGTAGCGGCCGTCCTCACCCTCGAGAACCAATTCCTCAGCCTTCCCGGTGGACGGGGTGAAACCGGTGTCCGTGATCCCGGGCCGGATGGCGATCCCGGCAACACCCGCCGCAACAGGCGGAGTGGCAGTGGCAATGCCAGCCGGCGCACCGACCGGGTCGTTGGCGGCATTGGTTCCAGCGGAAGCGCGCACCAATCCGTTGGTGACCCCGTGTGGAAGAGGCTTCGGCGGGTAGATCCGCTCCATCAGCGGATACCAGAACACCATCACGAGACAGGCGACAGAGAGTAGCAGCAGCGAACGACGATCCATGAGCGCAAAAGGGTCAGGTCAATTAATTGGGATCAGGCCACGCGCCGCCGCAGCCGCCGCGAATCCCCACCATCACGAGTTAACCGACGGGCTGCCCCAACACGGGAGCCCCGAAAGCCCGGGTCGAGAGGCGGTACGGGATCATGCCCGCAACCACCCCACGGATGACACCGGCAGACCCGGCCGACCGCCAGGCTGCCACCACGCCAGACCCCGTGTCTTTCGAGGGCCGTGACGGCATACTCGGAACACGAGGGCTCGAACCGGCAACGCGCGCCCGGCCCCAGAAGGGCCGTCTTCAACGGGGAGACGAACCACTGGTACGCCTTCACCCACAGGATGAGGAAATGCCTCACGTGGACACAGAGGTCGGCGCCTCGGCTTTCCAGATACCGGATTCCTGAAGACACCGTCGCAGGTCGCGACAGACGGTCGTGAAATCCTTGGTGGCCAGGGAAGGGCGCGCGACCATGACCACGACGACAGGCCCCGTGATCTGATGCTGATGAAGGCGGTAAGCCTCCCGCATCAGACGACGGGCCCGACTACGCACGACCGACCCGCCGACCTTGCGACTGGTCACGATGCCCAACTGACTGGACTCACCCTCCGGCAGCCGACGCAAGTTGACGATGAGACAGCCGCAGACGCGCCGGACACCCTCTGTCCGCGCCTTCGCAAATTCCCTGGATCCGCGCAACCGCTCTCGGCGGCCGAGACGGAGCCGTGGACGGGGCGCAGTGGCCGACACAGGTCAGACCGCGGTCAGACGTTGACGGCCCTTGTTGCGGCGGGCGTTGATGACTTTGCGTCCGCCCCGGGTGGACATGCGCGCACGGAAACCAAGCTGGCGCTTGCGGCGGATCTTCGACGGTTGATACTGGCGTTTCATGGTTGAAAATGGCTCCCCACCGACGGACTCGGGACGTGTTCACCCCAATGCCGCCGATCACACCCAGGCCGATCCGCCTGGGCGCGCGGAGCCCGGGACGCTACCAGCGAAGGGGGGGGTGTCAAGAAACCCCTCCTAAACAAGTTCCCCTAAAACTCCCGGGCCCGGTAAAAACGCACGGCGACACCCCCCTGATCGAGATGATCGAAGAAGCCCTCCGCTGGCATCACGTTCGTCCTCAACGGCACCCAATTCCTGAAATCCCGACCGCCCTCGAGGAGGTAACGGAGTCCGGGGGCACCTGACAACCTCACCTGGAACCCGCCCTGCCCCACCACGCCCAACGCCTTCAATCGTGGCGGTGGATTCGTCGCGTGGGACTCCGCGGCCACGCGATACTTGTCGAACACCATGTAATTGTCCCCGGCCTTCCCCGGCCTCCGCACGGCCCATACCGCGTCCACGTCTCCAAGGTCGCGGGAAGCCCCCTGGGTCGTCACCGGCAGGCCCTCGGCAATCACCACGCCCCCCAGCGTCGCCGACCAGACGTTGCCCGGGAAATCGACGAGGATCTCCAGCTGATAAGGCTGCGCGTTGGTGAAGGACCAGCCCGTGTCCACGAATTTCCCGTCGTCGAGCACGGTGTTGATCCCGAGCGAGTCGTTGTCGAAATCGAGACTGAAAAGACGGTCCCCGAGACTGTTGTAGACGCTCCAACGGAAGTCGTCGCGATTGGTGCGCGCGGACGAATCCTCGATCGAGAACGCGACCGAAAAGCGGACGATCGGCGGGTTGGTGCCACCGGGAACAAAATTCACGGGACGCCACAGGCTGAGAAACCCGTCCTGGTTCGTGGGAGCGCTGAACCCAAGGAATGCCTGCTGCCCTTCGCCATCCATGAAACCGCTCAACAACCCGTTGCCTCCCGACCCATCACCCAACCAACCGCCCTGCCCGACCAACGTGAGGCTCTCATCGAATCCTTCCGCACTCTCGAATTGGGTCTCGTAAAGAACCCGGCTTTCCACCGCCCGAGCCCCGGAAAGGCCCCCCACCCAGACCGCGGCGAAAAGACAAAGAACCCAACCGCGCCATCCCCGGCACGCCAATACAAGGGGCATCATCCAGCCTCAATTGGGTTGATTGCGCGACCCGTTGCGCGAGGAACCAGAACTCCCCGACGATGATGGAGGCGTACCCGATGAAGGCGTGCCCGAGGAGGGAGCAGGCGCGGAATAGCCCGAGCGGGAGCCGCCATAGCTTGGGCTCGCCCCGCCTCCCGAGGGCGATGGCTGCGAGTAAGCCGGACGCGAGGAGCCTGAGGGAGCGCTGTGGCCCGACCCCGACCCGCCCGGACTGGCCACCGGCGGCGAATAACTCGGCCGCGTGGGCACACCCGCGCCGGACTGCGGCACCGAGTAGCTGTTGCGGCCCGTGGCGGTTCCCTGGGAAGGCGCCGACATCGCGCCACGGCCCGCCGGGCTTGGCTGCGAAAACTCCGGGCGCGTCACAGGCGTCGGCTTGGTGTACGTGGGTTCCCGAAGGCGGATCGGCATATTCTTCGAGGGATCGCCAAGCGGCACCGGCGTCGTCTGGCGGACACCCGGCGCGGGCGCACTGCGATCGCTCCGCACTGCCGGACCGTTTGCGTCGAGTTGCCGCGCTTCGGCCGCCCGCGGCGCCGGGGAGGAATAGGGGCGCGCCACATTACGCGCAGGGCTGGGAGTGGTCACCGAGGACGACCGCGGAACGGGCGACGACCGCGACGCGCCTGCAGCAGGGGACGCCGGAGCCGGGACACCGCGTGACTCCGACGATTTCGGGACGGGAACCGTTCCGACGTCGGCGAGCCGATTGACGTTTGACGGACGGGTCGGTCCCACGGGCCCGGCTCCCGCACGGCCGGAGGGCGGAGGTGAGCCTGAGGCGGTTGGCCTGACCTCGCTGCGCAAGGAGGGTTTGCCACCGGCGTTCTCAACAGGGGTCGGCCGGTAGACCACAAATCCATCCTTCGACCGTTCCATCCGGTCCGCACGGAGCGTTTCGCGCGAAGTCGCGGGAAGCGGCTGGATGCGCGCCTTGGGGATATCCTCATGGACCCTCGCGGCAACCTGATTGTACCCGAGGCCATTGTTGACCGCGACGTTGTCCCGACCCGCAGTGACGTTGTTCACCGTGGAAGACCTCCGAAAAGCACCGTCGTGATCCCGACCATGTTCCACGTGCAACGAGAGGTTCCGATGAACGAAACGGTGGTTGGGAACGAAGGTGTAGCAGCTCGAGGCCAGGCCGAACCCGAACCCCACACTCACGCCGCTCCCGTACCAGGTCAGGCCGACTCCACTGGACCAGCCACAGGCCGGCGGCAATGGCGCCCAGCCGATGTGCGAATCACAATGCCGCCACGTCACCCAACTCGGCCCCCAGACGGTGTCGGGTACCCAGCACCAGCCGATGCCAGGATAGGTGCTCCACCGACCATAATGAAACGGCGCCCAGCCCCACGAATAGTCTGACGACCAGTACCACCCGCAATCACTCCACACCCAACGTCCCCCGTGGCGATACGGCATCCACGTCGAATCCACCACCACCACCGACGGCTGCCACACCCATCCGTACGACGGCACCTGGTACCACGTGCCATAAGGAGTCAATGGGGCGTAGAACTGCTGCACCGACTGCGGCGCCTCCGCCGGCGGTTGCACCGTCTGGACCGCCACCGGGGGCGTCCCATCGGCAGGCGGAGGTGGCGGACTACCCGAGACGCCCGTCGCGGCAGGCTGTGGCGAGGCGTTCGCCGCCGCACGCTCCTGGACCTCGGCGGGAGCGGGGCCGGGGTTGCCTTGGGATGCGGCCGACTCCGCGTCCTTCTCCCGAAGCTCGCTCCCGCGTCGCATCATCGCCGCAATCACGCCATCGGAAACCCCGATGTCGCGAAGGTAGATGATCTGATCGAGCGAAAGATCGTAGCGGGCCGTGGATCCACCCACGTAGGCCCGCACCACTTCGTCATTCGCGCCCGACTCAACCAACTGCACGACCTGGGAAATGTCGTCCGGCAACGGAACACTTGGGCGCTGCGATCGCTGCACAGGACCCGCCCCCTCCGCCGTGGCGCTGTCCACCGACGCGCCAGAGCTCTCAACCGCCGGCTCCGGCGCGGCCGGGGTGAAGGATGTCTCCGCCTTGTCCTTGCCGTTCACTGCGGTCGCCCCACATCCGGCGGCAAGGAGAGCCGCCGTCACCAGCAACGGCCAGAGCCCAAAATCGAGTCTCCGGGTCTTCATATTCTACCTACGGTTGTAGTCCTTTCCCGGGTCCCGGCAACCGATATTTCCCTTGATATTTTCCTCGGCCAAACACGGTACCGCAGAGCAAAAGACCTGCTCAATGGACTCGGGCCACGGACCGCATATTCAGCCACTGCCGCCCTACGGAGGCCCGTGCTCCGCCCCGACCGCCGGAAAGGCACACTGTCCTGACGCCACCCGATCGGGGTCCCGGCGCGGTGGGGAGGGCCCCCCGCCCTGCATCTCCCGATGATCCGCAGCCATTGACCCCCCATCCTGCCCGGCCTACAAACGCGCGCGCCATGAGTTCCACCCCGCACCCCACCCTCGCCAAGGTCTGGCTCATCGCCGGCACCACCGGCATCGCGGCAGCCACGGCCGCACTCGCCGCCCGCGACGGGATCTCGATCTGCCTCGCCGGCCGCACCCTGGACCATGGCGAGGAATTGCGCGACCGGCTCCGGGACTCGGGCGCCACGTGCGAATTCGTGAAGGCCGACCTGACGGAACCCGACGCCGCCGCGCGGATTGTCGGGTCTGCCGTGCAGGCCTTCGGCAGGATTGATGCCGCATTCAACGTCGCCGGGATCAGCGGACGAAAGTTCGGTGACGGACCCGTCCACGAATGCACGCCGGAAGGCTGGGACGCGGTGATGGACACCAACGCCCGCGGCCAGTTCCTGCTCTGTGGGGCCATCCTTCGCCAGATGCTCGCCCAACCCGTGGGTCCGAATGGACTTCGCGGAACCATTCTCAACATGGCCAGCGTGCTTGCCTGGTCGCCGTCACCACGCTACTTCGCCACGCACGCCTACGCCGCCAGCAAGGCCGCCATCCTGGGCTTCAGCCGCGCCATGGCGGCCCACTACGCCCCCCACAAGATCCGCATCAACGCCATCGCCCCCGCCCTGGTTCGCACGCCCATGAGCCAACGAGCCCAACAGGACCCACGGATCCTCGGCTTCCTCGAGACCAAGCAACCGTTGGTCGGTGATTTCCTCGAGGCCGACCAGGTCGCGCGAGCCGCGATGTTCCTCCTCGGCGACGATTCCGCCGCAATCACCGGGGATGTCCTCACCGTCGACGGCGGTTGGTGCGTCAGCGAAGGTCAGGCGGTACCCGAATGAGCGGTGCCCGCGAACGTCACGCCTTCCCGCAAAGCCCATGAATCCTCCCGATTTCGTCGTCGGCCTAGATCTTGGCGGAACCAGCGTCAAGGGAGCCGCGCTCGCCCTCGACGGCGGCGAATTCCAACGCACGACCACGCCGTTCGACCTCAACGTCCCGATGGCCTTCACCCACGCGGTCCAGACCACGCTCGCAGAGCTCGAAACCGCGATGGGTCGGGCCGCCTCCCACCTCGGGCTCTCGGCTCCGGGTCTTGCAGCACGCGACGGCCGTTCCATCGCGTTCATGCCCGGCCGACTCGAAGGGCTCGTCGGACTGGACTGGGCCGCATTCCTCGGGCGGCCCGCGGTTCCGGTCTTGAACGACGCCCATGCCGCCCTCCTCGGCGAAGTCTGGCGCGGCGCGGCGCGCGGCGCGCACAACGTCTTCCTCCTCACCCTCGGCACCGGGGTCGGCGGCGCCGCCATGGTCGACGGCCAACTCCTCCGCGGACACAGCGGAAAGGCCGGCCACCTCGGACACGTCAGCCTCAATCCACACGGCGCCCCCGACGTCACCCACATCCCGGGCAGCCTCGAGGACGCCATCGGCAACCACAACGTCGCCGCCCGCAGCGACGGCCGCTTCGTCACCACCCACGATCTCATCCGAGCCCATGAAGCGGGCGACGCCTTTGCCTCGCGGATCTGGCTCGATTCCGTGAACTCACTCGCCGCCGCCATCGCATCGCTTGCCAATGTGCTCGATCCCGAGGTGGTGATCGTCGGCGGCGGAATCGCACGCTGCGGCGACACGCTGTTCGTCCCCCTCCGCGAACGGGTCGCACGCTTCGAATGGCCGGTGTGCGGCCATCGCGTCCGCATCGTCCCCGCGGAACTCGGGGACTTCGCCGGGGCCGTCGGCGCGGCGTGCGGTGCAACCGCGAGTTCTCGGTGAGCGACCTCCCCGAGGGCGCATCCGGTAGTGCACCCGAGTCAGGAGGTAGGGCGGGCAGTCCCTTGCCCGCCGCGCGATCGTCGTCACCCGATGGCGCAGCCGGGGCGCCGTGCCTTGCGTCCGCAAAGAACGGCGCGCGGCGTGGGAACGTCCTCCGGCAGGCTTTCTCCGCAAGGCCGATGTCCCTACCCTCGCCGCGCATGACTCCGAGCGAAGCCTATCTCGACGGTTGCCGCGACCTCGTCACCACGGTCGCAGGGCAGCTGGACCTTGTCCGACAAGCCGCGGACGGGTTCGCAAAAACCATCCTCGCGGGCCGCATGGTCCACCTGTTCGGGTCCGGGCACAG
>CAIMTB010000613.1 GCA_903844265.1 uncultured Verrucomicrobiota bacterium
CAGGCAAGAGTGGAACTGCCCCCGAGCAGCCCAGCGGTGTCAAAGGAATTGGAAGGCGATTGGGAAGGCTCGCTCAAGACGCCGAACGGCTCGGCCCGCCTGGTATTCCATTTCAAAAACCAAACGGACAAGACGGTAACCGGGACCTTCGACGACGACACTAGAACGGGGCTGCCGCTCAGTAACGTGAAACAGACGGGCCAGAAGGTGGATTTCGAAGCCAAGGTGGAACACGCCAAGTTCCAGGGAAGCTTGAACAACGAGAGCACCGAGCTCGCCGGGGAGTTGACCGTCGGGCCCACTCCTACCCCGTTGACCCTGCGGAAGAAATCGGGGCAGTCACCCAAGTAGGCAGTTAGCTGAAGTGGCTGCCCTTGCTGACGCGCAAGGCCTTGATTCGGGATGCCAATGTGGTGGGTTTCATGGCGAGTAACTCCGCGGCACCGCCCGGGCCGAAGACCTTGCCACCGGTCTGCCGGAGCGCGGAGACGATGCTCTCCCGCTCGCGGCTCTTGAGCTCCTTACGGGTGAGGATCCCTGCCCCCCCGACCGAATATGGCTTACCGCTGGCAGAGGGCTCGGGCCCGGGTGGGGCGAGTTCAAAACGCAGCGGCCCGCCCTGCGAGAGAATCACGGCACGTTCCACCGCGTTCTGGAGTTCGCGCACGTTGCCGGGCCAGTCGTGGCCGCTGAGTTGGATCAAGGTCGCCTGCGTGACGCGAGGCGCGGGTCGATTCATGCGCCGGGCCGATTGCCTGACGAAATGCATGGCGAGCGGGGCGATGTCGTCACGCCGCTCGCGTAGCGGCGGAATCTCGAGCGGGAAGACGCTGAGGCGATAGAACAGGTCCTGGCGGAAACGCCCGGCCTCGACCTCCTTTTTCAGGTCGCGATTCGTCGCAGCGATGATGCGCACGTTGATCTTGCGGGTGCGGGTGTCGCCGACGCGCTCAATCTCCTGCTCCTGCAGCACACGCAGCAGCTTGGCCTGCGTGTGCGGCGGCACTTCGCCGATCTCGTCGAGGAACAGGGTCCCGCCGTCGGCGAGTTCGAAGCGGCCGGGCTTGTCCTTCACCGCACCCGTGAACGCCCCGCGCATATGCCCAAAAACTCGCTCTCGAACAGCGCCTCCGGGACCGCGCCGCAGTTGACCTTGATCAGCGCACGGTCCTTCCGCGGACTGTTCTCGTGAATGGCGCGCGCGACGAGTTCCTTTCCTGTGGCGCTCTCGCCGTTGATGAGCACGGCGGCATTCGTCGGAGCGACGAGCTGGATTTGCTGCAACACCTTCTTCAGACCGGAGCTGCTGCCCACGATGCTGCTCGCGCCAATGGCCTCGGCAACTTCCTGCCGGAGGTAGATGTTCTCCTCCTCCAACCGCGCTTTGAGGAACTCGATCTCCTCAAAAGCCCGTGCGTTGGCGATGCTCACCGCTGCATGGTCGGCGAACACGCGCAGCCATTCGAAGTCGGGCTTGCCCAGCACGCCGCTGTCGAACAGCGCGAGCACGCCGAGCACTTCGTCGCGGAAGATGAGCGGTTGCGCGGCGAAGGTCTTCACGCCTTCGCGCTTCATCCACCGGGGTTCGGCAATCCATTCCTCGTCGCCTCTCACGCCAGGCGACAGGAGCGGTTCTCCCAACTTACCCACGCGTCCAATCTTCCGGCTGGCCTTACCTTCAGCATCGCGGCGGGCGCCCCGGCTTCTTGAAAGTAGTCGGCCCGAACTCGCTCGCGTTCGCGGATTACAAGGGCAATCGCCAGTTGCTCTCCACCGGGAATCTCGCCGCCAACGATCGCGTCGCTTTGTTCCTCATGGATTACCCGCGGCAGGAGCG
>CAIMTB010000614.1 GCA_903844265.1 uncultured Verrucomicrobiota bacterium
TCTACGACCGCACTTGGAACTGGTGGGCACAGAGGGAGAGTGGGGTCAAACCTTGACTGTTGACATTCAAACCTTGGGCCCTCAGGTGTCGCCACCCGCCGAGCGCCTGAAGCAGTGAATGACCGCCACCTCGGCGGCACCAGCGTCCTTGAGACGCGTCGATCCAAATGTCGACTGTCAATGTTTGACCCCATCGCCTTCATCCCATGGAAGCCCCCTCAGCATCGGTTCCACGGGCAGAGCCCTCACGCCCTCAGCCAGCGGGAATTCCCGCTCCCCATGATGCAGCAGGAGACCCTCGTGGATCACCCCGTCCTCTCGGGCCTGTACCAAGCCCGCCGCCTCCCGTGACCCCACCGCCGCCGCCATCTTCACCTCCACCCCGATCCGACGATCCCCGCGGTCGATGATCAGGTCCACCTCGGACCCCGAGTGCGTGCGGTGGAACCAGAACCGGCTCGATGGCCGCTCCAGCGACTCCAAGGCAATGAGGTTCTCGATCACGAATCCTTCCCACGACATCCCCCGTAACCCGGACCGCTTCAGCGCCTCGACATCACGAACGCCCAGCAGGTGATGGAGCAGGCCGCTGTCCCGGACATAGATCTTTGGCGCCTTCACCAAACGCTTCCCGACGTTCGCGTGGTACGGTCGCAACCGGCGCACGAGGAAATGCGCCTCAAACAGATCCACCGCGTTCTGCAACGTGTGGTGGGAGATCCCCAACGCCCGCGCCAGGCTCGAGGCATTCAGCAGTCCACCCTGCTGCCCGGCCAGCATCGACAGGAGCGTGTGGAACTGGGTCGGGGACTGCTTCGTCCCGAACCGGGCCATGTCCCGTTCGACGAACGTCCGCACGTACTGATCCTCCCAGTCATCCCACGCCGCATCGCTGTCCGCGAATAGCGCGTCCGGGAACCCGCCCCGGTGCCACTGCATCTCCAAAGCGACGTCGGGGACCTCCGCCGCCAGGAACGGCGTCAACTCAACCATCCCCACCCGGCCGGCCAACGACTCCGAGACATCCCGGATCAACGCCGGGTTCACCGAACCCAACAGGAAGAACTGACCGTTCCGCCGTCGATCCTCGTCGATTCTGCCTCGCAGGACCGGGAAGATCTCCGGCAGCCGCTGGACCTCGTCGAGGATCAGCGGCGGGGTGAAGTTCCGCAGGGCCAGCTCCGGATCGCCGGCAAACAGACGATGGTCCGACGGTTTCTCCAGGTCGAAATAGGCGTGCCCAAGTCCTTCCCGGGCGAGGGTCGTCTTGCCCGATTGCCTCGGTCCAAGGATCGTCACCGCCGGAAACCTCCGGGCCAACTCCCGCACCCGACTTAGCGCTCGACGCTCAATCGTCATGGGTTGCATTTTGGAAGTGGCATTGCCAGTTTTCAACCAACTTCTGGTAACCGACGGCCTGGGGGTAGGCTGCAATAGGCCCCGCCTCCGGCGCGTTCGCCCGCCTCAACTGCCCCGACGGAAACCCGCTGACGCGGGCATCGCCATCGGCTCCAATCCGAAACTCCACTCGCCGCCGGACCCCAGTCCCCACACAGTTCCGGTAGCGTGAGGTGACGTGGATCAACTCCTGGTTGCCGCTGGCCAGCAGCGGGTGTGCCCCTGCGGACTCCCGCTGGTACGGCCCGGCCACCAGCAAGTCACTCGCGGCCACCAACTCCGTCCAACCTGGGCCAGATCCCGACTTCAGATCCGCCCACGGGTGCCCCGTAAAGACGAGGACGCCCAAACCACGCTCCCGCACGGATCGCGCAACCACGGCGAGCGCCAACGCTTGGTCGAATGGTTCCCCGCCTGAGAATGTCACCCCGTCGATCGGCCCATTCTCCGATCGACCAGCCTCCTCAATCCAACGAGCCACCTCGTCCGTCGTGACATTCAGGCCTCCCTCAATCGGCAGGAATTCCGGGTTGAAGCAGCCCGGGCAGCGGCGACCACAGCCCTGAACCCAGAGGACAGCCCGCGCCCCAGGGCCGTTCACCAGCGACCGCGGCTCGAAGGCAGCCACCCGGAGGCGCGACAAGAGTCCACCACGCAGGCCAGGAATGTCCCGGCACGAGGGAAACGGTCCTGTGAAGCTGGGGGGGGCGCTATTCATCGGGTTCTGTGGTTCGCCCAGCCTTATCACTCCAAGTCCAGTCTTCGCGCCTGACGCTCCACCAAACTCTCACTGGGACCGCTGCCGGTGCCTGCATTCGCATCCGCAGCGCGCCCTGCTGGCCGACAATTCTCCGCCGCCCATGCTCTCAGCCGATCGATATCCGCCGACCGCGAACGCGAGAGCGGAACCAACTCCCGCGCTGCCTGGAGCAGGTGTCGGGAATCGAGTCTCGGATCCTCTTCCCGTTCCGAAAAGGCCGCAAACAAACCGTTCGTCACCACTTCGGCCAACTCCGCGCCGTTGAACCCTTCGGTCTGGTGCACCAGGGCCGCGATATCGAACTGGCCGGGGTCGCGTTGCCGTCGGGCCAGGTGGATCATCAGGATCTCCGCCCGCTCCCGGGTGTTCGGGAGGTCCACGAAGAAGATCTCGTCCATGCGTCCCTTGCGCAGCAACTCAGGCGGCAGGCGCGAGATGTCGTTCGCCGTCGCCACCACGAACACCGGCTTCTGCTTCTCCTCCATCCACGTCAGCAGGTTCCCGAACACCCGCGACGCGACCCCGCCATCGCCGCCACCACCCAGGCCCGAGAGCCCCTTCTCCAACTCGTCGATCCACAACACTGCTGGCGCGACTCCTTCAGCCACGGAAAGCGCACGGCGCATCCGCTCTTCGCTCTCGCCCACCAACCCCGCGAACACCCGCCCCAGGTCGAACTTCACCAGCGGCTTCTGCCATTCCGCCGCCACCGCCTTGGCCGCCAGGCTCTTGCCGCAACCCGGCACGCCAACGAGCAAAACTCCGCGCGGATGCGGCAGGCCGAAATCGCGGGCCCGCTGGGTGAACGCCTTGTTCCGTTGCCGGAGCCAATCCTTCAAGTTGGCCAAGCCGCCGATCGTCTGGAAGCTCTCCACTGAAGCCATGTACTCCAGGATCCCGGACTTCCGGATGATTTGCTCCTTCTCGGCCAGGATCGCGCCGACGTCGTCCTTGCCTAGTCGCCCGCGACCGACGATCGCCTTGGCCAGCGCATTCTCGGCCTCGCACTTGGTCAGGCCCTGGCACGCCTTCACCAACTGATCCTTACCCTCTTCATCAAGATCGAAGACGACCTTGGCGTTCTTGGCGTAGCGGCCGATGTAATCGTCCAAAACCGCTCGGTATTCGCTCTCCGTCGGCATCGGGAGATCGAGCACCGTCACGTCCTTCTCCAACTCCGGCGGGATGCGCAACACCGGCGAGACCCAGATCAGCGTCTTCCCTGAGGCCTGCAACCGCGGCGCTAGGTCCCGCAACATCCGCACCACCAACGAGGACTTCGGATACCGGTCTTCGAGGTAGGGGTGGAAATCCTTCAGGAGGAACAAGGCGGGCTTGTCAAAGCCGTCCGCGAAGGCCAGAGCGCGCTCCGGTGGCGAGGTATCCTCACGCCCGGGCGACTGCCCCTCGGGGGTCAGCCATCCGCGGGAGATCGTCCAGATGAACAACTGCCGCGGTTGCGCCCAGATTTTCGGATCCTTCCGGACCTCATCGACGCGCTCCAGCACGCGGTCCTCCTCGGCCGACACGATGTCAATGATCGGGTAGCCCGCCTTGATGTGCAGGGCCAGGTCCTTGCTGAAATTCGTCATAGGCTGGGTCAGGTTCCAGACTCGTGGGTCTGCTCGCTCACGGAATCCTTCACCCTGTCGTGCTCAGGCTTGAGTTGGCATTCCGTGACCTCGCCCACCGCCTGCTCAAACAGCTTCGTGAAGTCACGGCACTCGGTCCCGACCGCGCCCTCGACATCGAGCCTGACCTTGCCGTCCTTCCCGATCCGAATGTGCATCTTCTTCATGGATTGGACTCCTGGTTACATGGCTTCCGATACCACCAACTCGATCTCACCGTTCGGAAGGACACGCTCTTCCTCGATGACGTACCCGTGCACCGTGGCTTGCTGAACCAAGCCGCACCGAGCGTACGCCTGGTTCACCTGCTGGAGAAAGGCCTCTCGCTGGAACTGCGGGGACGCCTCGCGCTTGATGCCCCAGTCCCAGTCGGCCACCGCTCCATACGTTTGGTCCGACTCACGCCGGAACCCGATGTCGTAGGCACAACCTGTGGGCACCACGATCTCAGCCTGCTCGGTCCGACCTTGGTAGCCGCGTACCGTCAGGTTCTCGCCCACGCGGAATTCCCGGTGCAAATGCCGGAGCGCTTCGCACAGCGTCTCCCGGTCGCGGATTACGGTTCGGATGGTGGTGAAGTGGGACATAGTTTGTTGAGTTCAGGGTTCATGATTTCAAGATTTGCTTCAACCGAGACCAACCGGGCTAACGAGGAAGCCCCCCAGCATAGGGACATCGAGTCTCCGGATCGTGCCGCGTGTGACTCCAGATCCCCCCCGAGCTCCGCCAGCGTCCCGTGGTTCATTGCTTCTCCCGCCGCTCCGGTCAGGCTTGCGCTCTCCCTGCCGGTCAGGCCTACCGGGCTCGCACAACCCTGACCTCCGCGGCTCGGACCTCGCCCAAGAACTTGTCCCCATCCGCTGCCGCGGTGGGAACAAGACGCTTTGAGTGAGCACAGTTGCCGGAAAGGCTTCACGCTGCTCCCCTCGCGAGGCGAAAACCCTGGATGCCGCCGCGGTAGGACGGGACGAACCTGAAGCGGGTCGCCCCCCGGAAGTTCGACGCGCCGTCGCTCCCCCAACTGCCGCCCCGGTACACCCGGTCCGAGCCTGTCCCAGGTCCACTCGGGTTCTTCACCTCGCCCTTGCCATAGTACCCCTCGTCGTACCAATCAGCGCACCACTCCCACACATTCCCGCTCTGTTGCGCTGTACCGTATCCACTCACGCCTCCGGGATACCCCCAGACTACCGTTGTCTCTTCACTCCCCCTGTTGTTGGCGTTCCGGCATCGCTTCTCGTCCCACTCATTTCCCCATGGATAAATCAGACCCTTCACCCCTCTCGCCGCCTTCTCCCACTCCGCTTCCGTCGGCAACCTCAACCCCGCCCACTTCCCATACGCCACAGCATCTTCCCAACTCACGCACCCCACCGGATGGTCCAGCTTCTCCTCCGGGCATCGCCCGTTCTGCCATACGGGAGTTCCATAATCCGCTTTGTCCGGCACCCGGTGCTTCGTCTCCGCAACAAACCTCCCGTACTGCCGGTTCGTCACGCAACTCAGCCCAATCCAGTACCCATCCACTTCCACTCGATGCTTCGGACAATCATCGCCCTTCCCGTCCCCCATCTCAAACTCACCCCCAGGCACATACGCCAATACACTCCCATCCTTGCGGTTCACGGCCAGCGCGTGTTCCGCTCGATATCGATTCTTTGCGATTTCGACAAGGATGCTCATTGGGTGAGATGGGGTGAATGAAGCCGGTTGGCACCTCCGCCACGTTGAGCCGAGGGCTTACTGGCAGCGGAGGTGCCTCCGGTTTCGTTCCCGACTCGGCGGGACACGGGAATCGACGGATTGGACAGCAGCGTGTTCTTGCCTGTGGCAACTGTGCTCGCGAGGCGAAAGCCCTGGTTGTCGTTGCGGTTGGACGGGTCGTTCCTGTTGCGGTTCGCCCCCCGGAAGTTCGACGCGTCGTCGTTCCTCCAACTGCCGCCCCGGTTCACCCGGTTCGAGCCTCTTCTCCGTCGTCCCAAATTCATCGCGCCCTCCTGGCCAGCGGTTCACCAAACCCGAGGAATTGCCGCGGACCATCCATCGAGCGAACGCAGTTCTGAAGCTTCTCTTCGGAGATTGCGCCACGGGAGAATTCCGACTCCCGCTGTCGCAGCAACCGATGACGACGCCGCACCCGGGTGCCGCGTTCACGGAGGAGCCCGGGAAACACCCGGTACCCCAAGAAGGGCATGCCTTCGGAGGATGGCGCGATGACAGTCACCTCCCGCTTCATCTCGACCCCGAGCGCGTTTCGGAGCCGATCTTCAAGATCGCCCGCGATGGCGAAGAGGAATTCCTTCGAATCGGACCAAAGCGCGAGATCGTCCATGTACCGCACATAA
>CAIMTB010000615.1 GCA_903844265.1 uncultured Verrucomicrobiota bacterium
TGCGAGGGTGGTTCGGGTCTTTGAAACTAGTGCCCAGAATGCCCCGCCCAAGGCATCCATTCAGCCAGTGACGAATCTCGTGGTGCAAGCAGTGGGCGGCAAGGTCCTGCTGTCCTGGGATAGTGTCGCTGCTGATGTTCGATACGTCGTGGCACGCCAAGTTAGGATGGACGTCCCATCTGCCTGTTGCCCTACCATCCTAGGGTATCCTTCCATTGGCGTCAGCCCAGGGGTCGCGCCGCCCGGGTTGATCGCGCCGAATGGGGTGCCAACTCAGTGGGTCCCGTTCCTGACGAACAAGCCGAACTTTGTTCTCCTGGACATGGCAGTTCCCCCGTCGGCGCATTTCTTCCGCGTAGGCTTCGTCCGATGACCACGCGCCGGGCAAGGTATGAGTCCGCAGCGAGTTCGGCAACACCCTTGACCGAACCCGAACAGCGGCCAGTCGCACTCGACCCTGCCGCCGACCTCCTTCATCTGATCCACCAGTGAGGGGCCGAGGTTCTGCCTCAACTCCTGGAGGCTGAGGTTGCAGGTCATGATGGTGTCGGACTTGTTTTTGCCGCGGGTGCCCGTCACGCAAAGGGTGACCGCTTCCCGAGCATCGCGAGGACCCTCGTTTGGGTTTGCGCCCAGGCCGAGGTCTGGTCCTGGGGGGCCGGGCGCAGGGCGCGCTCTGCGTGGCGCCTGGGCACGTCGGCGCGGCCCCATAGCTCCAGGGCGCGGACGGCCTGCTCGCACTCTTGCTGGCGTTGCCGGCGGGCCTCGGCCTCAGCGTCGGGGACGACGAGTCGACTGAGCCGGGCCGCAATGTCGGTGAGCCTGTTGGATGCATGGGTGCTCATGGGGCGGGCGTGGCCGGGGTGGGTTTGAAGAAGATCGGCATCTCGATGTCCTCGTCGATCTGGCGGGACTCGGGCGCGGTGCGCTGACGGCAGCTGGCGGACCGGCGATGGCGGTCGCGCTGCTCGTGGGTGCGCCAGCTCACGGCGTAGGCACGGAGCTGAACCGTGGTTCAACCGCGGCTCAGCCCCGGCTCGCCTTGCCGCGCCGCTTTGGATTCCTTTCTGCCGCTGCTTTTCCCGGAACTCGGCCTGCTTCTGGCGCTCCAGTTCGAGGCGCTTGTTCGCCAGTCGGCCGTCGCCCACGGGTACGAATTTCGCCAGGACCTCCGGAGAGACGGGCCCGCCGGCAATCCGCCGGAGTTTCTTCAGATCGGCGGGGATCGACCCGTTCGACCACTGGTAGCAGAGCAGGCGGATGTAGGCGCCGACTTCGGCGGGGCTCATGTCGATGGTGCCGGCGAGGAAGTCGTCAGCGTAGAACTGAAATGCTGGGGCTTTCATAGGGTTTTGCTGGATGTGGGGGCGGCAGTTGGGCCGCCTCCGTTGGTTTTCAGGGGGTAGGGGTTTCGTGGGAGTCTTGGATGGGAGTGACGTCGATGCCGTGGAACACGGTCACGCCGTGGGTGGATCCAAGGAGTTGCTCCAGGCACTGGCGCTGGTCGGAGTCGAGGCGCGGGTCGAGGGGCCCATGTCCCGTGACCAGGGGATGCCAGGCATGGGCCCCACCGCGGGCGAGTCCGATCAGTTCCTGTTCGCGGGCCAGATCCTCCTCGCGAGTGACCCTCCCTGAACCGTCCCGGATGTAACCCCGCCCGGCGGTGTAATGAACCAGATCCTCGACCGTGAAGTCGCCTCCACGTCCTCGGCCCAAGGCTTCCTGCCA
>CAIMTB010000616.1 GCA_903844265.1 uncultured Verrucomicrobiota bacterium
GATTCTCAACTCAAACTTCTGGATTCGAGACGATCTCCAGTTGCCATCGGGGGGAGTACCACGCCCGACGCGTTCCGGCGGGGTGAGGCCATGCCTGGAGGATATTCCAATTGAGGGGAAAAGGACCCCTGCGGCGTCGCCGCTGCGAGAGCAGTCCTCGACCACCAGCCGATGCGCGTCGTCCCCTGCCCCGTGCAACCTTCAGTGAAACCTTCAGTAAAGGTGCAGAAACCAGTAGTGAGGAGTACACCAGAGTTAGCTTGATTGGCGGAGGATTATCGTCCATTTTGCCAATGAAACAGGGCATTGGCAGCTCAAATCCGACAACTGGCTCCAGCTTTAACTCGTTTCGCAACAATGGGTTGCGAAAACGGCTGAGGCGAGTGCCAGCAGAAGTGCCAGCAAAACGGCACCCGGTTTAACCCCCGGGAACTCCGCCGGAACCGGCACCCGCCTCCTCACCCGCGCGCAACCGGCTGCTTTAGCCTCACAACCCTGAGGCCAAGAAAATGAAGCAGCGTTTCCGTTTGTTCCGCCGCGGAGTCGGCGGCCGATACTACCTCCACGACAGCATCACCGGCAGACAGGAGAGTCTGCGCACCTCCGACCCCGTCGTCGCCCGCCGGGTCCTCCACGCGCGCAATGAGGCCGAGCACCAGCCCCAAATCAACCTGCAGATCGCTCGGGCCTACCTCGCCGGCACGGACTCTGCCGTCACCACCCGCACCTGGCAGGTCGTGATGGAGGAACTGGTCAAGCTGAAGAAGGGAGAGACTCAGGCCCGCTGGTCATTCGCCATTCGCGACCGGGCCTTCGATTCCATCCGCGCCGTGGTGGTCCTGGCCACCCGAGCCGAGCAGTTCCTGCGCGTGCTCGAAACGGGAACCGTTTCGACGAACGTCTACCTCCGACGGATCCGCAACTTCGCGCTCGCCATGAGCTGGCTGCCCTGGCCGGTGATCGTGAAAGCGCACTGGCCCAAGGTGGCCAGCGGCGAGAAACGGGCGATCACGCTCGACGAGCATCAGCGCATCGTGGCGCGGGAACCAAACCCGGAAACGCGTGCCTTCTATGAGGCGTGCTGGCTGCTCGGGGGTGCCCAGTCGGACGTGGCCACCCTGAAGGCCGAGGACGTGGACCGGAACGCCCGTCTGATTTCTTACCGCCGAGCCAAGACGGGCGCCTCGTCGGTGCTGAGCTTTGGTCCACGGCTGGAGAACCTGCTGATGACGCTCCCCAACAAGGGCCCACTCTTCCCGCGACTGGCCCCCATGCACGAGAAGCACCGCGCGAAAGAGTTCCGGCGCCGATGCCTGGGTCTCGGCATCAGCGGTGTTTCGCTGCATTCGTATCGCTATGCGTGGGCCGAACGCGCCAAGGCCGCGGGGTATCCGGAGCGCTACGCGATGGAGGCGCTGGGGCACAACAGCCGGGCGATCCACCGGACCTATGCGCGTGGAGCCCGGCTTCAACTTCCTTCGCTGGAGGAATACGAGAGCGCTGCCGGCCGGATCGTCCGTCCGTCGTTTGGCAGCCGCGATGCGGACGGATCCACCCCGACCGGCCCGATCGAAGCACGATCCCTGGAGCCAAAGTCAGAGGCTTCGTGATCTCTCGGAGCTTAACCTGCGTGAGCCGGAGGCACCGATCCGCAGCTGTCCTGCCCCTGCGCGAGAGCGCAGCGGGTCTCTCGTCCTCGTCTCGCTGACGTCGCGCGCCACATCAGGGTCGTCGCGCAGGTGGCAGCATGGAGCGGACCGCCTCGTGGAGTTGCCGTACCGAGGGCAACTTGCCCTTGAGTTCAGCAGGGAGCCTGGGCTGCAACTGGTACTCGGCCACGCCGATCGGGTTTGTCTTGGTCTTGAGGGCGAACTCGACTTCGAGGTTGTCCTTCTCCGCGCAGAGGATGATGCCGATCGACGGGCGGTCGTCGGGACCGCGTTCCTTCTCATTGAGCAGATTCAGGTAGAAGTCCATCTTGCCCGCGAACTCCGGTTCGAAGGGGCCCACCTTCAGCTCAATCGCGATCAGCGCTTTCAGGAAGCGGTGATAGAACAGGAGATCGATGAAGTACTCCTTGCCGCCGAGCGTCAGGCGGTGCTGTCGGCCGACGAAACAGAAGCCGTAGCCGAGTTCGAGGATGAAATCCCGCAATCGATCCGCCAAGTGGTCCTCTAGCTCGCGCTCCTTGACCGCACGTCCGACGCCGAGGAATTCGAGATTGTAGCTGCTCTTGAGCGCCTCCTCGGCCTGCTCCGCAAGGTGCTCCGGGAGTGCGGAGGCGAAGTTGTGGCTCTTGCCCGCGCTCAGCGATCGTTCGTACGCACCGGCCTTGATTTGATTCAGCAGGACATTGCGACTCCAACCAAGTCGCGCCGTGGCGCGGAGGTAGTAGAGCCGGGCGGCGGAGTCCTCGATTTTGTTGAGAACCAGCAGGTGGTGTCCCCATGGCACTTCTGCCACCACTTCGCGGATTGTCGTCGGCTCCAATTCGGCGGCGGGCTGTCGCCGTTTTCCGGTGTGCTTGGGCCCATGTTCGGATTTGGCGACAGCCTGTCGCCAAATTGCCGGCTCCGAATAGGTGACGAAGAACCGCTTCATGTCGCGCAGGTTGCGGTCGGAAAATCCCGAAGTGTCCGGAAACGCCGCCTGCAGGTCCCTCGCGAGCATCTCCACGACCGATTCACCCCAGCCGAGTGCCTTCTGCTTCTCCACGATGGCGCGACCGATGTCCCAATAGAGCAGAATCAGGTCGCGATTGACCGACCGCGCGGCGGCCAGTCGAGCCGACAGCACGCGATCCTTCACCTCCGCGACGAAACGCAGGTAGTCAGGAGGGGTGGGTGGATTCGCCTTCATGATGGCTGGTCGCTTGCGGTTGATCGAACCGCGGGAAGCGAAGCACCTGTCGCGCGAGGACGCCAACCCCGACTCGTCGGCTGGCGCAGGATCACGGGTTTGGCAGGACCGAAGGTGCCGCCGTCGCCGGGACCCTCATGGGTCGGGTACTGCCGACATACACTCCCGCAATGAACCCGAGCATCGCCACCAGGGCCAACCCGAGGAGCAGACTCCCCCATCGCTCGCGTTCGAAGCGGACGCGCGCGTCAACACTCGCCGCACAGAGCGCCTGTCGTTCCTCGATGAACTTGTCCCGGGCCTGATCCCAGGTGCGCTTGCCACTTTCCAGGTCCGCCCGGATCTCCGTGGCCAATCCCTGTGCGGACCCAAGGTGGACTCGGATCGTCGCGGTCGCGTCCTTCAGGGCGGCGGACTGCCGCGTCACCTCAGCCTGAGGAGTCGTCAACTGGACC
>CAIMTB010000617.1 GCA_903844265.1 uncultured Verrucomicrobiota bacterium
ATGGTGTGCTTGGAATCGCACACTTGTCATGTCGGGGTGGTTTTGTCCTAGGATGCGCAAGTTCCACTCGACCATGCATTCACCCAGCTGTTCCCCAATTCGATCCGGCGATCGCCGGGGGTTCACCCTGATCGAACTCCTGGTGGTCATCGCGATCATCGCAATCCTGGCCAGCATGCTCCTGCCGGCGCTGGCGAAGGCCAAGACCAAGGCGCAGGGCATCGCCTGCATCAACAACAACAAGCAGTTGGTTCTTGGTTGGCATCTCTATGCGGGGGATTTCAACGATGCCTGCGCCAACAACTTCACCATCCCGGGAACCGAGGAGGCGATCTCCACGAAGAAATTCAACAACTGGGTCAACAACGTGATGACGTGGAGCGCCGGGTCGGACGTCGACTCGGTCAGCGTCACCAACCTTGAGTGGGTCAGGAACGGCGTCCTGGGTGCCTACACCGGTGGCGCCGTCGGGATATACAAATGCCCGGCGGACAAGTTCGTCAGCAAGGCGCAGCGGGCGAAGGGATGGACCCAGCGGAACCGGAGCATCTCGATGAACGCGCTCTTCGGGCGCTCCAACAATGATGCCGGCGACAATACGGCGCGCGGTCAGAGTTGGGCGTTTGGTGGCGCTTATCGTCAGTTCATCCGCACCGGCGACGTGCCCGAGCCTTCCAAGACCTGGCTGACGCTCGACGAGCATCCCGATTCGATCAATGACGCCTTCTTCGTCACCGATCCCGCCGCCAACACCTGGCAGGACATCCCCTCGTCCTACCACAATGGCGCATGCGGCTTTTCATTCGCGGACGGCCACGCCGAGGTTCACAAGTGGCTGAGTAGCGCGTCGAAGTATCCCGTGGCCTTCGTGTATCCGACCGTCCGCCCGTTCGACGCAGCGGGCAAGCAGGACATGCTCTGGTACAAGGATCGCATCCAGCTGATTCCCTATAAGTGACTCCGGGGAAGGCAGCCCGAGGAGCGGCGTCGAGGGACTACGCCCTCCATCACGGCTCCTCCGTTCTGGCAGACGACGTAAGGAGACTCCATTCATTGGCTTCTGTATCCATTTGAGTCTCCTCACGTCGACTCCTACGGGCTTCTGACGGACTTGGGGCGGCGAATCGGGTGATACCGGTTCGCTGCTTGTTCTTTGAGGGTGACGACCGGGCCTCCGGGCCAGCTGATTCTCACGGTTCCAACCGTGTTCCCCGTGCTCTGGCCGAGTCCGAAATGCACGGTGTTTGCCGACTGCGAGCGATAGGAGTCACCCGTGACGAGCGTCCGGATCGCACGCCCCCGAGGCGTCTCGATTTCGATGCGGACCCCGACCGGGGAGCCTTCGCCTTCCGTGTCTTCGAAGCGGAATCCTATCCAGGAACCCCGCGGCCGGAGTTCATTCCGGTAGATCCGGAGGGTCTGCTTCGGATCCGGCCAGCTTTCGAAGCTCGTCACGATCAGGTCGGGCTGTCCGTCCCCGTCCAGATCGTCGACAACGACGTTGCGGGAGTCCTGTTCGAGTGCCATGCCCATGAGGTGACCGGCCTCGAGAAAGGATTTTCCATCGAGGTTGAGATGGAATCTGTTCTTTTCGAAACCGCCGTAGGAATAGCCCCGGCCGCGGGTCTGGGCGGATTTTCCGAGGAGATAGAAATAGGCTCCAGGGTCATCTCCCGACGTGCCGACGAAGAGATTATGGAGCCAGTATTCTGATTCGTACTCGCGGACGGTCTGCTTGGATTCGAGGCCGTTCCCAATGTAGACATCAGGCCAGCCGTCGTTGTCGAAATCTGCCACCCCGCAACCCCAGGACCAGCCTGAGCGCTGGATCGAACGGCTGAGTCCGCCCTCCCGCAACAGCCCTCCCGGCTCGGCCAGGAGGAGACGATTGCCGTGCGCCATGGCCGGGCGCATCGAGGCATCACCCTGCAGGCCGGGACGATGGAGTCCCAGATGCTCGAGCCGATCCACCGTCGGGGAGGTCATCCCGATCATCAGCAGATCCAGACGGCCGTCTGCATTGAAGTCCGACAGGGCGTGGGCCATGCCGAAGCCATGAGGCTCGGGAATGGTCCGGGCAGTCACGTCCGAGAACTTCCCGTGGCCGTCGTTGTGGAACAGGTCCACCCCGGCGAAGTCGCTCGCGGCGATGAGATCCAGGTGGCCATCCCCGTCCATATCCACGAATGAGGCGCTGTAGACGCGCCGCCCGCGCTTGGGCCCCAGGCCGGAGGACTCCGTCGCATCGACGAAGCGGCCGTGTCCGTCGTTCAGCAGCAGGAAATAGGGATTTCCGTTCCGCGCATCGAAATACGGAGTAGGGATGGCGCCGCCCTCGTAGGGATCCTTGTACTGACCCAGAAAGACATCGAGATCGCCGTCGTGGTCGATGTCACCGCAGGTGAGCACCATGGGAAATCGCACCTCCGGATTTTTCGGCCAGACGACTTCCCCCGGCGTTTCGAACCGTCCCCCGGGCGAACCCCGCATAAGTTCCAGACCGCGGTAGGTCTGGCAGAGGAGGTCTGTGTGGCCGTCGCCGTCGAAGTCCCCCATGACCGCGGCATAGACCACGTCGGCCGGGTATCTCAGGAGTTCCGAGGGAACATAGCGTCCCTCCGTGTTGCGTCGGTAGACCAGGTTGCGGCCGGCCAGGATGATCTCGGACAGCCCGTCACCATCGAGATCGTGCAGGATCAGGGGGTCGACGGATTGTCCGTGGCGTGGCGTGGCAATCCGTTCCTCGAGGATGAGGCGGAAGGGAGGTTCGCCGTCGCGGACGAGGAGTGAGAGTCGGCTGGCATCGATGCGGGAGACGGTGGGGGGCGCGCCGGCGGGGTTGTTGGTTGTCCAATCGACGATCAGGTCGCCCCTTATCTGGGCGCGTCGTGGGGATGGGGCGTGGTTGAGGTGGGCGCTGAATTGGAAGGTGCTCTGGCGTGGTTGGCCTGCGGCATTCGTGTCGAACCGTGTATGGCGGAATTCGGTCGTCACCAGCGCCCATCCGTCCTCCTGGAACATACTGACACGGTCGTGCCAGTCTTGCCCGGACACGGCGGAGCCGCCCGGGCTCGGCGAATGTTCCTGGATGTCGTGGGGGTGCTGCTGGACGACTTCCCAGGCGGGCAGGATCCATTCCGTGGCGTGGAAGTCGGCGGCCACGGCGAGCTTGTTGGTGGCGGCCCGGACTGCATCCCAATACCTCTCGAAAACCTGGCCGCAGGAGTCGGCGAGTTGTTCCACCGCCCAGACGCCTTCGGTGGCGGCCAGTTCGGTGGCGGTGATGGCCGCGAGCCGGGCTGCGGATTCGTGGCTGACGCGGGATGAGGGGTCGGAGGTGGGGTGTGGGGCTCCCGATTCGTGGGAGACGGACGGGGATGGCGTGGCCGACGCGGGACGATCGACGGGGTTTCGACTCAGGAATGCAACGGTTCCGACCGTCGCGGCGAGGCTCGCGACGAGGGCGTAGAGGGCGGTCTTGCGGCGACGGTGCGTCATCGCGGTTCGCGGGACGTTCGGGTCGTGGTGGGAGCGCGGGGACGTTGTCATGTGCCTCGCCTGGTCGCGAGCTTGTGGAACTTGTGGAGCCTGTGGGAGCCATTGTCCACCG
>CAIMTB010000618.1 GCA_903844265.1 uncultured Verrucomicrobiota bacterium
ACCTCCACGCGGGGCGCAAGAGCGGTCGCGGCTTGCTCCCGGCCTTCAAGACTACAAGCGAGAGCGGCGAGGCCTTGCACCTCCACTTCGAAACCATCGGCGAGTTTTACAAGGCCATCGCCGCCGGGTTCACGTCGCTGGCTGAAAAGCTCGGCGAAAAGGAGTTGTTCACCGGCGACCCGACCCGGCAGGTCGGTCCGGAATACTACTATTCCGGCGGCGGCGAAATTACCCGTGTCGTGAGCCTCAAGACCGCCCTCGACAGCATCGAGCTCATCTCGGAGCAGGGCGAGGGTGGGGTTCATGGAATCGACGATTTCGAAGGTGAGTTGTCCCACTACTACCGATTCGATCAGATCAGCAAAGCCCGCTATTACGTTGTCGACAAAGACAAGCCCGAAAAGCCAACAGGCCCCGCACTCACGATCCATTGGGATGCGGTTTATCCGGTGGTGTCCAACGCCAAGCTCTCCATGTACCCCGTCGGAAGCGACCTTCACGCGCGGGCGGTGGATTTCAACAAACAGTACGGGACGTTCCTGAAGCTGCTCGAAGAAGCGCTGAACGGTCGCCCGGACCGCCTGAACGCCGCGTTTGCGGGCATGTTCAGGATCAAGCAAGCGGCCCTCGAACTGATCCGGAATCCCCTGCCGGATGGAAGCGGGAACGCCGCGCCCACCTTCGAGATCAGCCCGTAGCCCAAACCCTGAACCATGCCCATCCCATCGCTCCCATCGTTCCTTACGCTGTCGGCGGAATTGTGCGGGATCTCCGTGTTCACACTGCAGGGGACCGGCTGCGCCGAATTGTATTATTCGACCCTCACGGGCGTGGTCGGTCAGGTACTGGTCGCCGAACTTCTGGCGGCATTCGCGGCGCTGCCGAGTGACCCCGCGTCCCGGGCCACGGCGTTGCGCGCGACGATCCTGGGGAATGAGAAGCTCGGTCCGGTCGCGCGAAACATCGTCAAGCTCTGGTACGTCAGCACTTGGTTCGAGCTGCCTCACGAATGGCGCCAGCAGTTCGGGGTGCCGCCCACCGACCGCACCTTCATTCCCTCGCCCTACGCCTACCCGGAAGGACTTCTCTGGTGGTCGGTGGGCTCGCACCCCTCCGGCGCGAAAGCCACCGGCTACGCGTCATGGACCGAACCCCCCGCCATTCCGAGCTGAGCAAAGCGAGCCAACACCACTTTCCCAACCCATCGACCCGCGCCCATGAGCACCGAACCCTCCCGCCCCGCCGCACCCATCAAATTGGGCATCCAGCCGACCGGCTGGACGAACGACGACTTCCCCGAGATCGGCAACGACACGCCCTACCAGCAGATTCTCGACGAAACCCGCTCGACGGGCTTCGTCGGCGGCAGCACCGGGCACAACTATCCTTCGCACCTTCCGTCGCTGCAGCACGCGCTGACCACCCGTGGACTTGGGATCACGAGCACTTGGGCAGGGACCCGATTCACGGCGGAAGGCGCGTACGACGACACCCTGCAGGATGTACGCAACCAAATCGCCCTCCTCAAATCGGTCAACGCGACAGATATCGTGGTGGCGGAGCTGGCCGCCGCCGTGAACCAGGTGCGCACGAAGTCGGTGCTCACCGACCGACCGATCTTCAGCGAGGCTCAGAGGTTTCTCCTCTACAAGGGCCTCAACGAGGCCGGCCGTATCGCCGCGGAGTCGGGCATGCGCCTCAGCTACCACCCCCACGTCGGAACCGGCGTTCAACAGAGGGCTGAGACCGACGCCTTGCTGCACAACACGGATCCCAAGTACGTGTGGCTCTGCATCGACACCGGGCACACGCAGCTCGCCGGGGACGATCCGGTGGCCTTGGCAGCCAAGCACGCCAAACGCATCGGCCACGTCCACCTGAAGAGCGTCCGCCAGCGGGTCGTCGAGGCCGCCACCCGCGGCAAGTACAGCTTCTACCAGGCCGTTCTGGACGGCGTGTTCACCGTGCCGGGGGACCCGGCCGGTGCCATCGATTTCGACCCCATCTTCGCGTCGCTGAAGGAAGCCGGGTTCACCGGCTGGATCGTGGTCGAAGCCGAGCAGGATCCGAAGAAGGCCGATCCGCTCTGGTGCGCGAAAACAGCCCGCGAGTTCCTCCGAGCGAAACTCGGTTTCTGACCGGCGCGATGAACGTCCTCTGGCAGAGCCTGCCATCGTCGGCTTTCAAGCAGGGCCTCTATGGCCCCGCCTTGACGGTCGGCGACGCCCGCCGGCACGGGGATTTCGGCGTGGGCGAGTACGAACTCCTGGACGGCGAGGTGACCGGAGTGGACGGGGCGTTCTTCCGCCAAACGGCGGAAGGGAAGCTTCTGCCTTTGGCCGACCACGAGCGCCTCTGCTTCGCGAGCGTCACTCGGTTTCGACCGATCGGACGGCTCGACCTGGCCGGTCCGCAGACGGAGACCACCGTCCAACCCCTCTTCCTCGAGGCGTTCAAGACCTCGAACACGATCTTCGCCATGCGGATCGATGGCTTCTTCGAATCGGTCACGGCCACAGCCATTCCCCGACAGGCCTGTCCCTGCCTCACCTTCGACAAGGTGGGGCACACGCCGTTTTCGTTCAGCCAACTCGACGGCACGCTGGTCGCCTTTTATACCCCCGCCTATCTGGCTCAGACCGCCATCGGCGGGTTCCACTTTCACTTCCTCGCGGCGGACCGTACGGGAGGGGGCCACGTCACCGGCTTCACGCTGAGACAAGGCGTCGCGCAATGGCAGCGCATCGAGACGTTCGCGCTGCACCTGCCCCGCTCGGAAGCCTTCGACAACGCCCACATTGCCTGAAGCTCGCCCGCCAGGTCGCCTCCCTTCCCTTCGTGCTCTCCCAGCGCACCCCGCCACGCACCTCCTGACTGCCCTCCCGTAAGACCTCCAGAACCATGAACCCGCAAGACGTCCCCTACCCTTTGGCCAGCAGCAACCCCGCCGCCGGGTGGCCCGGGGCCGAACCCTCCTGGGCTCGCGCCGACAAACACGGACTCGGTACCGCCATGTCCTGGTCGAGTCAGGTCTGGTTTACCCTCTCCGGCGGGCTTCTCACCGAGCTGTATTACCCGGACATCGACACGCCGCAGGTTCGCGACCTGCAGTTTCTGGTGACCGATGGATCGACGTTTTTCCACGACCCGCGGGTGGACTACAAGACCACCTGCAAGCTGATCGACCCCAAGGCCCTCGCCTATCGGATCACCAACACGTCCGCGAACCCCCGCTACGTGATCGAGCAGGAAGTGATCTCCGAGACCGGTGCGGCCTGCGTTTTGATCCGCACCAAGATCAAAGCCGACGCCGCCCTCCTGCCCAGGCTCAAGGTCTACGCGCTCCTGGCGCCACACGTTGAGGGATCCGGCGCTGGCAATTCAGGCTTTGTGGCGAACACCCGTCTCGGGCAAGTCCTCACGGCACACAGCGGCGACACCTGGCTCGCCATGGGAGCCAACCACGGCTTCGCGTACACCTCCTGCGGATTTGTCGGGGCGACCGACGGGTGGCAAGACATCATCGCTCGCCGCCGCCTGCCGCAGTTCCACTACGACTCCGCGTTCAACGGGAATATTGCCCTCACCGCTGAGGTGAGGTTCGTGATCAACGCCGACGGTGACGGTGAGTTCGTTCTGGCTGTGGCCTTCGCCGAAGGGGACGACAGCACGCCGAACGGCGCCCTGGTCGCCCTTGCCGAGTCGCTGAGCTGGCCCTTCAGCAAGCCGGCAACCGGCGACGGTCACCTGGAGACGTTCCTCAAAGGCTGGGTCTCGGCGACCCCCGGGTTCACGCCGGCCCCCGGGGCCACCCAGGACGGGGGAGAACTCTTCGCAGTGAGCCGCAACGTCCTGCTCGCCCACGAGGATAAAAAGTTTTCCGGCGCCTTGGTCGCCTCGTTGAGCACCCCCTGGGGTGAAACCCGCGGCGATTCCGATGGCGGCTACCATCTGGTCTGGCCGCGCGACATGAGCCAGAGCGCCACGGCTCTGCTCGCGGCCGGCGAGCGCGACCTGCCGCTCCGTGGCTTGCTCTACCTCGAGGCCACGCAGAAAATCGACGGGAGCTGGTTCCAAAATTTCTTCATCACGGGCAAGGGCCATTGGAGCGGTGTTCAGCTCGACGAATACTCGTTCCCGATCATTCTCGCCCAGCACCTCAAGCTCGCCAACGCGCTCCAAGGCCACAACCCGCTCCCGATGGTCCTCGCCGCCGCCGGCGCGCTGATCAACGGAGGCCCGTGGACGCCGCAGGAACGGTGGGAGGAGAATTCAGGCTACTCCCCCTCGACCCTCGCCGCCAACATCGCGGCCCTGGTCTGCGCGGCCGACTTCGCCTCGGGCGATCCCGGGACCGCCCGATTCCTCCTGGATTACGCCGACTTCCTCGAGTCGCACCTCGAGGCATGGACCGTCACCACCCGGGGCGAACTGCTGCCCGGCGTCAACCGTCACTACATCCGGATTCTTCCGCCGCCCGGCCCAGGCAACGCGGAGGATCCGGACAACGCGACCGTCGACATCCACAACCGCAGCAACGTTTCCTCGCCCGCACGCAACGTCGTTGACGGCGGTTTTCTCGAACTCGTGCGCTACGGGATTCGTTCGCCGCAGGACCCAATCATCCAAAATACGGTCAAGGTCATCGACGCGGTGCTGAAGGACAACCTACCCCAGGGCCCCTGCTACCGGCGGTACAACCTCGACGGCTACGGCCAGAACGACGACGGGTCGGCATTCAACAACACCGGCGTGGGACGCCCCTGGCCGCTCCTTATGGGCGAACGGGCCCACTACGACCTGGCCGCCGGCAAGAACGTCTCCGCCTACCTCAAGTCCTTTGAAGACTTCGCCGGCGATTACAAGCTGATCGCGGAACAGTTGTGGAACAGCGCCCCCCTCGAAACCTCCGTCCGGAACTTGGTTCCCGGCGGACCGACGGGGTCGTCGATGCCGCTCGCTTGGGCACACGCGGAGTACATCAAACTCGTGCGCTCGGTTTCCGACGGCAAAGTGTTCGACCGACTCGACGTCGTCGCCAATCGGTACTTGGTTCCGCACCCCGCAAGCCCGCTTGAGATTTGGACATTCAGACGTCGAATCGGGCAGATCTCGAAAGGCAGGACGCTGCGCATCCAAGCCCCGGTGGCGTTCCGTCTCCACTGGTCGCCCGACAACTGGGCGACCGTCCGCGACACCCCATCGAAATCCACGGCCGTCAGCGTCTACTACGTCGACATCTCCGCGGGCGACTTCTCGGCGGGCACCGTGCGCTTCACCTTCTTCTGGAGTGACGCCAACCACTGGGAGGGGAGTGATTTCTCGGTATCCGTGATCTGACCCGGCCCTGGCCCGCCGGCGCCTCTCGAACAGCCCAAAGCCCCTGAA
>CAIMTB010000619.1 GCA_903844265.1 uncultured Verrucomicrobiota bacterium
GGCCCAGGGAAGACTCACTCCCGAGCAGGTGCGGGCCAGCCTGCTGCGGTATCCGCGGTTTCCCTCGGTACTTGCGGCGTTCCGCAACCGGGGTGACCTCACGTTCGAGGACAAGGCTGCCGCGTGGGGTTTTCGAACCCCGGCGCAGGCGAATGGCGTCGCGGTCGCAGACCTGGACGGTGACGGGGACCTGGATCTTGTCGTCAATTGCCTGCAGGGGCCGCCGCTGCTCTTCCGCAATGAGTCCTCGGCACCCCGTGTCGCCGTTCGATTGCGGGGCAAGCTTCCGAACGTGCAGGGCATTGGTGCGCGGGTGAAGCTTTCCGGGGGCGCCGTTCCCATGCAGAGCCAGGAAATGGTCGCTGGCGGAAGATATCTTTCGGGCGACGACCCGATGCGGGTGTTTGCGACGAGTGACGTCAGGAATGGCATGCGCCTCGAGGTGGGCTGGCGTGGGGGACGGCAGTCAGTGATAGAGAACGTGGAGGCCGACCGGGTCTATGAGGTGGACGAGGCGGGTGCGTTGGAAGCAGGTCGGGTGGGTGGGGAGAAGCCTGAGCCGGTGCGGAATCGATTAGGGGGGAGTCTGTTCGTCGACAGGAGTTCAGCGCTGAACCACAGCCACTCGGAGGGCCTCTACGACGACTATTCGCGGCAGCCACTCTTGACCAGGCAGATGAGCACGCTCGGTCCTGGGGTTGCGTGGATGGACCTCGACGATGATGGGCATGAGGATCTGGTCGTGGGGGCTGGACGAGGCGGGTCGTTGGCGGTGTTCCGAGGCGACGGCAAGGGTGGGTTCGAGAATCTCATCCCCACCAACGCACCCGGGGTTCCCGATGATCTCACCGGCATGACGGTGGCGATTCTGGAGGGAGGCCGGCGAGCGTTCATCGTCGGGCTTTCCGGCTACGAAAACCCAGGGTTGCAGACGGGTACCTTCACGGTGGAGATGAACCCCGATACCCACGAGGTCGGTGTCGCCCCGGTGCGCGGCATCCCTGCCACGCCCCACATGCTGGGGGCCATCGCCACCACGGATTACGAAGGGAACGGCCGCCTCGGCTGCTTCATCGGTGGAAGATGTGTCCCGGGAAACTACCCGGTTCCCGCAACTTCGCGCCTCTACCATGTCCGGGAAGGGGAATGGAAACTCGACGCGGCGAACCAGGGGATCCTGGAGAAAGTAGGGATGGTGAGTGCGGCCGTATGGACTGATCTGGACGGCGACGGGTATCCCGAGCTGGTGCTGGCCAGTGAGTGGGGGCCGGTGCGGGTTTTCAGGAACGACCACGGCCGGCTGGGTTCGTGGGATGTTCCTGTCTCAGGGGCCGGCCCCCAGTTGTCGAGACTGAGTCAATGGACGGGCTGGTGGGAGGGTGTGACGGCGGGTGATTTCGACGGGGACGGTCGCATGGATCTGGTGGTGGGCAACTGGGGGTTGAACTCGCCGTATCACGCGAGTGTGTCGTCGCCCTTGAGGATGTACTACGGAGACCTGGGCGGGCGCGGGCTCATGGATCTGGTTGAGACTCAACCAGGTCTTGGGTCGGGTGAATGGCTGCCGCTCCGGTCGCTGGGTGCTCTTTCACAGGCTATTCCCAGGCTTGGGGCGTTGTTCCCGACCCACGCGGCGTACAGCGTCACCCCGGTCACTGAAATGTTTCGCAGGCTTGAGGTTTCCCCGTCGGAAGTTTCGGCGGTTACCTTGTCGTCGAGGGTGCTCCTGAACCGCGGCGACCATTTCGAGGCGGTCGAATTGCCGCGGGAGGCGCAGTGGGCGCCGGTGTTCGCAACCGTGGTGGCGGACTTCGACGGGGACGGAGCCGAGGATATTTTCCTGGGACAGAATTTCTTCGCGCTGCGGCCGGAGGTGCCGAGGGTGGACGCGGGGCGGGGGTTGTTGCTCCGCGGCAGCGGGGCGGGGCGGTTTGAGGCGATGTCGGGTGTGGAATCTGGGATCACCCTGCTGGGAGAGCAGAGGGGGGCGGCGACTGCGGACTTCGACGAGGATGGGCGGGCTGACCTCGTGGTCACGCAGAACGGCGCGATGACGCGGCTGCTGAGGAACGAGGGTGGAAGGCCCGGCTTGCGGCTGCGTCTGGCGGGGCCGCAAGGCAATCCCTGGGGCATCGGGGCGAGGGTGCGTCTGGATTTCGGGGACCACCAGGGACCGATGCGGGAGGTCCATGGGGGTTCCGGTCACTGGTCATCGGACAGCCCGGTGATCGTGTTGTCGACGCCCGTGGTTCCCCGGTCGGTTGAGGTGATCTGGCCGGGGGGAACCCGCGTCCGGACGCCTGTGCCTCCCTACTCGCGTGAGGTCAGGGTGCGATGGGCGCCGTAGTGCCCGGTATGTCGATCCCGAGGCTGGCGCGGGGTGGGGATTTCTGCAGATTGGTGTTGGCCTACATGAAAACCCGGTGCTTCTCATACTTTTCTTCGCGGCTGTCGCGAGTCATGGCAGCTCCCTTCTTCGGGATGGGGCGCCGGCGGTTAACGTGCCGGACGGCCACGTGGGTGGTGGTGTCGATAGTATGTGTTGGGGGATGGGTGAGCGGCACTGCTGCCGCCGAACCTCACGCGGGGGCGGTTGCCCCCGCGGATAAGTCCACGCAACCCCTGGCGCACAAGGATCTCAAGGCGTCGATCGAGCGGGGCGTTCATTGGCTTCTGGCGAACCAGAATTCCAATGGCTGGTGGTCCACCGGTGATCAACCCGCAGTCACGGCCCTGGTGCTCACGGCGCTCAACAAGGAACCCACGCGCCGCTTCGTCCGCAACCGCCCCTCGGAGCTCGCCCGCGCCTATGACTTCCTCCTTGGGAATGTCCGGCCGGACGGGAGTATCTTCCGAGTCGGTCTGGCGAATTATAACACGGCGTTGTCATTGATGGCGTTGTCCACAGCCGAGGATCCCTCGTTTCTGCCCGTCATCAGGAAGGCGCGCCATTATCTCGCATCCAGCCAGATAGACATGGGCGAGCCCGGTCGGGTGGATACCGCGTTTGATGGTGGAGTGGGTTACGGCAGCAAGTACCAGCACTCCGACATGAACAACACCCTGACCGCGATCGAGGCCATGCGGTGGTCGGAGTCCTCCCTGCCCCGCGATGGCCAGGCCAGTCTGTCTGACGCGAAGGATCTCGACTGGGCTGCGGTCGTGAGTTTCCTCCAGAACTGTCAGAATCTGCCGTCGCACAATGCAGCGGCGTGGGTGTCTGACAATCCCAGGGACCGCGGTGGGTTTGTGTATTATCCGGGCCAGAGCATGGCGGGTGGGGTCACCAACCTGGCCACCGGCAAGGTGGCGCTACGTTCCTACGGGAGCATCAGCTACGCCGGCCTGCTGAGTTATATCTATGCCAAGGTCGACAAGTCCGACCCCCGTGTCTCGGCGGTGGTGGAGTGGTTGCGGCACAATTACACCCTCGAGGAGAATCCCGGCATGGGCATGCAGGGACATTTCTACTATCTCCATCTCATGACCAAGGCCCTCACCGCCGCCCGCATCGAAAGGATACGCCTGACGGACGGCCGCGAAGTCAATTGGAGGGACGAGGTTGGGGCGAAGATTGTCGGTGTCCAGAAGGCGGACGGCTGCTGGGTCAACGACGAACCGCGGTGGTGGGAATCCGACAAGGCCCTTGTGACTGCCTATGGCGTGCTCACCCTCGAGATATTGGACGCGGGCGTGCCGAAGATGTGAGTGGACGCGGGGTCGGGCCCATGGACCCCGCGGTCATCGACTCATGGAAGAGCGGATGACCCCGGCCCGATGGGGTCGCTTCAGGTAAGCTTTGAGAGCAACTCGGCGTTGGTCTTGTACTTACGGACGGCGCCGAGAAGGGTTTCCATGGCTTCGACCGGGTTGAGTTCGACCATCATGCGGCGGAGCTTCCGGATGGCTTCCAACTGGCTGCCGAGGAAGAGCTTCTCCTCCTTGCGGGTGCCGCTCTTGGGGATGTCGACGGAGGGGAAGAGGCGACGGTCGGAAAGCTTGCGGTCGAGGATGAGTTCCATGTTACCGGTGCCCTTGAACTCCTGGAAGATGAGTTCGTCCATGCGCGACCCGGTATCGACGAGGGCGGTGGCGACGATCGTGAGCGATCCGCCTCCCTCGATCTTGCGGGCGGCGGCGAACATCTTGCGGGGTATCTCGAGGGCGCGGGCGTCGACGCCGCCGGTCATCGTGCGTCCGGAGCCGCCGTGGACGCTGTTATAGGCGCGGGCGACGCGGGTGATGGAGTCGAGGAGGACGAAGACGTCCTTGCCGGTCTCCACGAGGCGTCGGCAGCGTTCGATGGTGAATCGGGAGAGGCGGACATGGGTTTCGAGGTCCATGTCATTGGAGGACGCGACGACTTCGGCCTTCACGGAGCGCTGGAAGTCGGTGACCTCCTCCGGGCGTTCGTCGATCAGGAGGACGATGACGATGACCTCGGGGTGGTTGGTCGCGACCGCGTTGGCCATCTGCTTGAGGATGGTTGTCTTACCGGTACGGGGCGGGGCGACGATGAGGCCGCGGGTGCCTCTGCCGACGGGCGTGACCAGGTCGATGATGCGGGTCTCGAGCTGGTCGGGCGTGGTTTCGAGCTGGAATTTCTCGATCGGATCGATGGTGGTGAGGTTCTCGTAGCGGACGGACTTCACGAACTCAGCGAAGAGCATTCCGTTGACCTTGAGAATTTCGCGGAGCTGGGGGCTGTTGCCACGGTGGGGTGGCTGCAGGCGGCCCTCGATAAGGCATCCTTCGCGCAGATAATGGCGCTTGATTGTGTCGGGCGTGACAAAGACGTCGGCCGGCCGCGGCTGATATTTATTATCGGGCGAGCGGAGGAAACCGAATCCCTTCTCCGACACCTCAAGGTACCCGGAGCCAATCTCCGGGACGCTTTCCTTCTGATTATTCATTTCGGCTGATGGCCTACGACGGCCATGATCTGAAAACGGATGCCCCATATAGGAAACCCCCAAGGAAACTCCCGGGGACCAACTTCGAGGACTGGCGAACCGTCGCAGGGGCTCCCAGCCAAGAGGCCGTTCGAAGCGGCCCAAGTAGCTGCGACAGGCCTTCCTCTATCCCCGGCAGCC
Organism: uncultured Verrucomicrobiota bacterium; assembly: GCA_903844265.1. Classification (GTDB taxonomy): domain Bacteria; phylum Verrucomicrobiota; class Verrucomicrobiia; order Limisphaerales; family CAIMTB01; genus CAIMTB01. The sequence continues at coordinate 5,094 of CAIMTB010000619.1, forward strand.
CGTCCGTGCAACTAGATTCTTCCCGACTTACCGGCCTCGCCCCGCGATTTCGTCCGCATGTTCAGCGGCCCGGACCAGCATCTCCAGCTCGTCGGCGATCGATTTTCCGCGCGCCGCCACATTGGCTTCGGTCTGTCCGGCGAATGACCTGAGCTTCAATCTCAGCGCAAACATCGGGTCCCCGTTCCTATCCCGCAGGGGGAATACCGCCGACGAGTATCCCGGGGCTCCGCCGGCCTGGATAAGCCCGTCACCCAGCGCCTTTTCCTCGGCGGATGCTCCCGGCCGCCCGATTTCCGCCGGATCCGTCGAGGCCAACGCGACCGGCTTGCCATCCTGCCGGGCGTAGATGGTGACTCCGAGCAGCCGTGGGAATTTCTCCTGGGCACGCTCGACGAGGCGCTGGGGCAGCGTCTTCAGGACGTCGTAATGGAGCCGCAGACTCTTGAAATGACTGACCGAATCCGACTTCGTCCAGAGGGCGAACCGGCCCCTGACAAAGCTCGTGTCGGTGAGCATCGGGATCGCTTCCCTGTCGTCGAGGCGGCACCGGATCTGATTGCCCTTCGCGGAGACTTCGAGCGTGTGCCATTCGCCCGAGGGTATCTTGAGGTCGACACCGATGGGGTCGCTTCGGACGCCGTCGACGAACTTGTAAAACCTGAGTGTGTTGCCGAGTGAGCTGGCCCGGATGACGTAGTAATTCCGCTCGTCCTTGAGGCGGAAGGCGAGTCCCGCCATCTGCTCCGCTTTTCCTGAGACGGTGCGGAACTTGAGGCTGGCCGTGAAGTCGGCGAATTCCTCCGCGCCATAGATCAGCAGCGGAAACCGTTCGTCGGTGGCGTCGGTCGAGAGTTGCGCCATGACGGTCTCGTGGCTGCGGGACGAGGACGGCTCGATGACGGTCTCGAACGGGCTGGGAGTCGCGATCTCGACCAGTCGCCAGTCAGGCGGCGGGCCGCCACCGGTCAGCGCGGCACGGAATGGCGCCGGCGGCGCGCCGTTGGTCATGGAGGCGAAGTCCAGCTGGAGCTCTGCGGCGTCTGTCGCCCCGGCGAAGGTGAGAATCGCGGCGGCGAAACAGACGAGGACGTGGCACCACCCAGGAAAAACCTGCGGCGAATGGTGTCCAGTCAGGGACGTGGCCGATGTCGTGCCGCGGCTTGTCGCCGCCCTCGACTCCAGAGCCTTGGCGACGCGCACGGAACAAGACAGGGGTGTCCTCCGGCGCCTGTCCCCGTTTCCACCGGGTTCAACGTGGTGCCAAGCCACCGCACTCCATGGGTCCGGCACGTTGGTCGATCGGGGGAACGAAATCCTGGGGGACATGCGAAATCTGCGGGCTCAGGCGATGAGATCCTTCACGACCTGACCGTGGACGTCGGTCAGTCGAAAGTCGCGACCGGCGTGGCGGAAGGTGAGTTTCTCGTGGTCGAACCCCAGCAATGCGAGGAGCGTGGCGTGGAGGTCGTGGACGTGGACCGGTTTCTCGGCGGCCTTGAACCCGAATTCGTCCGTGGCGCCGTGGACATAGCCGCCGCGGACGCCACCGCCTGCGATCCACATGGTGAAGCCGTGGTGATTGTGGTCGCGACCGGTGATCTTGCCGGCGTTGGAGCCGGGTGTGGGGAGTTCGACTGTTGGCGTCCGTCCGAATTCACCGCCCCAGATGACGAGGGTATCCTCGAGCAGTCCGCGTTGTTTGAGGTCCTTGAGAAGCGCGCCGATGGCCTGGTCGCAATCGCGGGCGAGGCGGCGATGATTCACCTCGATGTCGTCGTGGCTGTCCCAGGGTTGGCCGGCGCCGGTCCAGACCTGGACGAAGCGGACGCCGCGTTCGACGAGGCGTCGGGCGATGAGGATTTGGCGGGCCTGCTGGCCATCGCCGTACATGCGGCGGATGGATTCGGGTTCGCGTGAGATATCGAAGGCGTCGGCGGCCTCGAGCTGCATGCGGTAGGCGAGCTCGAAGGATTGGATGCGGGCCTCGAGGGGTGCTTCCTGGTGGCGTTGATCGCTGTGGAGCTGGTTGAGGCGGTAGAGAAGGTCGAGTTGGGCGCGTTGGTCGCGGAGGGAGACGCTTGGATTACGGATGTTTTCGATGAGCTTCTCGACCTGGGTGTGCTGGGAATCGATGTAGGTTCCCTGGAAGACGCTGGGGAGGAATCCGGCCTGCCAGTTCTGGGATTCCTGGATGGGGTAACCGCCGGGGCACATGGCGATGAACCCGGGGAGGTTCTGGGTCTCGGTGCCGAGGCCGTAGGTGACCCACGAACCGAAGCTTGGCCGGACCAGTCGCGCATCGCCGCAGTTCATGAGCAGCAGCGAGGGTTCGTGGTTGGGGACGTCGGCGTGCATCGAGCGGATGACGGCGATGTCGTCGATGCTCTCGGCGGTGTGCTCGAACAGTTCGCTCACCTCGATGCCGCTCTGACCGCGGGGCCTAAACTTGAAGGGTGATGGAAAGGCGGCGCCGGTGCGGCGTTCGGTCTGGAGCGTGCCGGTGGGGAGCGCTTTGCCGGCGTAACGGTCGAGGGCTGGCTTCGGATCGAAGGTATCGACGTGGGACGGGCCGCCGTTCATGAACAGGTGGATGACCCGTTTCGCCTTGCCTGCGAACTGGGGCGGCTTGGGCAACATCGGGTTCACGTAGCCCGCGGCGGCGGCGGGACGTGCGTTACCGAGGAGGGTGGCGAGGCCGAGTGCGCCGAAGCCCATTCCCGAACGGGCCAGCCACTCGCGGCGGCTCAGGAGCCGGGGGTCCGAGGCGAGGCTATGGCGGCTCGCCGGGTTCATGGACGCGGGAGCTTGTGGCGGTACTCGGTGGGGGACTCACCGACCAGCCTGCGGAAGACGCGGTTGAAATGGGTGAGGGACTGGAACCCGACCTCGTAGGCGATTTCGCTGATGCGGAGGTTGGGATTGAGGAGGAGGTTCTTGGCCTTCTCGATGCGGACGCGGGCGAGGTACTCGGTGAAGTGAAGGCTGGTGGCCTTCTTGAACATTTTGCAGAAGTAAAACGTGCTGCAGTTGACCGCCTTGGCCACCTCCGCCAACGACAGGTCGTCGCCCTGATGCTCGATGATGAACTCCCGGGCCCGCGCGATCATCTGGGGCTCGGCGTTGTCCTGCTGGACAACGAGTTGGTTGCTCACCATCGAGAGGTGCTCCGCGAAGATGCCGAGCAACCGCACCATGGCCTCGTACTGTCGCGGCCCGATGACGCGGGTGTGGAAGTAGGCTTCCTCGGCCTGCTGCAGGTCGACCTTCAGGCCCCATTCCACCAGCTGCTTGGCTGTCTTGGCAAACTGGGCACGGGTGGGGGCATGGGAAAAGACCTGCCCGGTCTGGAGGAACCCCACCACTTCGCTGCCCAGTCGGACCGGGACCGCGGTGTCACAGAGCCCCGCGAAACAGCGGACGGTGGTGGGCTCGGTCTGGCTGGCCTGGCGGACTTGTTCCTGTATTTCGAGGCAGGCCGCGCAGCTGCGGCTGCTCTTGGCCATGATCGCGCAGAACGGGCTTTCCTTCGGGTGAGCCCGCTGGGCGAGTTGCCAGGCTTCGACGGGTTGAAGCGACAGCGGCAGGCCCGTCGTTTCCACGAAGGCCCGCGCGTAATCCTGGTAGATGCGCGATTGGGTCAGACGATCTACCAAGCCTTTGCTGGAATCCGGATCCATCGAACAGGCTCGAACCTGTCGCAAGCGTCCGCGCGTCGCAACCTTCAATCCGCAAGAAACAGCTGACATCTGGCAATTTAGGTTGGGCCGGGGAAGGTGGGTTGCGCGACATAGAATGCGCCAATGCCTCCGATATTTCGGGAGCCGATGACAGCAATGCCTGCCGAGAGGCGGACGGGCAGTCATGGGCCAAAGGCGGCGGCGGGAGGGACGCGAGTGTCCGAAAAGAGTGCGTTGGGTTGTCCGAGATTTTTTTTTGCTGGGGGAACCCATGTGTACGCTGTGGTGTCCTCGCGGGCGCGAGGGCTGTCCATCGGGGTCAACCTGAACCCGGACCAGTACTGCAACTGCGAGTGCTGCTACTGCGAGGTGGACCGCCGCACGCAGTCCCGGGTGAGTGGCCCTGTGGGCGTCAACGCCAACGCGGTGGCCACGGAGCTTTCGGGCGCGCTGGCCATGGTGAACGCCGGCCTCCTGATGCGGCATCCGTACTTCGCGGCGCTTCCGAAGGAAATGCTGCATCTGGCCCACGTGGCGATCAGCGGCGATGGCGAGCCGACGCTATGCCCGAACTTCGCCGAGGTCATCGAGGGGATCGTCCATCTTCGGGCGGCTGGGTTGACGCCGTATTTCAAGCTGGCCCTGATCACGAACGGCACCGTGCTCGAACAACCCGGCGTCAAGGCCGGCTTGCGGATGTTCACCCGGGCCGACGAGATCTGGGTGAAACTCGATGCCGGCACTCCGGAATCGATGGATCGCATCAACCAGTGCGCGGTTCCGTTCGATCGCGTGATCTCCAACATCCGCGAACTGGGCCGTCAGCGGCCGCTCGTCATCCAGAGCATGTTCGTCGAACTCGACGGCCTGTTGCCCGACCGCCATTCGCTGGCCGAATACGCCCGGCGCCTCATCGAACTGAAGGAGGCGGGCGCCCAGATCGCCCACGTCCAGATCTACTCGGCGACCCGCCCGCCGCATTCCAAGCGTTGCCGGCACCTCTCGCTGCGCGTGCTTTCCGAGATATCCACTTTCGTCCACCAATCCACCGGCCTCAGGGTCGAGGTGTTCTGACCGGTCCTCACTGTTCGTCTTCTTCCGCCCCGTCGAAACGCCGCTCGATCGCACGCGGATGATCGTCGAGATTGCGCGAAAGGTAGACATGACGGACCGCCTGTCCGAACCCCTGCCGCCTGAAGAACGAGACCGCCTGCCGGTTCTGTTCGTCGGTGTCGACGAGCATGATCCTGGCCTCCTGGGCGACGAAGAGCTCGGTGAGCCTTCGCAACAACCGCGTCGCGATCCGTGCCCGGTGGAATTTCGGACTGACCCCGAGCCAGAGCAGCCAGCCGTAACGCCACGCGTTTCTGGGCTTCTCCATGATCCGGCCCAGCGCAAACCCGACAACCTTCTCCCCTGCCACCGCGACAAGGCAGGTCTCGCTGTTCCCGTTGAACACGGCCATCAGCTCGTGATCGTCCCACGACCGGTAGAGCGTCGGCCACTTCTCGGCGGTGAACAGCTGCTGCCCCAGCTCAAAAACCTCGGCGAGATCCCGCAACTGCATCTCCCGGATCTCGGCCGCGACCGGGACCGGCCTCCGACGCCGTGGTGTCTTGGTCGTGGGCTTCGATGATGGAGCGGATTCATCCCTCACGGGTTTGACCCTGACCGCGCAGACGGAGAAGCGGAACACCAAAGAGGAAGGACACCGTGACAAGAAAAGACCTGTCCCTCCATTCGGCAAAAGCAGTCGACCGACCGAAACATGAGACCTGTCCCTTTGTTTGGAGAATGTCCGTACCCTCCTTACCACGTCTCCAAGCTGGCGCTCGGTGCGGTCAGGGATCCATCATCGCCCATGGAAAAGCGCCCGTTTGCGGAACTCGGCCTCTCGCCCGAAACTCTGAAGGCGGTCGCCCGCCTGGGATTCGAGGAAGCCTCCCCCATCCAGACGGCCGTCATCCCCATCGCCCTCGCGGGTCGCGACGTCGTCGGGCAGTCGTCCACCGGCTCCGGCAAGACCGCCGCCTTCGCCATCCCCGCCCTGGAACGCGTCGATACCAAACTTCGCGCCGTCCAGGTCCTGGTGCTCTGCCCGACCCGTGAACTCGCGGTCCAGGTCGCCGAGGAAGCCGGCAAACTGGCCTTCTTCAAGCGCGGCATCCAAGGGGTTCCGATCTACGGCGGGCAAAGCTACGAACACCAGTTCCGCGCCCTCAAGGCCGGCGCCCAGGTGGTCATCGGAACCCCCGGACGTGTCATGGACCACATGCGGCGAGGGACCCTGCGTCTTGACCAGCTCAAGATCGTCGTCCTGGACGAAACCGATCGCATGCTCGACATGGGGTTCCGGGACGACATCGAGGTGATCCTCAAGGCAGTGCCGGCAACCCGGCAGCTCCTCTTCTTTTCCGCGACAATTCCGCGCGTCATCCGCGACCTGATCACGACCTATTCCAAGGACCCCGCCTGGATCAAGATCGAGTCCGTCGCGCAGAACGCCCCCCAGGTCGAGCAGACCTACTTCGAGGTCGACCGTCGTTCCAAAGTCGATGCGCTCACGCGCCTGATCGACATGAACGACTTCAGCTACGGAATCATCTTCTGCAGCACCAAGGTCATGGTCGACGACCTCGACGGGCATCTCCACGCCCGTGGCTATCTTACCGACCGCCTCCATGGCGACATCACGCAGGCCCAGCGGACCCGCGTCATGGAAAAGTTCCGACGGCGCGGCTTCGAATTTCTGATCGCCACTGACGTCGCCGCCCGCGGACTGGACGTCGATGACCTGGAAGTCGTCTTCAACTTCGACCTTCCGAACGACGCCGAAGATTACACCCACCGCATCGGCCGGACGGGTCGTGCCGGAAGAAAAGGCAGGGCCCTCACCTTCGTGAGCGGGACCGAGATCTACAAACTCCAGAACATGGTCCGCTGGGCCAAGCTCGACATCCGCCGCGGCCGGCTGCCCTCGATGGACGAGGTGGAGGAAGCGCGGACGAACGTCTTCTTCGAGAAGATCCGGACAACGCTCGATTCGAAGCAGTTCAAGGCCCACGACCGGATGATCGACCGCCTCCTCGAGCAGGGGTATCCCAGCACCGATATCTGTTCTGCGTTGATCCATCTGCTCCAGCAGGGCGGCGCAGCAGCCAGCGCCCCGGTGGCCCCCGTGAGACCGAAGGATCCCGCACGCGAACCTTCAAAACCGGCCGCCCCAGCCGCCCCAGCCAGTCGCCCGTCCGCGAGGCCCCCACAACCCGCCAAGGCGCAATTGCCGCCGGCCGCGCCGCCGTCCCGACAGGAGATCGTCCCGGCAGCGGTTGGCTTGGCGACGACGCACTCCCCGCAGGAGGGGAAGGCTGCCCTGCCCACGCCATCCGAGGAACCGCCGCCGGCCGAGGATGGTCCCCTGCCGCCGAAGATCATCGTCCCGCGCAAGGCCCGGCAGGAATCAGTGGAGCCAAAGCGATCCCGCACCGGTCGGGAGTCGGGCCTGGTCACGATTTGTCTCAACGTGGGCAAGAAGCACCTGGTCACTCCCGCCGATATCGTTGGAAAGATAGCCGGGCTGACCCGGCTGCCCGCCGCGGTGGTCGGCGCCATCGAGATGAGGGTCAAGGACTCCTTGGTCGACGTGGCCGAGGAGGAAGTGGATTTCGTGATGCAGAAGCTCCGCGGGATCAAGCTCAAGGGCGTGGTGCTGGCCCCGGAGCTGGTCCAGCCGGAATAAGTCGCTATCCCCCCCGCAGCGACTTCCTTGCGGCCTCGAGGTCCTTCACGACCTTGGGGTCGACCTTGGGGTATTGAAGTCCAAGCGAGGCCAGTGTCTCGATCACCGCCGTCGCCACGACGAGCCGAGTGAACCACTTGTTGTCCGCGGGCACGACATACCACGGCGCGTGTTTCGTCGCCGTGTTGCGGATCATGTCCTCGTACGCCTCCATGTACTCATCCCAATAGCCGCGCTCGTGGAGGTCGGCCGGGGAGAACTTCCAGTTCTTGTCGGGGTTCTCGAGACGCTCCAGAAAGCGGCGCTTCTGTTCCTTGCGCGAGACATGGAGGAAGAATTTGCAGACGGCGATGCCGTTGCGCGCGAGATAGCGTTCGAGGGCGCGAATGTCCTGGAATCGATCCTTCCAGATACGCTTGTGGATCAACTCCTCGGGCAACCGCTGCCCGCCCAGAAGCTCCGGGTGGACACGGACCACCAGCGTCTCCTCATAGTAACTCCGGTTGAAGATGCCAATGCGCCCGCGCTGCGGCAGGCTCCGGAAACAGCGCCACAGGAAATCGTGGTTGAGTTCCTGCGAGGAGGGTGCCTTGAAGGAATAGACTTCGCAGCCCTGGGGGTTGATGCCGGACATCACGTGCTTGATGGCCCCGTCCTTCCCTGCCGCATCCATGGCCTGGAAGATCAACAGCACGCCCCAGCGATCCTGTGCATAAAGGATGTCCTGGAGCCTGGCGAGCGTCTCGACACCCGCAGCCAGATCTTCCTTCGCGTGAAGCTTGTCGCCCGGCTTCATGTGAAGCGTGTCACCCGGGTCGAAGTCCTTGAGACGAAACTTCGATCCCGAGTTGATCCGGAACGGTCTTGTGAGATCGGCTGCCTGCCTGCGTATCGCCTCGATTTTCATGGCGGAGCTCATTTCTTCAGGGAATCAAACCATAGCTTCGTCCCAAACAGCGAAAACGGCGCGCAACCATTGTGGTCCGCGAAGGGCACGGGGTCATAAAGCTCGACCGACGGCGCCCCCGCGGCCTTGAAGGCGCTGTACGCCACCTGCGAATTCGCGGGCAGGACATCCTTGTCGCCCCCGCAATGATAGAAGCGGGTCGGCACCTTCGGATACCAGTCGCGATAGAGATCATTGTCAGCCAGCGCCAGCCGCAGGGGATGATGCGGATCCGACTGGAACTGCTCCAGCACGTCGGCCCGCAGGATCTCCGAGGGATGCGCCGGCATCGCCGCACTGATGGTCCCGCCCGAATGCTGGCCGTCGAGCAGCGGGGGAAGAGTCGTGTCGTACGGCGGCCGCAACACCGACGCGAAACCCGGCGCCACGTCGTAGGTCTCGACATAGGCCTTGAGAAGATAGGCTGAATAGTAGGGATTGGGCGGCACCCGCGACGAAAGAAAATCATTCAACGTCGTCCCCGACATGTCGTACGCCCCGGCACAGGGCGCGGACGCGGTGATGGTGAATTCATCCGCGTGGTGCAATTCGAGTTCGCGGTGCGCCGCCAGCGTGGCATGGCCGCCCTGCGAATAGCCGGTGAGAAACAGCTGGCGGTTCCAACCCAGCCCCCTCTCCGCGACCAGCGCCGTCGCCGCCCGCAGCGCATCCAATACCGCCGAGGCCTCGGAGGCGGCGTGCTGATAGGGATGAAATCCCGGGCTGTCCCCAAGCCCGATATAGTCCGCCAGGACTGCCACATATCCCGAGCCGCCAAGGACCAATCCCACGTCGGCCTCCCCGGCCAGCCGCGATGGGACCGACTCACGCTCGGTGATGGTGCCGTGTTGGTACGCCACGAGCGGCAAGGCCCGGCCCGCACCGACCGGCAGCACGACCAGCGCCGACGCGATCGTCGCCGCCCCCTTCGCGTCGAGGGTCGAGTACTGCACCTTCCACGCCTCCACCGGAAGCTGGGAGCCGGGCGGCAGGCCGTAGCGCACCAACACCGCCTGCATTTCGGCGGCGGTATAGGACCTGAGCTTCGAGTGTTCCCTCAGGATCCCCCGCGCCGGGACCGGTCGGACCACGACGCGATAGAATCCCCCGCCCGAATCAGGGAGCGGCCCCGACCATTGGGTCGCGGTGAGTGGCCACCCGGATGTTCCGCCGAGCGGCTGCCAGTCGGGATTGGAGAGGGAACCCGACGTTTCGACGGTGGATGCAGCGCCGGCCTCGAGCGGCCCCCACGAGAGGCGGAGTTGGGATCCGAGAATGCTGATCGCGACCTTGGGTGCTTCGGCGGCCTGACCTGGGGGCACCCCTGTCGCCAGCGCCAGAAGCAGGAGCCCCGTGCGCGTGAACAAGCTCCAACAGCCGGAGGACTTCATTGACCAAGCGTGCGACCACGCGAACCCAAAGGCGATTCCGAAGAACCCGGGCGTCACCGCGGCTGGTTGTCCGTCACCACCCCGTTCACCACCACGCCGGTGCAGTGCGTCACGTACTCGAACGGGTCGCCATCATACAAGGCGAGGTCCGCGTCCTTCCCAGGTTCCAGCGATCCGACGCGCTCGGCGATGCCCAGGATCCGCGCCGGGCCGAGCGTGATCGACGCCAGCGCATCGCGGAAAGAGAGCCCGTTGGCGGCAGCCACCGCGGCCTCGAACAATACGATGCGGGTCTTCGGCACATACGATTCGTAACCCGCCTGCAGCGCGAAGGGGATCCCCGCCGCCTGCAGCTGCGCGGCGGTCTCGCGGCTGAAATTCTGGGCGTCATCGAACGTCCGTCCCATCGTGGGATTCACCAACACCGGAAACCCGCTGCGCTGGATGTCGTCGAGGACCATTGGCGCGTCACTGACACCGTCCAGCACCAGCCGCAGCTTGAACTCCTCGGCCAGCCGCAGCGCGGCCATCACGTCCTGGTGCCGCTGCACCGTGACCAGCAGCGGAAGCGAGCGATCCAGCAACCTCGACAACGCCTCGAGATGCAGGTCGCGGGCCGGCCGCTTCTCGAGGTCCTGCAGCTCACGCTTACGCATGTAATCTCCGGCCTTGATCAACTCGGCCCGGAGCAGGGCCACCGCTTTCGCCCGCGTGCCGGGAGGTTTGTCCGGCTTGTCGCTCAAGGCCCCGCCGCCGAGCGTGGCCGCGATCATGGCGGTGGGGACCAGCACCGCCTGGTCAACGTTGGCCGGGTGGGTCTTCACGATCATGGTCTGCCCCGAGATCAGGGCACCGGGAGCATGGCCGGTGTGCAGCGTCGTCACCCCGAGAGAGCGGACGAACGCGACCAGTTCATCGCGGGAATTGAAGGCGTCCAGCGCGCGCAGTTCCGGCTGCATGGGCGCGGATTTCTCGAGCTGTTCCTGGTCGTGGTTCTGGTTCAGGAATCCCGAAACCCCGACGGTCGAATGCGCGTCGATGAGCCCCGGCGTGACCACGCGTGCGTGCAGTTCGGGGGTGCCAGCGGGGACATCCACGGTTCCCGCGCGGCCGACCGCGGAGATCTTCGAACCGCGGATGAGCACGACGCCTGGCTGCAGGGATTCGCCGGACATCGTGTGGACCACGTCGCCGAACACGGCCAGATCGCCGCCGGTGCAGGAAGTCGCGGCGGCATGGACGGCGGCGAGGGCCAGGAAAATCAGGGTTCGCATGTGTTTCACTCGTCACCTCCCCACGTTCCGAAGCAGCACAGGCGCGCGGCCCGCGGATTGCCGGCCCCGACGCCACCGGTGGCGATCAGGCGATCCTTCGGATCGGCGCGGTCGAAGACCCTGGCGCCCTCGACCCATGTCTCGAGGACCTTTGTGTAGACGCTGAGCGGATCGCCGGAGAGCACGACGAAATCGGCATCCTTGCCCGGCTCGAGCGTGCCGACGCGTTGCTTGAGATCCAGGATTTCGGCGCCTGCGGCCGTCACGGCCCTCAGCGCGCCTTCGCGGGTCATGCCGCTGCGCACCGCCAGTGCGGCGGAGCGAAGGAACAACCGCGAATCCGTGACCGGATCGTCGGTATGGAACCCGACCGTCACGCCGGCCTTCTCGAGAACCGCTGCGGTCTTCCAATCCATGTCCCGCGCCTCGAGTTTCCCACCGGGACTGTCGATGACGATGACCGAGCACGGGACCTTGGCTGCGGCGATGTCCTCGGCGACTTTCCAACCATCGCTGACGTGGTGCAGCACGACCTTGAACCCGAACTCCTTCTGCAGCCGCAACACGGTGAGGATGTCGTCGTGCCGGTGTGTGTGGTGCTGGACCACGCGATCGCCGGACAGCACCTCTCCCAGCGTCTCGAGGGCCAGGTCCCGCGGGGGCATCTTCGTGGCATCGCCCTTGGCGCGCTCGATCTTCGCGAGGTAATCCTGCGCGGCCACATACTTTTCGCGGACCAACGCCGCGGATTTACCGCGCGTGCCGGGGAACGGCGGTTCACGCCGGGAATTGGTCCCGTTCGCCATCTTCAATCCGCCGGCGACGCGCCCCAACCGGTTGGTGAGGAGCAGGTCCTCGACCCGGTGGGCCTGGCGCAACTTGAGATACAGCGTCTGGCCGCTGATCAGGTGGCCCGAACCCGGCATCACGTTCGCGGTGGTGATCCCGCCCGCCCGCGCGCGTTGCAGGCTTGGGTCATGGACGTCCAGGGCGTCGATCACCCGAACCTCCGGCTGGATCGGTGTGGAACCATCCGCACCCGAGACTTCTCCGATGTGGCTGTGGGTATCGACCAGCCCCGGCAGGAGCACGCGGCCTGACACGTCGCGGACCGCGGTGCCCGGGGGCAGCGCCATCCCTGCGGGACCGACACCCAGGATGCGGCCACCCTGGACCACGAGGACTCCATTTGTAATCGGCTGGCCGGCGACGGGGAGGATCGTGGCGCCGATGAAGGCGGTGGGCTGGTCCTGGGCGCCTGCACGGCCGCCCACGGCGAGGGCGGCGATGAGAAACGCCAGGGATGCAGCGCGGCCGGTCACGGACACGATCCGGAGGCATCGAGGGGGCATGGGCGGGGACGGTACTCAGGACGTCGCCCGCGGGCAACAGGAGGTTCCGGGTCGTGCTTTGTCGCGACCGTTGGAGGGGCGACCTGCCGGCGGTGGGGAGAAACCGATGCCTTCCATCGCTCCCTTCCTTGCTCTTTGTACCCCCTGGCGCAGGCTTGCCGCTCCGATGAATCGACGTTCCTCCGACAGCGACCAACCTGCGTCGCGGCCGCCCCTTGAGCGCATGATTCGCATTCACGCGGCATTGAGGAAAGGCGGTCTGCCGAATGCATCGGGGCTTGCCGCAGACCTGGAGGTGTCGGCCAAGACCATCCATCGCGACCTCGATTTCATGAGGGACCGCATGGGCCTTCCCATCGCCTTCGACAACGTCAGGAACGGTTATCGCTATACGGAAGAGGTCGATGCCTTCCCGTCGCTCCAGATCAGCGAGGGCGAATTGTTCGCGCTCGCGGTCGCCGAGAAGGCGCTCCAGCAATATCGCGGCACGCCGTTCGAGCAGCGGCTCGTCAGCGCCCTTCGCAAGCTCGAACGCGCTCTTCCCGACACCATCTCCCTGAACCTTGCCGAGTGGGAGCATTCCATCAGCTTCCGGACCACCGCCGAGCCCATCGTCAACGCACCCGTCCTGGAGACCCTTGCAGAGGCGGTCCAGCAACGGCGCCAGCTCGAGATCGCCTATCGAAAACCCGGAGCCCGGTCCGCCGACCAGCGCGTGGTCGACCCCTACCATCTGGCGAACGTGAATGGCGACTGGTACCTGTTCGCGTTCGATCATCTCCGCGCCGACATCCGCACCTTTTCGCCGTCCCGGATTCTGTCCGCCCAACCCACGGGCAATTCATTTCCGCGCCCGACCCGTTTCGTCGTGGAACGGCAGCTTCGCGACAGCTTCGGGATCCATTCGAAGGAGGGTGACTTCGAGGTGGTATTGCACTTCGACGAGACCGTCGCGGACTACATCCGTGAGAAGCGTTGGCATCCGTCCCAGCAGACCGCCGAACTCGAGGGTGGCGCCCTGGAACTGAGGCTTCGGCTTGGAAGCCTGGTGGAGATCCAGCGATGGATCCTTGGGTGGGGTGGCCATGCCCGCGTGATCGCGCCGGCGGGCCTGGCCGAGGGCGTGCGCGAAGCCGCGGAGCGCATCCTCCGTCATCACGGTCCTGGCGCATCCGCCTGAAAGAGCGGGGCGTCTCAGCATTTACAGATTGCACCCGGGCCGGAGCGTCGCACCCTCTTGCGCGTGACCCTGCCCAATCGCGGACGGACTTTTCCGTTGGCGGCCCAAATGAACCGGCTGATTCGGCTGGTCCTCGAACTCATGCCGCAGGAGCTCCGCCAACTCACGCTCGCGGCGGGCCTGGATGTCGAGGCAACCTGCCGTCTGCAGCCTCTCGCCGAGCTTTTCACGCTTGCCCGGGAGCATCATGGCTGGAGTCCGATCCAGGCGGCGCGCGCGGCGCGGGTCCGCCGTCGAAGCATCTCGGCCATCGAGGCCGCCAACCCCGCCCAGACAGACGCCGAAGAACTCATCGCGTATGCCGCCCGGCTGGGAATGCTCCATCTGCTCGGCGAATGGGTGACCGCAAACCCGCGCCTCGCCCGTTCGATGGGTTTTCCCGGGGAAACAGAACTTCTCGGCTTCGGCCGCAACCTGCTCGCCGAGGATGCGCGCCTTGCCAACCTCCTGCCATCCGCGCTCTCCGCCCTTGTCGTTCCACGATTCGAGGCGCCTCAGGGCTGGTCCAATCACCTCGATCCCGACCGCGCCGAAAAGCGGCTCGCCGCCATTTTCAGCTATTCCTCGATCCACGGCACGCCGGGCTCTGGCCATGCGAAAAACTCGTTCGTCCAGATGTTCGGCGGGCCGTCGCAGGCTGGGCCGCCCAGCCCGAGCCCCGATCCCGCGCCGCCGGCCCTGTACCAGTTCAAGGTCACCCTTCGTGGGATCCGGCCCCCGATCTGGCGCCGGATCATCGTCTCCAACCACATCAGCTTCGGGCAATTCCACGAGGTCCTCCAGGCCGCGATGGGCTGGCGCGATTCCCACCTCCACGTCTTCCGTTGGGAATCCCTTGAGATTGGCGTCTCCGACCCCGAGTGGCCGCACCCGCTCCTTGACGAGTCGGAGACGTTGATTTCCGCCCTTGCGCTCAAGAAGGGCAGCCGCGTCGAGTATCTCTACGATTTCGGCGACGACTGGAAACACGATCTCACGCTCGAGGCCATCCACTCGCACCAGCCCGACTTCGTGCCTGAATGCGTCAAGGGCGCCCGTGCCTGTCCGCCCGAGGACTGCGGTGGTCCTCCTGCCTACCCGCACCTCGTGGCCGCCATCACGCAGCCCATGCATCCGGACCACAAGACACTCCGTGATTGGATGGGCCGCGCCTGGGACCCGGAACACTTCAACCCCTCCGTGGCCAACCGGGAACTCCTCCGCCTGTCCAAGAGTTGGAAAAACAAACCCCGCCGTCGCACGAAAACCTGAGCCCGCGAACCATGCACGCCCAAGATTCCCTTCCCGACCGTCGCGCCTTCCTCCGCACCGTCGCCACCGGCACCGTCGCCCTTGCTTCGGCCTCCGCGTCGACGCTTCGTTCGTCGGCCGGGTCGAAAGACCACCTCCACCTCTCCACCAACTCCTATTCCTGGGGCGTCTACTACCAGCGCGAGGGAAAGAATTTCGCGGCGGCTCCGGACGAGGGTTTTGCCGATGTGAAAGCCAGCGGCCTTGACGGCTACGAGCCGGGCGGAGGTTCGCCCGACGACATCGTGAAGCTGATTCCGGTTCTCAAGAAACACGGGCTCGAGATGCGCTCGATCTACGTCGGCAGCGCGCTCCACACACGCGAGGATGCCGACAAGAGCATCGCCAACACCGTCGCCATCGCGCGCGCTGCCAAGGCCATGGGCACCCGCATCATCGTCACCAACCCCAGCCCTCTCCAATGGGGCGGCGCCCAGAACAAGGACGACCAGCAGCTCCGCACCCAGGCCGAATCTCTCGACCGCCTCGGCCGAGAGCTCGCCGATCTCGGCATGACGCTCGCCTACCACAACCACGACATCGAGCTTCGCAACGCCGCGCGCGAGTTTCATCACATGATGAACGGCACCGACCCGCGCCACGTTTCACTCTGCCTCGATGCCCATTGGGTCTACCGCGGTTCCGGCAATTCCCAGGTCGCCCTCTTCGACGTCGTGAAACTCTACGGTGCGCGCGTCGCGGAAGTGCACCTTCGACAATCCGAGAAGGGCGTCTGGTCCGAAACCCTCGGGCCCGGCGACATCGACTACGAGGCCTTCGCCGCCGCGCTGCTCAAGGCACGCGCCCATCATCCCAAGCCCCATCTCGTCATGGAAATCGCGGTCGAGGGCGGGACCCCGAAGACCGTGGGCCCGGGAGAAGCCCACCGCCGCAGCGGCGAATACGCCCGCCGCGTCTTCGCCGGGTACGCCGGTTGAACCGCCACCTCGCGTTCGCCGCGCCGACGGCCTTGCGGCGGGTTGGGCCGGTCGGCAGGGTTCGGCACGGTGATCGAATCCGACTTGAATCCTGCACCCCGTTCGAACTCCCGCCGCGCCGTGTTCCTCGACCGGGACGGCACGTTGAACCGGGAGAAGAATTACCTGTGTAATCCGGATTTGCTCGAGTTGTTCCCCGGAACAGGCGAGGCGCTGAGGCGGATGCAGGACGCGGGCTTCCGGTTGTTCATCGTGACCAACCAGTCCGGCATCGGCCGCGGCTATTACACGGAAGCCGACATGCACGCCGTGAACCGCCGGTTGATCGAACAACTCGAGGCGCATGGCGTCCGGTTCGAGAAGATCTATTTCGCGCCCGAAGCCCCGGAACAACCGAGCCGCGGCCGCAAACCGTCACCCGCCTTCCTCCTCGATGCCCGTGATGAATTCGGCATCGACCTCGCTCAAAGCTTCATGGTCGGGGACAAGCTCGCCGACCTTGAATGCGGTTGGAATGCCGGGGTCCGGAACAGCGTCCTGGTCCGGACCGGATATGGGCGCACGACCGAAGCCAAGTGCTCGGACCGGATGGGGAAGGCGATCGTGGTCGACACACTCGCCGACGTGGCCGAGTGGGTCACCCGTTGAGCGGTCGGCTCAGATATCGATGATGAAGGCCTGACCCCAGGGTCTAGGCCACGAGGGGGGAGGGGAGGTCGGCTGTCTCGACCAGTTCGCGGAGTCGCTCGAGGGCACCGCCCCAGAAGGCCTTGAGGCGCTGGACGTCCGCCAGGCTCCCGAGTTTGCTGTGCTCGACCTGGATGAGTGTCCGGCCTTCGCCGCGCGGCCAGAAGTGGGCCTCGACATGGGTGCGGCCCTCGATCCAGGTGACGCGGAGGTTCTTGTAGGGCGTGCTTTTGCGGACGTGCCAGCCGGGGGCTTCGAGCCACAGGGCACGCTGTGCGTCCTCGACCCAGGCATCGAACAGGCGTGTGACGCGGGCGTTGATGACCTTGCTGGCGTTGGCCGAGAATCCGTCGTCCTTGTGGTGCTTGGTACGGATGCTGCGGGCCTTTTCGTAGGTGACGGTGATCACCTGCTGCCACCAGTCGGCGGGGTGCTGGAGCGCGACGACGGCCATGATCTGCTGGTGGGTCATCTCCCGGGCGCCGGCGGCATCGAGGAGGGAATACCAGTCCCCCCAGCCTTTCCCCGTCGCCTTGCGCACCGCGGTCTCGGTGATCCCTGCGCCCCCTAATCCTGACGAATCCGTCGTCACCGTCGACCTGCCATCACGCTTCATGAATCAATGCCATCCTCTCTCGCCCCGAGCTTGGTTTTCCGATGCTAGACAAATTTTCCTGGGTTCAGGATGCCTGTGGGATCCAGCGCGGCCTTCACTCGCGCATGGAGTTCCCGGACCTCCGGTGGGACCGCCTGCGGCCACCAGGGTTTCTTGGCGAGGCCCACGCCATGTTCCCCGGTGATCACGCCTCCCAGTTCCAGGACGCCCGCGAACAATTCGTCGAGCGCGGCATCCCGTCGCGCCTCATGGCCGGGCTCGGTTTCATCCACCATGATGTTCACGTGGATGTTTCCATCGCCCGCATGACCGAAGCACGCGACCGGCAGGCGGTGGCGCTTCTGAATCCGGGCACCCAGTCGGAAGAGATCCTCGAGCCGTCCGCGTGGCACGACGACGTCCTCGTTCATCTTGGTCAGGCCTGTGTCGCGCAGCGCGTAGGAGAACTCGCGTCGAAGCTGCCAAATCTTTTCGGCTGCCACGGCACCGAGCGCCCGCCGCACGAATCGCGGCTTGGCACGGCCAAGGATTTTCGCGATCTCGGCCAGTTCGCCGCGCACCGAGCGTTCGTGCCCGTCGAGTTCGACGATCACCACGGCGCCGCAACCTTCGAGTCGCTTGTCGCCGGTCCGCTTGCGCGCCGCAGCCAAGGTGAACCGGTCGGCCACCTCCAGGGCGCAGGGCAGGAATCCGGCGGCGAAGATTTCACGCATGGCCCGCGCAGCGTCGCGCATCGACGACATTCCCGCCGCCATGCAGGCGCGCCACGGAGGGCGCGGGATGAGCTTCAAGGTCGCCTCGGTCACGACGCCGAGAAGGCCCTCGCTCCCGACGAACATCCGTGCCAGCTCGAAACCGGTCTTGTTCTTGTGGGTCCGGCTGCCGAGTCGCACCACGGTGCCATCGGCCAGCACCACCTCGAGGCCGAGGACGTAGTCGCGGGTGACACCGTACTTGAGGCAGCGCGGCCCGCCCGCGTTGCAGGCGATGTTGCCGCCGAGGCTGCAGTCCGCCCGGCTCGCGGGGTCCGGCGGGTAGAAAAGCCCGAGCTTTTCAACCGCGTCCTGAAGGGCCTGCGTCCGGACACCCGGCTCCACCACGGCCACGAAATCCGGGGCGCTGATCTCCTTGATCCGGTTGAGCTGGTCCAGCGCGAGGACGATGCCTCCGCGGACCGGGACGCAGCCGCCGACATAACCATGACCCGCACCGCGCGGTGTCACGGGAATCCCGTGGCGGCTGGCAAATCGCAGAATCCGCGAGACGCCCGCGGTGTCGGCGGGAAACGCCACCGCCTCGGGCAGGCTGGACGCAAACCATTTGTCCCCGGCATGCGCCGCCAGCGTCGGGGCGTCCAGACACAATTCACCCGGCTTCAGTTCTCGCGCCAACTTCCGGAGGATCCGGTCCCGCGTCGACGCGCTCATCACTCAGCGTTTTCGCCCGCGGCCAGGATGGCCTTGGCTTCCGCCGCCTGCGATGGTTCGACCTTGATTCGGATCCCACCGTTGTGCGTGGAGAAGCCTCCGACCGACAAAGGATCGAATTCCGGATCCATTTCGGTCTCGATTCCGGCCGCCTCGAGGCGAGAGCGAATAAGCTGCGCTTCCGCGGCATTGAGTGTTTCAAACACTGTCTCTAATTCCACAACCGCAGGGTGCTCCTGTCCGGGAACGGAAATCAACCCACAAGACGGCAAGTTGCGCCGACTGATTCCGGCCAGTAGCCGGTCTCTTGCATTTCGTGCTCCCATCCCGCCGGCCGTTGCGCACTGTCATCCGTCCATGAACCTGGGTTTTTCAACGGTGCACTAGGCCGCATCCCTCGCATCGAATGCTGGTCCGGGTCGAACAAGTCAGCGGAGTCGGCGACCCTGCCCGGCCACGGGCTCCCGGGCTGACGGGCGAGTGTCTCCCCTCGCGACCAGGCGAGGTCTGCGTCCATTGGGGGTGGTCGGCGATGGCCTCGTCGGCGGGGGTTGCAGCGCGGCTCGACCTGGTGTTGTCCGCGGAGGAATTGGAGCGTGTGCGGGCGTTCGGGCACGGGGTTGTCCGCGACGAATTCATCACGGGACGTGTGTTGTTGCGCCTGGCGTTGGGGCGGATCCTTGGTCTTTCTCCCGCCTTGGTTCCCCTCGGCATCGATCCCCTCGGCCGGCCGGTTGTCCGGGGTCCGTGGGCTGATTGGTCTTTCAGCGTCAGCCACGCCGCGGGTCTGGTGGCGGTGGCGATCACGCGCGGGTTGGAGGTGGGGCTCGATGTCGAGGCCGAGGAACGGGGTGTGGACGATTGGAAGTCGATGGCAGGGCAGGTGCTCGGCGACGACGAGGTGGGTGAGATCGATGCGTTGCCGATGGGCGGGCAGGCGGCGGCTTTCCTTCGGTTCTGGGTCGCCAAGGAGGCCGTTCTCAAAGCCCTCGGCATCGGCATATCTGGAAGGCCTCGTGAACTGCGGCTGAGCGGCCTGCTTGGCGCCGGGGAAAGCCCGCGGATCGTGAGACTGCCGGGGGCGAAGCCGGCGGGGGGTTGGGAACTGGTGCCCATGCAGCCGGTCCCGGGCTGGATCGGCTTCGTGGCGTGCGGACCGGGTGGAGCGCGTGCGGCGGCCTAGCCTCAAGTCGTGGGAAGCCCGCCCGCCACGCGCGTTTCCCAGGACCTGACTGGCCGGGGTTCAATGCCGGTGCGGTCCGCCCCCGCAGCAGCGGCCGCAGGAGGATGGATCCCCACCGCAATCCCCGCCGCCCGGGCCCGCGCCGGACGCTCCGGCGCTGTCTCCGGATGTCGACGAGGCGAACACCGAGAATTTCTTGTCGAGTCGTGCGGAGCCGCAACTGGGGCACCGGGTGTCGCGCCAATCCGACGAGCGCACGAGGATTTCGCTGTCGCATTTGCAGGCCTCGCAATGGAACTCGTAGATCGGCATGGAGGTAGCATCGGCGAGAAGCCGGGATTTCTCAAGTTGGGTTGCATTTTGTCCCGACAGGGGGCATGGCCTGACCCGCATGCAGTTCACTTTGTTTGGATTTCCCGTCCGGGTGGAGCCGTGGTTCTGGTTGAGCGCGGCCTTGCTCGGGGGCGGGTTGAGGCCGGAAGCGTTTTCAAGCGCGGCCAATCTGGCCAGCATTGGCATCTGGGTGATCCTGGCGTTTTTCTCGGTGCTGTGCCACGAGCTGGGTCACGCCTCTGCGGGACGGCGGTTTGGCTCGACGCCGGTGATCGTCCTCCAGGGTTTCGGGGGCGCGGCGATCATGGACATTTCGCCGTTTTCGCGCTGGCAGCATTTCCTGATGGTCACGGCCGGGCCTGCGGCTTCGGCGTGTCTCGCGGCGCTTTCGTACTGCGGGCTTTTCTTCATTCCGAACCTGGATGCGGACGTGAGCCGCACACTCCACCAACTCGCGACCATCAACGTCTTCTGGACCATCCTCAATCTATTGCCGGTGCAGCCTCTCGACGGCGGTCAGATGTTGCGCGTGGCGCTGGGGGAGCGGCGATTCGGGGTCTCGTGTGTCGTGGGGGTGACGGTGGCCGTCGCCGTGGCGCTGTGGGGGCTGAGAGAGGGGGCCGTATTCCTGACGCTGATGATGGCGCTGTTCGCCTACGAGAACTGGCGCGCCTGGCGTCGTTGAACCCCCAGGCGACACCGTGCACCTGGCCCACCTGAGACTTCGCGATTTCCGGAATTACGCGCGCCTCGACGCGGATTTCGGGCCGGGTTTCCAATTGCTCGTCGGCGACAATGCCCAGGGCAAGACCAACGTCCTGGAAGCGATCTACCTGCTGGGCACGTTGCGGTCGTTCCGTGGCGTCGGCAGCGCGCAGATGGTCCGGCATGGAGCCGCCGGCTATTTCGTCGGGGCCACGCTGGTGGCGCAGGCCGAGCATGACCTGAAGATGTACTGGTCGGCGCGGGAAAAGCAGCTCTCGCTCGACGACGAGCCGGTGAAGCGGATCGCGGATTATTACGGGCGCCTGCGCTGCGTGGTGTTCTGCACCGAGGACCTCCAGTTGGTGAAGGGCACGGGCCGGATCCGGCGGCGTTTTCTGGATCTTCTCCTCGCGCAAACGCAGCCGGGGTATCTCGCGGCGTTGCAGCGTTACGCGCAGGCATTGCAGGCGCGCAATGCATTGCTCAAGAAGCCCGACACCGACGCCGCGGTGCTCGCCCCGTTCACGCACGAACTCGTCGCCGCGGGCCAGCCGCTGATGGAGCGTCGGCGCGAGTTGGTCCCGAAGCTCTCCGCTCTTGCGCGGCTCGCGTATCGTCGCATCAGCAACGATTCCGAGGAATTGCGCATCAGCTACATGTCCTCCGTGAAGGGGGATTTCGCGGTGGAAATCGGCCAGGCCGCGGGGCGTGAGCGCGCCTTGCGGGTCACGGTGGTGGGCCCGCATCGCGACGATCTGCAACTGCAGCTCGACGACCGGCCGGCGGCTCAATTCGCGAGCGAAGGCCAGAAGCGTTCCCTCGCGATCGCGCTCAAGATGGCCCAGGCCGAATACTTCGCGGGCCTCACCGGGACACCGCCGGTGCTGCTCATCGACGACGTCATGGGCGAACTCGACGCGCGCCGTCGCGCCGGGCTCATGCCATTGCTCGAGCGGGCCGAGCATGCGCGGGGGCAGGTGTTCATGACCTGCACCCAGGAGAACTGGCCGCGTGAACTGGGCCGGCGTCTCCAACGCTGGGAAGTGCGGCAGGCGACGATCCAACCCCTGGCGGAGGAGGGCTCTCCATGAACCGTGAAGGTAGGGCGGGCAGTCCCTTGCCCGCCGCCCTGTCGGGGCTACCTGAAGGTGAGCCTCCAAAGGCCGGCGCGCAGCGGAGTGCGCGCCCTACCATCTGCCCCGGTTCATGGTCCCAATGCGCGGTTCGCGAACCGTGGAGGCTCTCTCCATGAACCACGCAGCGTCAGGCGGTCTTGGGTTGGAGCACCAGGTTGTACTTTCTGGCCAGCTTCTGGAGGAGACCCTGCTCGGTCTGGGCGACCTTCTCCTCGTACTGCTTGAGCCCTTGCTCCACGTAGGCC
>CAIMTB010000620.1 GCA_903844265.1 uncultured Verrucomicrobiota bacterium
CAATCACTGGGCATGGGCGAGCCTCCCCGTCGCCGGCCTCTCCCGTACACTGGCTCCCGGCGAGGAATGGTCGTTGCGACTCGGGGTGCGGCGGGCGGAGTTCGAGCCGCACACTGCCCGGGGAACCAACGGGGCTGCCTACCAGAGTTACCTCGAGATCACCGACTCGGCGCAGTCCCTGCTCATCCGTGTGCCGGTGGTTGCCCAAAAAGAGTCGCAGATCGCAAGCGTCTCCCGTTCAAGCAGTGGCACGGCCCTCCTCGGCTCCGGCAGTTCCCAGTTGTCGGACGCCGATCTGGAAGTGCACGACGACAACGAAGGACTGTGGGTCGGTCAGGTGAACGTCAGTCAGGTGAACGTCCCGGCCTACGACCGCACGAACCTGGTGAGCACCCCCGCTCCGATGTCGTTCCGTCTCCTGGTCCACGTGGACGGGTACGGTAACGCGCGCCTCCTCCAGCAGGTCGTGCTGGCCTGGGATCCCAGTCTCGTCAACGCGCCGCACACCAACGGCACCTACGCTCTCTACTCGGACGACCGGACTCTCGCTGTCAACGCCACGGATGTGAACCGGATCAGTTCCGCCGCCTTTCCTGTCATGGCGCCGATACTGATGAACCATGGGCTGACCAACATCACCGCCGTGCCGGACAACGCCGACGGCAGCACCAATGCCTCCATCGTGCAGGTGGCCTCCAACGCACTCGCGTGTCAGGTGACGGTGGCCTTCGACGATCCCACGAATCCCTTTCTCCATCGCTATCATCCGATGCACGACAACCAGGACGCGCAGTTCATCCCTTACACCAACGCGGTGGAATCCAGGACGATTGTGCGCGACCTCGCCCTCCTCTTCGGCTCCACGACAAATCTCTCGGCGAGTCCCTATTATGGCCCGGACAACAAGTCCGGTGTGTATCAGGAAGCCCTGTCGGGGTTGCGCGCCCAGCCCATCCTCATGCAGGGCGTGTTCTCGCTCCAGCGCATCAGTCGCATCAACCAGCTACGAGGCATCACACCATGAAGCTCATGCAAACCCAGAACTCCGCCGGCCATCGGCCCAAAATGAACGCGAATCCCCGCGCCAGGGCAGGGCGCACCGTGCCCGTTCCCGCCTCGACTGCCGGCCAGCGGAGTGCGGCTTGCGGGGTCATCCTCGCTCTGCTCGCCCTGCTCTCGGCGCCCGGGGCGGCCCGGGCCCAGGACCCCGGCAGCATCCCCGCGGCCATTAATTACCAGGGCAGACTCACCGCCAGCGACGGGTCTCCCGTGCCCGGTGGCTATTATGAGGTCGGGTTCCGTATCTGGGATAACCCCACGCAGGCCGGGGCGGCCAACTATATCTGGGGCCGGACCTTCCCGCTGAACGTGGTGACCAACGGCATCTTCAATGTGCTTCTGACCGACGACGGCAGTCCTCTGGCACTCTCTGGCAGCCCCCCGTCGGTTTCGTCCCTCCTGGATGCCTTTCAATCGCCCACTCGCTATCTCGGGCTGAGCGTCTCGCGCAACCCACAGGGCCAGATCACCTCGCCCGTGGAGATCAGTCCGCGGCAACAGCTCGTCACCGCGCCCTTCGCCATCCACTCCTATCAGGCCACCCTGGCCACCAGCGCAGGCTTCGCCACCAACGCGGCCCAGGCCGCATTCGCGCTCGGGGCGGGATCAAGCCACTTCATGGCCACCAATGGCCTGCAGGCAGGCGGCAATACGATCCTGGGGGGAAGCGTCACCTTGAACGGGACCGTGACAGTGCCCGACCCGGGATCGACGTTCAACGGCGGCTTTGTCCCGCTCGGTGGGATCATCATGTGGTCAGGCACCAAGGTGCCCGCCGGCTGGGCCCTTTGTGATGGCAGCAGGACCAACAACATCCTGACACCGAACCTGCAGGGCCGCTTCGTTCTCGGTGCGGGTTCCGGGGCGGGCCTGACTCCCCGCGCCCTGACTGATTCCCCCGGCGGAGCGGAAACGCATACGAACTCGCAAGACGAGATGGCATCCCATTCCCACACGCGGACGACGCACACCGTGGGCTACCAGGCTATGTGGGATAACGGCACTATGACGGCAACCGCCGCCCCCAACCAAGCCAAGAACATGCAGTCCCAGTCCTATACCAGCGATCCCACGGGAGGCGGCAAGGCCTATTCCACCATGCCGCCCTACTTCGTCCTCGCGTACATCATCCGGGTGCAGTGAACGCCGGATTCTCAAGGGAGCAGGGGGGCATGCCCCCCTCCCTGCCACGGGAGACTCCATCAGGAGCCCAATAGACAGACCGGATGCTTTCTGAACCCAGCTTGTCCCAGTGAATTCCATGAACGCTCTTAACCAGTGCCGCGGCCGGTTGTTATTCTGCCTGGCCTTGGTGTGCTCCTGGACCACCCCTGCGGTGGCCGACGACTATTATGTCCACACCAGCTATGAGAACCACTGGTTCCTCCCGGGCCCCGCGACCAAGGCGTTCACGAATTATTTCGGGACCAACGCCGCGACCATGGTCTTCGGCGGCCATGTGCTCGGCAACAGCACCAATACCCTCCCATCCGGTGGCGGCTACGGGCTGGTCTGGTCTTCGTTTGGGCAGCCGGTCGAGGGCATCCAGGCGGATGTGTCCATCGGCGATTCCATCATGCCGCCTCCGGGCACCGATACCAATCAGCCGCCCGCCAACTTCGTGGCGGTTCGTGTAGGCGAGAATCCGGCAGCGTATTACGAGTGCACCGATCCGAAGGGCGGGGCGTTCTGGGTGCCGTCAACGCATCAGATCGTCGCGGCCCAGCCGAACAACATCTCCATCGCCTGGCGCAACACGGCCGGTGGGACGAATTACCAGGTCGTCAATGTGAACGGAATCCCCGCCAGTCGCGCCGCCCGGCTCTTCTGGACGGAGTCCCCCTTTGATGCGCCGGTCGTTGCCATGAGCGGTCTCTTCCCGACCATCCATTACAATACCGAGGTCACGCCGCCGGTTTATGATGTGACCACCGTCACGAACGGTGGTTTTGTCATTTCCTCCACGAACATCATCTCGGGTGTGTGGCTGGACGACCGAACGGTGTCCGGCCGCCCAGATCACTGGGCATTTC
>CAIMTB010000621.1 GCA_903844265.1 uncultured Verrucomicrobiota bacterium
AGCGCGGCGCAGGGCACCGCAGCGCTTGTCACCTTTTCCTGCAATTCGGTGAGCATCTTGTTGCGGTTCGCCTCAAGGTCCGACGCAAACTGGCTGAGTACCTGCCGGACATCTGTCTGCAAAGACTCGTCACTGACAACGAGTCTCGCAAATTTTTCCGTGGCAAGCGTGCGTGCCGTATTCGATTTTGACCACCAGTCCTTCAAAGCAGCCTTAGCAAACTGATACCTTGACCCCCAAGTAGACAAATCCTCTGCAAATCGCGGAACACCTTGATGATAGCGGGCAAAGCTAGTGGCAAGCTTGCTTTTCGCCCTCTCTATGGCCTCCTGATTGCGCGCCTTCTCGCTGTTGAGTACTTCGGTTCCTTGGTTTGTAAAGAATTCCTCCCGCTGGCGCTGACGTCTGGATTGTTCCTCCTTCGCTGTTATGGATGGTGTTGGGACTGGCGGCCCGGGAGGCAATGCGGACCCTACGTGTTCATGCCTGGATATCCAATATGCTACTCCAATCATCGATAGACCGATGATAAGAGCAAGAATTGGCTTTACAATACTGCCGCACATGGATCGCCTGGTCATTTTTGTTGCTGGTTGCTTCGCTTCGTCTGAAGATTCTATGGTCGGAGCGTTCGTTCCCAACGCTAGTGACGCGCAACGATCGCGCATTCTTAGATTCTCCCAGCCATCTCATGGCGCGGGGATCCTTAGGCGTCGCCACACGGTGCATGGATTTTGTGCTCCACCACGTCCTAGTCGATCAGGTCCTCCGCGGAATGCGACGACACCGCTGGGGAGGCTTGGACCCATTCTTGGGTGTGTCACACGGGATGCGACAGCAGTAGTCATAGGCGCATGCATGCCGGTTTGCAGTGGCTGTGCTTATCGCGCTTGACCTTAGACGGCGCGTCGCGAAGCTCCCCCAGCCTCTAACGGACTGCGGGGTGAACTGCAACTTCCGAGGGGTGAAGTGGAGCGATTAGGTCGGAAGTATTTTGCGTACGTAGAGGCCCGCGCTACGAGTAGGGATTCACCTTATTGAAGGTTTTTACGAAAGTCCGCACTTCGAAGCAGAATGCTTGTAATGGCTTCCGGATGCACGTTTGGCGCCCCCACATGGCTAAAAAGAAGGTCCCCGTGGTCCTTCTTTGTGCTGGATCAGGCCAGTTTCCTGCTTTTTCGCTCCACAACCGGGGCAGTCGCACACCTGGCACGACCCTTGGCCCAGTTCCTCATCCCGGTGATCTGCTCCGCCATCAGCTTCGATAGCGGCACCAGATCGTTGAGCACCCCCGCGATGGTGAGGTCGGTGGGTTCGGTTTCCTCGTCAAAGGCACAATACAGTGCGTCGACGAAGGCCTGTTCGATCTCGCTTCCGGTCAGCCCATCCGTGATCCGAGCAAGCTGGATCAGGTCGAACTCGTGGGGATCACGATGATTGCGTTCGATGACGATCTTCCAGATGGCCTGGCGTTCGGCTTCGTTGGGCAGGTCCACGAAGAACAGGTCGTCCCAGCGCCCCTTCCGCAGGAGTTCCGGGGGCAACTGGGAGACGTCATTTGCTGTGGCAACCACAAACACGGGCGCCGTCTTCTCCTGCATCCAGGAGATGAAGGAGCCAAACACCCGGGCAGAAGTCCCTCCATCCGTCGAACCTGAGGATTTCGACCCGGCGAAGCTCTTGTCGAATTCGTCAATCCAAAGGGCACAAGGGGCGATGGCCTCGGCAGTTTGGATCACGGAGCGCAGGTTGGCTTCAGATTGGCCGACCAAACCGGCGAAGATTCTGCCAGCATCCAGCTTCAACAGCGGGACACCGAAGACCTTGGCGGTGGCCTTGGCGGTCAGCGATTTGCCTGTGCCGCTGATTCCAAGGATCAACAGGCCCTTGGGCAGTGGGAGTCCATATTCGCGGGCCCTCGAACCAAAGGCATGGCGCCGTTTCAACAGCCAGGTCTTCAGGACATCGAGACCGCCAATGGATTCGAGGGTTTCGTTCGTCTCCACCAGCTCCAGAAGCCCGTTTTTCTTCACCGTCTGAGCCTTTTCCCGGGCAACGACGGCTGCGGTGATGGATTTTGACTCCGCCACGGACAGGGCGAAGGCGTTCTCGGCTTCCACGGTTGTCAGGCCACGGGCGGCATCGATGACGTGTTCACGATGATCGCCGGTGACAGGGGGCAGGGCAGCGGACTCCACGATCCCGTCGAGGACATCTCCCAGCTGCTCCTTTCCGGGCAGGGCGAACTCGAGAACCGTGATTTCCCGTTCGAGTTCAGGAGGAAGCACGAGTCTACAACCCACGATGATCATGGGCTTTTGTTGGGCTTTCGCAGCTTGCAGGACGTCCTTGAACTTCCTGAGCAGCACCGGGTTTGGGTCCTGGAGGATGAACGGGTAGCTGAAGGCGGTGGCCGTGGTGGGGCGGAGGATTCGGCAGGTACACAGTTGGGAATCTCCATTTCGCCCCAGAAGTGTGGCCGTGACCTCACCAAGGGGTGATTATCGCCGATCCAGCCGTCGACAGGCTGGTGGAAGGGCATTCCGGGGGGATGAGACTGCTAATTTTGTTGGCGATGGTCCGATGGGCTGCATCGATGCCCGCCCATGGCGAGGAAATCGCATCAGGCCTGACGGTGCCGATTGCGTTTTCGATCGAGGGGCGTGCGGCTGGGGTGCTGAAGATACGCAGCGCGTCCGTCCACTACGCCCAGTGTTCATTCTTCACGATTGCGTTGAGACCTCAGTTGCTGCTTGAAGGAATCACGCTGGAGCTTCGTGATCCCGATAAGCTCGACGAGATCGCCAAGTGCATTTCTGGTCCGTTTGGTCCTTTGACAAGACATCACTCAGCAAAGCTG
>CAIMTB010000622.1 GCA_903844265.1 uncultured Verrucomicrobiota bacterium
ACCCTCCGTGGTCATCATCGACCCGTTGAAGAGCCAGCGTCCGGGTGCGAGATGGCCGGTGACGGAATGCGTTGAATCAGCCGTGGCGAGATCGACGAGTTCATGCAACGCATACCGGGTGCGGGTGCCGGCGTGGTCCCAGGTGGCATCGATCCCGACGAGGTGTTCGGGCCGTGCCGAGGGTGGTTTGTTGGTGGCAAGGCTTGCCGGACCGGACGGTTTTGCGCCGAGCAGAAGCAGCGCCGCCTGGAGGTCGGCGGGTTCGGCATCCGTGACGAACAGGCTCTCGTGTGTCTTGCCGTAGTCGGTGACGAGCGCGTACTCGAGGACTCCACGGCTCATGTTGACGCGGCCGGGCAGCGAGGCGGTCCGCGCCTGGGGATCGACGGACACGAGGCCGAATCGGATGAGTTGACCGTCGCGGACAGGTTGGGAAGGTGCCGCTGCGGCAAGCGTGAGCGAAATGGGGATCGCGACGAACGCGGATGTCAGACGCCAGCCCCCGCGTCGAGGCCTGGCGGGGACGGCGGTGGGAACCCGGAGACTGCGAATGGGATTCATGTCAGGCCGACGTCCGGCGGGCGACAACGAAGCAGTTGAACATGGCCCAGCGCAAGGGGGTGGCGTTGAGCAACCAGTCGAGCGGGGCGGGGACGACGCGGTCGGTGCATTCGGCGCGCTCGACGGTGCATCCGAGGCGCTCGAGGAAGAAGGCGATCTCGAGGGAGTTGGTGGCGACGATCGCGTCGTCGTCGGGGCGGAACGGTTCACGCACGATCGGCGTCATACGTTCGAAGCGGACGGATCCTGGGGCTTGGCGGATGCGGCGGCGGCGTTCGAGGAGTGCCTGAAGATTGCGCCATTTGCGGGCCAGGCCGCGCATACGCGGGTGGTATCCCGGGCCGACGACGCGGAGAAAATTGGGACTGCTGACGATGACGCGGCCGCCGGGTTTGGCGACGCGGACGAGGTCGGCGAGATAGGCCTCGGGCTCGTTGACGTGTTCGAGGACGTTGAGTGAACCGACGGCGTCGAAGTGTTGGTCGGGGAATGGGAGTTTGTGTCCGTCGTAGAAGCGCACGTTGGGGCA
This sequence comes from uncultured Verrucomicrobiota bacterium, assembly GCA_903844265.1. Taxonomy (GTDB): domain Bacteria; phylum Verrucomicrobiota; class Verrucomicrobiia; order Limisphaerales; family CAIMTB01; genus CAIMTB01. Next base: position 1,091 of record CAIMTB010000622.1, read on the forward strand.
GACCTTGAGGGCGCGGGCGACGTTGGGTTCGGAGACTTCGACCCCGTGGGCCTGGATGCCGTCGGCGGTGAGGCGCCCGACGACCTGGCCGACGCCGCAGCCGGCATCGAGCACGCGGCCGCCGGGTGACTCGGGTCTGAGGGTGCTCGTGTATTTCGAGTAGAACGCGGCGTCCCAGTTGGAGAGGGTGTCGGCGTAGGCCTCGTTGTGGCGGTAGTAGGAATCCTGGTGGCTCACGCGAGGATGTCGGTGACGGGTTGTCCGTGGATGTCGGTGAGGCGGAAGTCGCGGCCCTGATATTTGAAGGTGAGACGGGTGTGGTCGATGCCGAGGCAGTGGAGGAGGGTGGCGTTCAAGTCGTGGATGTGGACCGGGTTGTCCACGATGTTGTAGCAATAGTCGTCGGTTTCGCCGTGGACGTGTCCGCGTTTGATTCCGCCGCCGGCCATCCAGATCGAGAAGCAGCGGCCGTGGTGGTCGCGGCCGTGGGTGTCCTTGGTCAACTGGCCCTGGCTGTAGACGGTGCGGCCGAATTCGCCGCCCCAGACCACGAGTGTTTCGTCGAGGAGCCCGCGTTGCTTGAGGTCGTGGACGAGGGCGGCGGCGGGTTGGTCGACATCGCGGCATTGTCCGCGGATTTGGCGGGGGAGATCGCCGTGCTGGTCCCAGCCGCGGTGCATGAGTTGCACGAAGCGGACACCGCGTTCGACCATGCGACGGGCGAGGAGGCAATTGCGTGCGAAGCCGCCGTCGGTGGGATTGTCCTTGAGGCCGTACATTGCCCGGGTTTGGGCGGGTTCGGTGGAAAGGTCGGTGAGTCCGGGGACGGACATTTGCATCTGGTACGCCATTTCGTACTGGGCGATGCGGGTGTTGATCTCGGGGTCGCCGATTTCCCGGGCGGCGATGGCGTTGAGGTCATGGACGCCGTCGAGCATTTGGCGGCGGTTGTCGCGGGTGATTCCGGGCGGGTCGGTGATGTAGAGGACGGGGTCGCCTTGGCCGGAGCGGAAGCGGACTCCCTGGTGTTGGCTGGGGAGGAAACCGGGTCCCCACATCCGGGACAGGAGGGGTTGGTCGGTTTTGTTGCCGGAACCCTGCGAGATCATGACGACGAACGCGGGGAGGTTCTGGTTCTCGCTGCCGATTCCGTAGCTGAGCCAGGCGCCGAGGCTGGGGCGTCCGGGTTGCTGGGCTCCGGTTTGGATGAAGGTGCAGGCCGGGTCGTGATTGATGGCCTCGGTGTGCATCGACCGGATCAGTGTCAGTTCGTCGGCGATGCCTCCGATGTTGGGGAGGAGTTCGCTCATCCAGATGCCGGACTGGCCGTGCTGGCGGAACTCGAACATGGGTGCGACGCAGGGGAAGCTGCTTTGGCCGGAGGTCATGCCGGTGATGCGCTGGCCCATGCGGACGGAGTCTGGGAGTTCCTGACCGTGGTGTTCGCGGAGCTTCGGCTTGTAATCGTAGAGGTCGATGTGGGACGGGCCTCCCGACATGAAGAGGAAGATGACCCGCTTGGCTTTGGGGGCGAAGTGGAGCGCGGGCAGGAGGCCTTGGGAACTCGGATGCAAGGCTGACGGCGCGAGGGCTTCTGCAAACAGCCGTGGATTGAGCAACGATGCCAGTGCGGCGGTGCCCAGGCCGAGAGTGCCGCGGCCGAAGAAGTGGCGCCGGGTGAGGAGGCGGGAGGTGGCGTTCATGTCAGCCCTTGGTGACGGTTTCGTCGAGGTTGAGGATCGTGCTTGAGACCATGGTCCAGGCGGCCAGTTCAGCGGCGTCGAGGGTCAGGTCGCGGGTGGCGTCGCCGTTGGAGAGGAGATGTTCGGCGTCGTCGCGATGGCCTCGGTAATGGGTGCGTTGTTGTTCGAGGACGCGCAGGAGCACGGCGAGTTCGGGGTGGGTGGGCGTGCGTGCGGTGGCGAGTCGGAAGGCCCAGGCGACGCGGTCGGCGTCTGAGCCGGTGTGGCCGAGCAGGCGTTCGGCGAGTTTCCGGGAGGCCTCGACATACGTTGGGTCATTGAGGAGGACGAGTGCCTGGAGGGGGGTGTTGGTGCGGGGTCTGCGGACCGTGCATGTCTCGCGGTCAGGGGCGTCGAAGGTGGACATCTGGGGCGGGGGCGAACTGCGTTTCCAGAAGGTGTACATCGAGCGGCGGTAGAGGTCCGGGCCCTTGCTCTGGACGAAGAACTGGGCGGAGAAGTTGCGGGAGTCTTCGCGCATGGAGAGTTCCTCCCACAGCCCTGCGGGTTGGTAGGGTGAGACGGACTTGCCGCCGATTTGCGGGTTGAGAAGGCCGCTGACGGCGAGGGCCTGGTCGCGGATGAACTCGGCCTGGAGTCGGAACCGGGGTCCGCGGGAGAGCAGGCGGTTCTCCGGATCTTTCTGGAGGAGTTGGGGGGTGACCTTGGTGGACTGGCGGTAGGTGGCGGACGTGACGATCAGGCGTTGGATGTGTTTCACGTTCCAGTGGCTCTCGATGAATTCGCGGGCAAGCCAGTCGAGGAGGTCGGGGTGGCTGGGCCACTCGCCTTGGGAGCCGAAGTCCTCGGCGGTGCGGACGATGCCGGTGCCGAAGTACATCTGCCAGTAGCGGTTCACGATCACGCGGGCGGTGAGAGGGTGATCGGACGAGACGAGCCAACGGGCGAGGCCGAGTCGGTTGGGGGGTTCGCCTGGGGGAAGTTGGGGGAGGGCGGCGGGCGTGCCTGCGGTGACTTTATCGCCGAGTTTATCGTACTGGCCGCGGACGCGGATGAACGTGTCGCGTGGTTGCTTGAGTTCGGCCATGACCATGGCGCTGGGGATTTGCGCCTCGAGGTCGTCGCGCTGTTTTTTGAGCGCGGAGAGTTCGTCCTTGAGTTTGCGATAATCCGGTGAGACCTGGTCGCGGTAGTGTCGTCGGATTTTGGCGAGGTCGTCGGGGGTTCGTGCGGCGGGGTCCTTGGAGAGCAGGGCGAGGATTTCGGGCGGGGCGGTGGGAATTTCGCGGGGCTTGGGTGATTCGCCTGAAGCGGCCTCGCTGATGGTGGAGGACGGAGTGACCACGGACCCATCGGCAGTCTTCTGGGCAGTCGTTGCGGATTCCCACTGTGCCTGGGCGGCATCGATTTCGGGGAGGGGCCCGGACAGCCGGGTTTCGGCGGGCGTGATGGATTTCTGGATTTCGGCGAGGTGCGTTTCCTGTTCCGGAGTGGGGAGTCTGAGGGTTGGGGCAGCGTTGCCGCGGCTTCCGTCGAGGCCGTTTTCGGGGACGTTGTTGAAGAAGGCGAGGAGCCGGTAGAAATCGGACCTTGTGAGCGGGTCGTACTTGTGGTCGTGGCACTGGGCGCAGGCCATGGAGAGGCCGAGCCACGTTGCGCTGGTGGTGTTCACCCGGTCGACGAGGTAGGCGTACTGGTACTCCTCGGGGATCGCGCCACCTTCGTAGTTGATCATGTGGTTTCGGTTGAAACCGCTGGCGATTTTCTGGTCGCGGGTGGCGTTGGGGAGGAGGTCCCCGGCCAGTTGCTCGAGAGTGAACTGGTCGAAGGGCTGTCCTTCGTTGAAGGCGCGGATGACGCCGTCGCGCCAGGCGGTCATGTCGCGGCCGGAATCGAGGTGGTAACCGTGGGTGTCGGCGTAACGTGCGGCATCGAGCCATTCGACCGCCATGCGTTCGCCATAGCGCGGGGAGGTGAGGAGGCGATCGACAAATTTCTCGTAGGCCTGCGGGGAGGAGTCCGCGAGGAAGGAGTCGAGTTCCTCGGGGGTGGGTGGAAGTCCTGTGAGGTCGAGCGTCACACGGCGGGCGAGCGTGGGGCGGTCGGCTTCGGGCGAAGGTTGGAGGATTTCCTGCGCGAGTCGGGCGCGGACGAAGGCATCGATCTCGTTGCCGTTGGGAAGCGGTTTGGGTTCGGGCGCGGAGGTGTCCGGTGGGATGGGTGGGCGTTTTGGCGGGATGAACGACCAGTGCTCGTGGAACTCGGCGCCTTCGGCGACCCAGCGTCTGAGCATTTCGGCCTGCGCAGGGGTGAGGGTTTTCCCGAACTTGGCTGGCGGCATGCGGTCATCCGCGTCGGTGGTGGTGATGCGCTTGACCAGTTCGCTGGCTTCGGGTTTTCCGGGGATGATTGCCGTGGCGCCTGACTTGGCGGGTTTCAGGGCGGAATCGCGGACATCGAAGCGGAGTTGTGCTTTGCGTTGCTTGTCGTCGGGGCCGTGGCAGGCGAAGCACTTGTCGGAGAGGATCGGGCGGATTTCGCGATTGAAGTCGAGCGTGGGCGGTGCGGCGGGTGAGGAGGGTTGGAATTTGAGGGAGAGCACGAGGACGCCGAGTCGGGTCAGGGCGGCGAGGGTGCGTGGAATGTCTTGGGTTTGCCGACGCTTCATGCGGGTGGGTTCAAGTTGGCAAGAACCCGCCGGCTGTCGAAGGGAATTCTCGACGTGATGAAGTTCAGGAGGCCCGCAGGATTCCGTTGGTAAGGATGAGGGCCCGCAGACCGCCGCGGCCGCGCAGGGCGTTTTCTGCGCCTGGGGCGAAGGCTTGGTCCATCCAGTGGCAGGGGGAGCATTCGGCGACGCCGTTGAACCTGACGCCTTGGATTTCGAACTCGGTGCCGACGAGTTGGTTCAGATCAAGACCTCGGGTGATGACATTGCGACGGAAGACGCTGTGATCGCGGTCGTGGACCGAGAGGGAGGCGCACAATGATTCCCAGACTTCGACGGCAAAGAAGGTGATCTGTCCTTTGTAATCGGTCTTGAAGTCGAAGAAGCGGTCGCCGCGGATGCCGCGGCCTGCGACGCATTCGATTTCGGGCACGGTGAGGACCGGGTGATTGCCGGCCGGTTGGTCGTGGTGCCCGACGAAATTGTGGCTCGGCGAGATGTACAGGGCGACAAGGGAGAGCTCTGGGTAGTGGGTCACGGAAGCTGGGGATTCGGGGTGGGTGGGGAGCTCCGGGCACGTTCACCGGGGTTTGCCGATGGGCAGATTCCGACGATGGGCTGGCGATTGCCCCGTGTCATCTGATACCTGTTGGAGAGGAAATCTTTTTCGTTCCTGTGCACCCGTGGGTTGACATCCGTGGCCCGGCCGGACGGGATGGCGTGCATTCCATGCAAGCGCGGCGCCATGTCATTTTCCCGGGTTTCGTCCTGATTTTGAGTTGCCTGATCTGTGGGGCGACGGTGGATCCGGGGCCGGGTTCGATGGGGCGCGGCTCTGGATCAGCGGCTATGCGAATGACGTGCCGTGCTACATCCCCTCTCGACGGATTCTCGCCGAGGGCGGCTACGAGGCCGAACAGTCCCTCTGGTATTACGACCGGCCGGCGCGGTTGTCGGGGGAGGTGGAGGACTTGATCCACCGCGCGGTGACGAATCGGTTGCCGGCTGTCTTCCGGTTGGACGTGAAGCGGGCCGAGTGACCACCGGCGCTGTCGCCCGATGAGTCGCGGGTGGCTGTGAGGCGGTGAGGCGGCGGCCAGGCAGTCCATGGCTGTGGTTGCGTTGGCGGGGTGGGCCTGGTCTGGGGTCTGCCGTGAATCGAACGTCGCGTCGAGCGTGGTCCTGTGACATTTTCTGACCCCGTGCGAACCCAGATGCCGCCCGTGCCCGAGTTGGTATTGCCGCCGGATGTTGAGTCGTGGAACCGACAGAGGGAGGTGCTCCGCGCGACGCTGTGGAAGATGCTGGGTGACCTGCCGCCGAGACCCCGGGTGCCGGAGGTGCGGGTCGTCGAAAGGAGCGAGCGGGACGGGGTGCGGGTCGAGCGGTTTGAATTGGACAATGGAGCCGGGGTGCAGGTGCCGGGTCTCCTGGTCCTGCCCGCTTCGGCGAGGGGCCGGTTGCCGGGGATCCTGTACCACCATTGGCATGGCGGGGAGTACGACGGTGGAAAGAAGGAGATCTTCGAGGCCCGGCACACGCCGGGGGTTCCTGCGATCGAACTGGCGAAGCGCGGTTACGCCGTGATGGCGATCGACGCCTATTGCTTCGGTGAGCGGAACGGGAAGGGGCCGGGGTCGGAGGAGCAGGGCGGCGCGGGGGAACTGACGGCGAGCAAGTTCAACCTGTGGTTTGGGCGGTCGCTGTGGGGGATGATCGTTCGCGATGATCTGGTGGCGCTGGATTATTTCGCGTCGCGGCCCGAGGTGGATGCCGGGCGGATCGGGGCGACGGGCATCAGCATGGGGGCGACGCGGACGTGGTGGTTGATGGCGCTGGATGAGCGGGTGCGGGCGGGTGTGGCGGTGGCTTGCCTGACCCGTTACCAGGACCTGATCGAGGCGTCGCTGCTCAAGGCGCACGGGATTTATTATTACGTGCCGGGGATGCTGCAGCATTTCGACACCGAGGCGGTGATCAGCCTGATTGCGCCGCGCGCGGGGTTGTTCCTCACGGGGGACCAGGATGGCGGTTCACCTCTGGCGGGGATTCGGAAGATCGAGGTGGTCGCGAGGCAGGTGTACGGTTTGCTGGGTGCGGCGTCGCGTTTCGAGAGCGTCGTGTATCCCGGCGTGGGACACGAATACACGCCCGACATGTGGCGGCGCATGTTGTCATGGATGGACGAACACCTGGCGAAGGGCGGGTTCTGAGGGATCGCGCGGGTTGATCGCTTGTGAAATCAGTCTTCAGCCCGGGGCGAAGAACGGACACACTCGGCCCGCACATGAGTAGCTTGTTTGATCTCGAGGGCGAGGTGGCGGTGGTGATTGGGGCAACGGGCGTGCTGGGCGGGGCCATTGCGGAGGGCCTGGCGGCTGCGGGCGCGAGGGTGGCCGTGCTGGGTCGCAACGCCGAGCGTGGCGGCAAGCGGGTCGAGGCGATTCGAGCCCTTGGTCGCCAGGCCGGTTTCTTTGCCGCCGACGTCCTCAACCGCGAGAGCCTCGAATCCGCGCGTCAATCGGTGGTGTCCGCCTTGGGGGCGCCGACCATCCTGGTCAATGCCGCTGGAGGCAACGATCCGAAGGTGACCGTGACGGCGGAACGGCCGTTTGAGATGATCACGCTGGAGGATTGGCGGGCCAACTTTGACCTGAACCTGGCGGGTGGGGTGGTGCTGCCGTGCCAGGTCTTTGGGCCGCCGATGGTGGCGCAGGGGAAGGGCAGCATCATCAACGTGGCGAGCGCTTCAGCCCGATTGCCGTTGTCCCGCGTGGTGGCGTATTCCGCGTCGAAGGCGGCGGTGTTGAACCTGACGCGGTTCCTTGCGCGGGAATGGGCGCAGTCCGGGGTTCGCGTGAACGCCATCACTCCGGGGTTCTTTCCCGCGGAACAGAATCGAAGGCTGCTCTTCAATGCGGATGGATCCCCGACGCCGCGGGCGCAGGCGATTCTGGGGCATACGCCGATGCGGCGGTTCGGGGACGCGCCTGAGTTGGTGGGGGCGGCGGTGTTCCTGGCCAGCGCGAGGGCGAGCGGATTCATCACGGGAACCGACATCGTGGTGGATGGCGGGTTCCTCGCCCAGACGATCTGATATCACGCCATGAAACTCCGGATTTCAGAATTGGCCTTCCGCAGCGGGGTGAAGTTTGGGACCAGCGGTGCGCGCGGTCTGGCGGACGAGATGAGCGACCTCGTGTGCTATGCCTACACCGTGGGATTTCTCCAGTACCTGCGCGCCCATGGCGAGCTTCCGACGGCGGGTGCGGAGGTGGCGGTGGGTGGTGATTTTCGCCCGAGCACCGACCGCATCATGGAGGCTGTCTTCCGTGGGATCGAGTCCCTCGGCTTTCGCGTGCTGAACTGCGGCAAGGTGCCGTCGCCCGCCGTGGCGCTGTGTGGCTTCGAGCGTCGGATCCCCTCGATCATGGTCACGGGGAGCCACATTCCGGACGACCGGAACGGGATCAAGTTCAACAAGACCACAGGTGAAATCCTGAAGGATGACGAGGCGGGGATGATGTCGCAGATGCTCGACATCGACTGCGCGATATTCAACGCCTCGGGGAATTTCTCGGATTCACCGGAGGCTTCGCGCCCGGCTGATCCCGCGGCGGGAAAGGGGTATCTGCGCCGGTACCGTGAGGCTTTCGCCCCGGGAGCTTTGCAGGGCCTGCGCCTCGGCGTGTACCAGCATTCCGCCGTCGGCCGTGACGTGATCGTCGAGATTCTCAAGGGATTGGGCGCCGAGGTCGTGGCACTCGGCCGTTCGAGCGAGTTCATCCCGGTCGATACTGAGGCGGTCCGGGCCGAGGATGTGGAGCTCGCGAGGAAGTGGGCGGCCAAGGAACACTTCGACGCCCTGGTGTCGGCGGACGGTGACAGCGATCGTCCGTTGGTGAGCGACGAGCGCGGGAATTGGCTGCGGGGCGATGTCGCCGGAATCCTCTGCGCGCGCTTCCTGGAGGCGGACTCGGTGTCGACACCGGTAAGTTCCAATTCGGCCGTGGAGAAGTGTGGGTGGTTTCCCGAGGTGCGACGGACGCAGATTGGTTCGCCTTTCGTGGTGGCATCGATGTCGGCCGCGACGGCGGCGGGACGGCGGCGTGTCGTGGGCTACGAGGCCAACGGCGGGTTCCTGATCGATTCCGACCTGTTGCTTGACGGGCGGCGCCTGCGCGCGCTTCCCACGCGCGACGCGGTGATCGTGATGCTCGGTGTCCTGCTTGAGGCGCGGAAGCAGAAGTGCACCGTCGGCGAACTTGTCGCCTCACTGCCGGGACGCTTCACGGCCAGCGACCGGTTGAAGAGTTTTCCGACCGAGGACAGCCGGGAAATTCTGGAGCGGTTCAGCACCCCGGACGAGACGGTGAATCTTCGCTGCCTCGACACTGCCTTCGGGGGGCTCATCGGGGCGCCAGCAACGTCCGTGGATCGGACCGACGGGGTTCGGGTCACATTCGCCAGCGGCGAGATTCTCCATCTGCGGCCGTCGGGGAACGCACCCGAATTCCGGTGCTACACCGAGGCGTCGACCCAGGTCCGGTCGGAGGAACTTTGCCTGCGTGCCCTGGGGATCCTGTCGGGGATGAAGGCGAAGGTCTGAGGCCCTCGATGCCGGCGCTCAGTTGTTTTCCGCGAGACCTTCGGTGTGTCCGATGTTCTTCACGGGTGCGAGGATTTCCTGCACTTCACGGAGGAGGTCCTGGTCGATCGGTTCGTCGATCCACTGGGCCCACCGGCGGATGTTTTCGGGATTGGCGCTGCCGGCGATGGTGGTCGTGATGTCGGGGTGGGCAGCGCTGAACTGGAGTGCGATTTTCGCAATGTCACTGCCGCGGGATTCGCAGAGTGCCGCGGCTTGGCGGGCGGCGGCCTTGACGGATTCCGGTTCCTTGAGCCAGGCGGGCAGGGGCGCGTTGGTCAGGAGGCGGGCGCTGAAAGGCCCGGCGTTCAGGGTGCCGATGCCGCGGGATTTCAGCCACGGCACAGTCTCGTCGGCGAAGCGCGTGTTCTGGAGGGTGTACTGGTTGTAGCTCAGGACGCAGTCGACCTCGGCCTGCTCGCAGATGAAGCGGAAGATCTTCTGGGGATAACCGCTGAATCCGATGAACCGGATTTTTCCTGCGGCCTGGGCTCGGCGCAGCGCGGGGAGGGTTTCGTCGACGATCTGCTGCATCGGCACGAACTCGATGTCGTGGCAGAGCATGATGTCGAGGTGGTCGGTGCCCAGTCGCTTGAGAGAGACGTCGACGCTTTCCGCAACGCGGCGGGCCGAGAAGTCGAAGTGCTCGAGGTCGTAACGCCCCAGCTTGGAGCAGAGCAGGTAGCTGTCGCGAGCCACGTCCCGCAGGGCCACACCGAGCAGCACCTCGCTCATCCCGCGGCCGTAGAATGGGGAGGTGTCGATGAAGCGGAGTCCGTGATCGAGGGCGACGCGGACGCTGCGCAACGCCTCCTCGATCGTGATGCGGCGGAATTCCTGACCCAGCGATGAGGCGCCGAATCCGAGGATGGGGAGCTGGAGGCCGGTGCGTCCGAGGGGGCGTGTTTGCATGATGAATCGCGGTTCGCGTGGGGATTGAAGCGGGCTCAAGGGATGGGCCCAAGCCGAAATCGGGATGGCGGCGGATCCCGATGGGTCGTGACCGCGGGGAGGACACCGCCTCACGGGTGCAAAAGACCTGTCCCTTCATGCGGATCCGGGAGTTGTCGTGGAGTCGTCGGATCCTATGAAAGACCTGTCCCTTGGTTTGGATCTCCGGGCCGAAACCGTCCACGGGAACAGGCTTTTCGCAGGCGCCGCTGTCCTTCAAGCTGGGCTGGTCGCTTATTCTTGAACAACGTTTCCACAACGGAATCCGGATCGAACGCCACGCTTGGAGCCCGGCTCGCGGAGGATGTGTATCTTCGGATACGCCAGCGGCCGCGGCTGTGGGATGGTGATTATGTGAGCCTGTGTGATGTGCACCGGGTCGTGGTGCGCTGCCAGGTTGGGTTTCGTGGCGATGTCTATGATTACGGTTGTGGTGGGGCGCCGTACGCGGATTTGTTCCGGGGCTGTCGTTCCTACGTGAAGGCGGACGTGGTGCCGGGTCCGGTGGTCGACAAATTGCTCGGCGCGGATGGCATGACGGGGGAGCGGGATGGGGCCTACGACTGGGTTTTCTCGACCCAGGTGCTGGAGCATGTGCCCGAGCCTGCAAACTATTTTCGGGAGTGTTGGCGGATCCTGCGCCCGGGCGGGGAGTTGCTGATCACGACGCACGGTTTCTATCCGGAGCACGGCTGCCCGCATGATTTCCATCGGTGGACGGCGGATTGTTTCCTCCGCGAGTTGCGCGGGGCGGGATTCGAGATCGTCACCGGCGGCAAGCTGTCGACCGGTGTGCGGGGATCGGTCCAGATGCTGCATCATTGCGTGTGGAACCTCCGGGCGCCCGGGGGCGGGCCCTGGTCTTTGCTGCTGGGCCTGGTTCGGAAGACGTACGGTTGGCTGGGTGTCCCGGTGTTGAACTGGATGGCGGATCGCTTTCCGGGGCAGGCTGAGGCTTCGGCGGACTCGGTGGGGGCGTTGTACATCGGCGTTTATGCGCATGCACGCAAGCCTCGTGGTTGAGTCGTCCCCCGCGTGATGTCGCCGTCAACGTCATCGGGAGTGGCCGGCGAAAAGAACGGGTGGTTGGCCCGGGTTCTGGGCTCGGCCGTGATCTGGTCGTGGCTGTTCAGCGGACTGCGCTTGGCGTCGGGGCTGATCCTCGTGCCGCTGCTCTGGCGGCTTCTGTCGCGGAATGATTTCGGGATGTACTACGTCCTGGTGCAGTTGGGGACGGTGGTGCCGATGATGGATTTCGGGTTCTCGCTTTCGGTGGAGCGAAGCCTGGCGTATGCGCGGGGGGGCGCGACGTCGCTCGAATCGATCGGCGTGGGAACGGCGGGTGGTGGGGGTGAGCCGAACCGGGCCTTGATGGCGGAGATCGTCCATTCGTCGAAACGGCTGTATCGCTGGTTGTCGATCGGGTCGTTCGTGCTGCTTGGGGTGGTTGGCACGTACAGCGTGGGACTGAGCGTGGAGAAGACGAGCGATGCGTCACTGACGTGGTTGGCGTGGGGGATCTATCTCGTGTCACTGAGCCTCGATCTCTACACGAGCTACTGGGTGGCGGTGATGCGCGGGTTGAACCGGGTGACCGACAGCGCGCGTTGGCTTTCGATCGCCTACGGTGTGCGTCTGGGATTGGCGGCTTTGCTGTTGTTGGGAGGGGCGGGGTTGCTGGCGGTTCCGTTGGCGAGTCTGGTGTCAGGAATTCTGCTGCGGGCCGGGGTGGGGCGGGCGGTTCGAAGTCTCACGGGCGCGGACCCAGGGGTCACCGAGGCCGGGGTTCGGCGGATCCTGCGGGTCTTGTGGCCGAACTCCTGGCGGCTGGGGGTTCAGTTGATGGCCCTGTTTCTGGCCTCCTACGCGTACTCGGTCATCGTGCAGAAGCAGCTTGGGCCGGCGGTGTATGGCGAGTATGGGTTTTCGCTCCAGATCATGAACATCGCCGTGGGTGTCGCCGCGGTCTGGGTGACGGTGAAGTGGCCGGTCGTGGCGAAGCTGAGGATCGAAGGCTCCATTGGAGTCATCCGGCGCCTGATGCGGCCCCGGTTCTGGCTTCAGAACATCACCTACCTGGTCCTTGCCGGCGGGGCCGTCTCCCTTGGTCCGTGGCTGCCCATCCTCCTGCACACGGACAAGCAGATGTTAAGCCGCGAATTGTTGATCTTGATGGCCTTGAATTCCTTTGGGGAACTGAACTTCGCGTTTTGGACCACGCTGATCTCGACGGAGAACCGCATTCCGGCGTTGTGGGGACTGATCGCGACGCAGTTGGCCGGCACCGGGGTCGTGGCGTGGTTGGTCTTGCGCGGGGGGCACGGGATAGAAGCCGTGGTCATCGTGCCGTTGATCCTGGGCTGCCTGTTCAATTATTGGTGGTGGGGCCGCGAGGGCGCGAAGATGCTGGGCACCACGCTGTCGCAATTCCTGTTCCAGCGGACCCATTCCGATCATGCCGAAACCCGGATCCAAGCCCGTGTCTCCTGACTTGCCACCACCGGCGTCCTGTCCGCTTTGCGGATCCGCCGAATCGCGGCTTCGGGAGCGCATTCGTGTCGCTGACCTCGACTCGGAATACCGTCGACAGTTGGGGGTGGCTGTTGTTGAGGAATTCCCGCCCGGCCTGTCGGAAGTCCGCTGGCTGGAGTGTGTGGGGTGCGGTCTCGGGTACTTCGACCCAGGCGTTGCCGGGTCCGCGAAATTCTACGCGGCTCTTGGTCGGAGCCAGCAGTATTACTCGACGACACGATGGGAGTTCACCGAGACCTTGAAGCGGCTTCCCCGCGAGCCCGACGTGGTGGATGTCGGATGCGGCGATGGGTTCTTCCTGTCGCTGGTGGGGGGGACGCGGAAGCGTGGTTTGGAGCTGAACCCCGATGCTGTACGGCGTGCGCGCGAGAAGGGGCTCGATGTGCGGGAGGGATTGTTGCCGGTGCTTCAGGATGCGAGCGCGGATGCGGTCACGATGTTCCAGGTGCTGGAGCATGTGGAACGGCCCGCCGAAGTGCTGCGGGATGCCGCCCGGGTTCTTCGGCCTGGCGGGCGGCTGTTCATCGCGGTCCCGAATGACGAAGCCTATATCGGTCGCGCCCTTCATGACCCGCTGAATGCGCCTCCGCATCATCCGCTGCGATGGAGGGCGGGCGCCCTGCGCCACGTGCCGAAAGTCGCGCCGCTGGATCTGGAGGAACTCGATGCCGAACCGCTGGCACCGGAGCATCTGCACCCCTACCGGCGCACGCAATTCCTCGATTTCATCGGGCGCGTGTCGGGAACGACGTTGCCGATGTATCGCGTCAGCGCGGGCATGACCTGGCTTCGCCGCATCGCAAACCTCTGGACCTCGATGTCGCTGAAGGTGGTTCCGATGGGGCCGCGCACGCCGGGCACCGGATTTTCGGTGATGGCGATCTACCGGAAGCGTGGGTGACGGGATTCAGGAGCACAGTCGTCGCAAGGCGCTGGATGCCGAGGCGCGGACTCCAAAGCGGTTGCCTAGGCGTGACTCGGCCCTAAGGTCCGGGCATGTCATTTCTGCTCCTGGCGGCCATGGCGGTTGGGGCATTGGCTACCCGTGATGTGCCCGTCGACGCGACGAATCGCGGGTCGATTGTGGGCAAGCCGGAGTTTGTGGTCAGCGTGGATGCGTTGGTGGATGAAGGGGAGAAAGCCTATCAGGAACTCCTGGCGATCGACGATTCGGGGCAGGAGGAGATGGATCGGCTGATTCGCGAGGCGGATGCCCGGGGGCCTGGGGTGGACAACGCGGCGCTGCAGAAGCAGATCGACGACCGCATCGCCTCGGTGGACAAGGCGTACCGGGGTTTTTTAGGGAGGTATTCCGACCACGCGAGGGCGAGGGTTGCGTACGGGAGTTTTCTGAATGACACGGCCCGGGAGTTCGAGGCGCTCGAGCAGTGGGAGAAGGCACTCAAGCTCGATCCGAAGAACCCTGCGATCTACAACAACCTGGCCGGGGTCTATGGGCATCGGGGCCCGGTGACCAACGCGTTTGCTTATTACGAGAAGGCCATCGAGTTGGACCCCAAGGAACCGGTCTATGCCCAGAACTTTGCGACGGCGGTCTTTCTCTTCCGGCAGGACGTGATGGACCACTACGGGATCACCAACGAGCAGCAGGTGTTTGACAAGGCCCTGGGTCTTTATCGTCGTGCTGCGGAGCTTGACCCGCGCAGCTTCTACATCGCGACGGATCTCGCCCAGACCTTCTACGGCATCAAGCCTGCCCGGCATGAGGAGGCCCTTGCGGCGTGGAAGAAGGCGTTCCAGTTGGCAGGTGATGAATTGGAACGGGAGGGCGTGAGGGTTCACCTCGCGCGGGTTTTCGTGCAGGCCGGGAAGTTTGCCGAGGCTCGGGCCCAGCTGAATCTCATCACCAACGTCAACTACGGCGAATCGAAGACGCGAATCCTGAGGACGATGGAGACCAAACTCGTGCGAGAATCTGACCTGCCTTTGAAACCGGGCGCGCCCGGGAGGCCTGCGGAGAGTCCGTCGGTGGTGTCATCCGCGACGAATGACCTGAAGGCCCCGGTGATCGTGCCGGTCCGGCCTGGATCGTGAGCCCATGGTCGGGCTCGGACCTCCAAGGCTGAGGCCTACCAAAGGAACGATTTCTGTTCCGAGACGAGTTCGTCGTCCTTCCAGAGGGATACGCGCCACGACAGCAGGTCGCCGAGGGTTTCATAGTCCTTGCCGAGGACGGGGACACGGGTCCACTGGCTGAAACCGCCGCGGGAAAAGGCTCGGGTCGTGATCACCACGGGTGTCTGTTCCGGGGCCATGGATCCGCGCATCTCGATCTTCAGGGTCAGTGCCGCAGCTTTGCCGGGGCTTGTCTTCCAGAGGACATCGAAGCGCATGCCTGAGCGGAGGGCGGGGTTGCGGCGCAGTTCGACTTGGTAGGCGTCGCGGTCGAAGAGGCTGGGGTTGATGGTGTGCCGGCCCTCGATGTCGAGGAAATGGGGGAGCACCTTGAGGACGCGGGCGGCGGGCTTGGGTGGGGACGGCTCCTTGTTTTTCGCGGCGAGCGCGACGCCGGGCCACGTCACGGCCAGAAGTCCCGCGACCAGGAGGAGGAGGGAGCGGAGGCGGGTGACGGATGTGGAGACGATGGGGGCGTTCATGGGGGGCGTTCGGTCAACCCGCCACATCAAGGGGTTTGGCTGAAATCTCGAGCATTCGCTCGATGGGCAGGCGGGCGCGGGCGATGAGGGTGGGATTGAGTTCCACGCGCGGGGCAAGATTCTCCATGCAGTCATGGAGTTTCTCCAGCGTGTTGAGCTTCATGAAGCGGCACTCGTTGCAGCGGCAGTTCTCGGTGGGCGCACCGATGAACGTCTTGCCCGGACACTCCTTTTTCAGGCGATGCAACATGCCGGCCTCCGTGGCGATGATGATGGCGTCGGACTTGGACGCCTTGCACCAGGCGACCATCTTCTCGGTGGAACATACTTCGTCGGCGAGCATCCGGACGGCCTTGGTGCATTCCGGGTGCGCGACGAGGGGCGCGTCCGGATGGTCGCGTCGGATGCGCGAGATGGCCGCGTGGGTCCATTCCACGTGGACATAGCAATTGCCCTTCCAGAGCGTCATGGGCCGGCCGGTCTGTTCCATCACCCAGCTGCCGAGGTTCTCGTCGGGGACGAAGAGCAGGTCACGGTCGCGAGGCGCGGCCTGAACGATCTTGACCGCGTTGCCGCTGGTGCAGATGACGTCGCTCAGCGCCTTGACCGCCGCTGAACAATTGATGTAGGCGACCGTGTGGAAGCGGGGGTTGGTGGCCTGGAGGGCAGCCAATTTGTCGGCGGGGCAGCTCTCCTCGAGCGAACATCCCGCGTCGAGGTCCGGCAGGATGACGACCTTGTTCGGGTTCAGGATCTTGGCTGTCTCGGCCATGAAATGGACGCCACAGAACACGATGACTTCGGCGGAGGTGCGGGCGGCCTGCTGGGCGAGTCCCAGTGAATCACCGACGTAATCCGCGACGTCCTGGATTTCGGGGACCTGGTAGTTGTGGGCGAGGATGACGGCGTTGAGCCGTTTTTTCAGGGCGAGGATGTCGCGGGACAGCGCGTCGAGCCTGTCTGGAGGCAGGGGCTTCCGGACATGGGTGCGATCGGCCCCAAGGGCCACGGCGTCAGCGACGTCGATCATGTCGAAGTCTTACTGCCGGCCCGGCGCTGGGGCAACTGTCGTGGTGGACGGAGCTTCGCGGGTGGAATTGTTCCGGGCGGGACGTTTGACGCCTGTGGCATCCGTCCTGCAAGGTCAGGGATGCGGTTGCGACGAGTGGCGCGTGAGAAGGCGCTGCAATTCCTGTTCCAGCACGAGGTTAACCCCACGGACAACCTGGTGGCGGAGCTGGATTCATTTTGGGCTGAACAGTTCCAGGTGATGCGCGAGGAGCGCGGGGAGAAGCCGTTGGAGGAGGATCAACCGGCTCCTGCGCCGACGGTGGACGAGGCTGAGGTGCGGGTGTTTGCCGATGGCCTGATCGGCGGGACGCTGTCCAAGCAGGTGGAGATCGACGCCGAGTTGGCGCGGGTGATGATCAACTGGTCGCTGCATCGTCTGGCGGCGGTCGATCGCAACGTGCTGCGGATGGCGGTCTACGAGTTCCGTTTTCGTGACGACATTCCGCCGGTGGTGACGATCAACGAGGCCATCGACATTGCGCGCAAGTTTTCCACTTCGGACAGCGGCAAGTTCGTGAATGGGATTCTTGACCGCATCAAGGGCGATCTGACGCGCCCGGCCCGGGAGGCGGCGGGTACCTGATCCGGGAGACCGGTGACCGATAGGACTGCCATGTTCGCAGATCTTCACCTTCATACCCGGCATTCGGACGGCACGTACACGCCGGTCGAACTGGTGGACGCGGCGCAACGGGTCGGGTTGTCGACCATCGCCGTGACGGACCACGACACGATGGATGGATGCCCGGCGGTGTGTGCGGAGGCGGAGCGGCGCGGGCTTGGTTTTGTGCCGGGGACGGAGATCACGACCGAGTTGGATGGGCGGGAGTTGCACATCCTCGCGTACTTTGTCGACGTGGGTCATCCCGAGTTGAGCGTGGAGCTGGCGAAGGCGCAGGCGGTGCGGCAGCAGAGGATCCGGGACATGGTGGCGCGGTTGAATTCGAAGAATGTGCCGCTCCAGGTCGAGGATGTTTTTCGGATCGCGAACTGCAACGCGCCGGGTCGTCCGCACGTGGCGCGCGCCCTGGTGGAAAGAGGCTATTGCGCGAATCTGGACGAGGCGTTTGACCGGTACCTGAAGAAGGATCGTCCGGGCTGGGTGCCGAAGCGCAAGATGTCCGTCGAGCGGGCTCTTTCACTGATCCATGCCGCGGGCGGCGTCGCGGTGATGGCGCATCCCGGTCTCAATCACGACGACACCATGGTGGGCCGGTTGGCGCGTATGGACCTGGACGGGTTGGAGTGTTTTCACCCCAGGCATTCACCCTCGGCGTCGATGCGGTATGAGGCGATGGCGCGGCAACTTGGGCTGTTGGTGACCGGCGGTTCCGATTGCCATGGGACGAGCAAGAACCGTCCGACGATTGGCACGGTCAGGCTTGGGATCGAACATGTCGACCGCCTGAAAGAGCGGCGGTTCGCTGTGGGCGTTCAACAGACGGCAAGTTCGATCCGGACCGTCTCGGTGTGAGGATCATGATCTTCCGACCTCCTTCCTGCTTCCCCGTTCGTTGAGCCGGATCCGGATCCCGAGCATTACATTTCAGGAGTTCCCCTCGTTCATGGGCATATTTGCGAAAATCAAGGCTGGGCTGCAGAAGACGCAGCAGAAGCTGGTCCACGAGATCAAGCGCATCATCACGCTGTCGCCCAAGTTGTCATCGACATCGTTGGGTGACATTGAGGCCGCGTTGATGGGGGCGGATCTTGGGACTGCGATGTCCCAGCAGATCGTCGCGGAGGTGAAGAGGTCGTACGAGACCCAGGGACGGGGGGGGGAGGACGTGCTGACGATTGCGCGGCGCGAGGTGGTGCGGGTGTTTGAGGGCAACCAGCCCGAACTGCACAAGGAATCCTCGGGCGTCACGGTCCTTTCGATCGTGGGTGTGAACGGGACGGGGAAGACCACGACCACGGCCAAGCTCGCCCATTTCCTGAAGGAGCGAGGCCAGACCTCGGTCATCGCCGCGTGCGACACCTTTCGCGCGGCGGCAATCGAGCAGTTGAAGCTCTGGGGTCAGCGGCTTGATGTCCCGGTCATTGCCGCGGCGTATGGCGCGGATGCGGCGTCCGTGGGGCATGATGCGGTGTCGGCGGCACGTTCACGTTCGGTGGACTACCTGATTGTGGACACGGCGGGTCGGCTGCACACGAAGCACAATCTGATGCAGGAACTTCAGAAGCTGCATCGCGTCCTTGGGAAGCAGGCTCCGGGTGCGCCCCACGAGGTCCTGCTGGTGCTGGATGGTTCGACCGGGATGAACGCGCTGAATCAGGCGCGCGAGTTTCACAAGGCGGTTCCGTTGACGGGGTTGGTGATCACGAAGCTGGACGGGACCAGCAAGGGCGGGATGGTGGTGGCGATCCGGAAGGAACTGGGATTGCCGGTGAAGTTCATCGGGGTTGGAGAGCAGGCGGATGACCTTCAGCCGTTCGATGCGGAGCAGTTCGCCTCGGCGCTGTTTGAGGACAGCTGAGCGGTGGTGGGGACGGCCTCGCGACTCTTCCCAGGCAAAAAATGAGGGCCGGGGTGTCACCCCCGACCCTCGGCGCGCGGACGGGTTCCAGGCCCGGGCCTGATCCGTGCCCTACGAGCAACCGAGGCTTTCGCCGCAGTTCAGGCACTTGTAGCAGGCGCCGTTGCGCACCGTGATCTGTCCGCAGTTCGGGCAGGCGGGGGCGTCGCCCTGATTCTGGAAGGTGCTCGTGAGGACCGAGGCTCCGTGCCTCGGCAGCGGGGGCAGCCTGACGATGGGAACGGACACGGCGGTCACCTCAAGCACGGCGGAGTCCTCGGTCCGCGGGAGGTCAGTGACGGGCCGGTTCAATTTTTTTTTGAGCTCCTCCTCGAGACCCGGCATGGCGAGTTCCTGCTGGTCGCTGCGCGGGGCATGGGCCTCGCGGTAACCGGGGATGAACTCGTTCGACATCCAGCGGAAGACGTAGTCGATGATTGAAAACGCCTGACGGATGTCCGGATTGCGGGTGAACCCGCTGGGCTCGAATCGCTGATAGGCAAATTTGCGGGACAGGGATTCGAGCGGGACGCCGTACTGCAGGGACATCGAGGTGAGGGCGCCGATGGTGTCCATGAGGCCGCCGATCGTGCTGCCTTCCTTGGCCATGGTGACGAACAACTCGCCGGGCAGGCCGTTGTCAAAGAGGCCGACCGTCAGGTAACCCTCGTGGTCCGCGATGCTGAACTTGTGGGTGATGGCGCGCCGGGTTTCGGGGAGGCGCCGGCGGATGGGCTTGCGGGTCTCGTTGCGCAGGTGGGCGATCTCGGCCTCGAGTTCCTGGACTTTTGCGGCGAGTTCGTTGGCGATGACGGCGGCCTCGTCGACCTGGGCCACGCCTTCGTTGGTCTTGCGTGTGTTGAGGGGTTGCGAACGCTTGGAGCCGTCGCGGTAGATCGCAACGCACTTGAGGCCCATCTTCCAGGCCTCGAGGTAGGCGTCCCGGATGTCGGCGATGGTGGCCTCGTGCGGCAGGTTCACGGTCTTCGAGATCGCGCCCGAGATGAACGGTTGCGCGGCGCCCATCATCGCGAGATGAGCCTTGTAGTGGATGCTGCGGCGGCCGCGGTAGGCCTTGAACGCGCAGTCGAACACGGCCAGGTGATCCGCCTTCAGCGGGGTCGGGACCACCGTTTTGTCGTCCTGGCTGGCGTCCTCGATGGTGTCGTGTTTCTCGACGTGGGCGATGATGGACTCGACTTCCTTGGTGGAGTAGCCGAGGCGGCCGAGAGCCTCGGGCACGGTGCGATTCACCATCTTCAGCGTGCCGCCTCCGGCCAGCACCTTGTACTTGATCAGCGCGATGTCGGGTTCGACGCCGGTGGTGTCGCAATCCATGAGGAAGGCGATGGTGCCGGTGGGGGCGAGGACGGTGACCTGGGCGTTGCGGTAGCCGACTTCCTCGCCGCGGTGAAGGGCGCGGTCCCAGCAGCGGCGGGCTTCGTCCTTGAGGTAGTTGAACTCGGTGCTGGGGTGGATGGATTCGACGGAGGCGCGGTGGAGGCGGATGACCTCCAGCATGGGATCGACGTTGTCGGCGGCGGCGGGTTTTTGGACGCCGTGGCAGCGGGCTTCGTGGTAGCCGGGGAAGGCGCCCATGATGCTGGCGATTTCCGCGCTCTGCTCGTAGGCGTGGCCGGTCATGATGGCGGTGATCGCGCCGGCGAGGGCGCGGCCCTCGTTGGAATCATACGGCAGGCCGTAGCTCATGATCAGGGAACCGAGGTTCGCGTATCCGAGGCCGAGCGTGCGGTAGATGTGGGAATTCTCGGCGATGGGGGCGGTCGGGTAGCTCGCGTTGTCGACGAGGATTTCCTGGGCGGTGATGAAGAGGCGGACCGCGGCCTTGAAGCGATCGACGTCGAAGGTTCCGTTCGAGCGCTTGAACTTCATCAGGTTCAGCGAGGCCAGATTGCAGGCGGTGTTGTTGAGGAAGACGTACTCGCTGCAGGGATTGGTCGAGTGGATGGGTTCCGTGCCTTTGCAGGTGTGCCATTTCTGGATGGCCCCGTCGTACTGGAGACCGGGATCGCCGCAGATCCAGGTGCCCTCGGCGATGAGGTCGAGGAGCTTCGAGGCGTCCTTGCGTTCGAGAGGCTGGTGGGTGGTCACCGACCGGGTCCACCATTCCTGGCCGTCGTTCGCGGCCTTCATGAACCCGTCGGACACGCGGACGGAAAGGTTCTCGTTCTGGTACATCACGGAGCCGTAGGCCTCGCCGTTGAACGAGCCGTCGTAGCCCTGCTCGATCAGGGCCCAGGCCTTCTTTTCCTCGCGCATCTTGGCGGTGATGAAGTCCTCGATGTCCCCGTGCCAGTCGCGCAGGGTGTTCATCTTGGCGGCGCGGCGGGTCTTGCCGCCGGACTTCACCACGTTCGCAACCTGGTCGTAGACCTTCAGGAAACTCAGCGGCCCGCTCGGGTGCCCGCCGCCGGAGAGCTTCTCCTTCGAGCTGCGGATGGGCGTGAGATCGGTGCCGGTGCCGGAACCGAACTTGAAGAGCATGGCCTCGCTGTGCGCGAGACGCATGATGCTCTCCATGTTGTCCTCGACGGACTGGATGAAGCAGGCGGACGACTGGGGGTATTCGTACTGGGTGGAGGCGCGCTCGGCGTGTCCAAGTTTCTCATTGAAGTGCCAGTTCCCCTTGTCGCTGGTCTTGCCGATGTCGTACTGGTGGAAGAGTCCGACATTGAACCAGACCGGTGAATTGAAGGCCCCGTACTGGTTGACGCAGAGCCAGGTGAGTTCCTCGTAAAAAATCTCCCCGTCCTGCTTCGAAAAATATCCGTCCTTGACCCCCCAGTCGGCCAGCGTCCGCGTCACACGGTGCACGAGCTGCTTGACGGAGTACTCACGCTCCGGCTTCGCGGGGTCGCCATAGAAATACTTTGAGCAGACCACTTTCGTGGCCAGCTGCGACCAGCTCTTCGGGACTTCGACGTTCTCCTGACGGAAGAAAGCCTTCCCGGAGTCATCGGTGATCTCGGCTGTGCGACGCTCCCATTCGATCTGGTCGAACGGCTTGACGTCTGGATCGCTGAAGACCCGCTCCACCGTCAGCTTGCGCCGGGACGATCCCGGGCGGGCGGGACGTGGGGAAGGGGCGGGGCGGGCGGAACGACGGGTCCGGACAGGAGCGGACGATAGGGGCGTGGTGGCGTCGATCATGGAGGTGTTAAGCTGAAATACGGCGGTCTCGGGGATGGCAGGAGTCTTGGCTGGCGTCTCGGACTCGGCTCCCCATCCCGACCCCAGTCCCCGCCGGGGGGAGTGGGGTCGAGCTGTCTTCGGGCATCGCTGCCTTACCCCGCATGTTGGGGAGCGGGGTTCAGCTTTACACAACAGGTTGTGCCATCAAGAATTTTTAGGAAGTTTTTCTGGGACTTCTTCAACTGCCCGCAGCCCAAGGGTTTTACGTGATTTCGCGCCGGGAACAAGGGCGGGTTGCGGGAGGTTATGCACCTCTATCTGGACGGTCGGTTGGTGGCTGCAAGGCCCTGGAATTCGTGGAGGCGGCGCTCCCATTCGTTGGCGAGGGCGGTGACCCGATCGGGATGTTGTTTCGCGACGTCCCGGGTTTCGCTGCGGTCATGGCGCAGGTCGTAGAGTTCCCAGGAATCCGGATCCCCATTGCCGCGATCGCCGAGGCTGACGAGTTTCCAGTCGCCGACCCGGACGGCCTTGTGGCGTTCGTGGTACCACCAGAGGGATGGGTGGGGGAGTTGTCGGTCACGGAGGAGGGCGGGGACGAGGCTGACGCCGTGGCTGGGAGGCACGGGGATTCCGTCGCGGTGTTGCGGCCATTGGCCGCCGGCCAGTTCAAGGAGGGTCGGGGGCAGGTCGACGACATGGCCCACGGTGTGGCGGAGTGACGGGACCTGGCCGAGTCCAGCGGGCCAATGGACGATGAGGGGTGTTGCGACACCGCCTTCGTGGGTCCAGGACTTGTGGAGTCGGAACGGGGTGTTGGCCGCGGTTGACCAGCCGGGTCCGAGGCAGATGAAGGATCGCGCGGAACCCGGGGGGGCGGCGGGGTCGTGGCCGTCGCCGCGGACGATCTGTTCAGCGCTGGCGCCGTTGTCAGAAAGGAACAGGACCAGCGTGTTATCCCAACGGCCGAGGGTCTTCAGTTCCGCGATGACCCGGCCGATTTCATGATCCATCCGGCTTACCATGGCGGCATGGATGGCCATCTTGGTGGCCTGAAATCTTTGTTGCTCCGGGGTGAGTTCGGTCCAGGCGACGGCCCGTGCGACTTCGGCGGGGTCGATCGTTCTTCTCAGTTCGTCCTCCGAAAGGTTCCAGGCTGGGCGCATGGAAGCTTCGCGGGCGGGCAGGTCCGGATGGGGAAGCCCAAGCCGGCGCTGTCGCTTCCATCGTTCCTCGCGGATCACGTCCCAACCGACGAGATAGCGGTCCCGGTAGCGGGCGATGTCTTCGGCGGGGGCCTGGAGTGGGAAGTGGGGCGAGGTGAAGCAGAGATAGTGGAAGAAGGGACGGTCGGAATTCTTTCCGGCATGTTCGCGAAGATAGCGGATCGCGTGGTCGGCGATGGCCGTCGACGTGAAATAGTCCGATCCGGCAGGGACCGGGGGCAGGGTCAGGTCGTCCTCGAGGTGGAGCCTCGGTCCGAAATTGCGGTCATGATCCTCGATGGAATAGGAATGGTCGAACCCTGCCGGCAGGCGGGGGCCGTCGATGTGCCATTTCCCGGAATGATAAGATCGATAGCCGAGGCTTCGGAGATACTCCGGCAGGAGCCGGGCCCACGGGGGCCTGACGCCGCTGGTTCCGCCGCCCATCCCGGGGAGTGCGTCCCGGCGAATGGCCTGGGGATAATAGCCTGTAAGTATCGCGGCGCGGGTAGGCCAGCAGCGGGAGGTATTATAGAACTGGGTGAAGCGCAGCCCGTGGTCGGCGAGTGAGTCGAGGTTGGGCGTGCTTATCTCGCCCCCGTAACATCCCAGATCGGAGAAACCGAGATCGTCGGCAAGGATGAGGAGTATGTCGGGGCGCGGGGGTGGAGTCTTGGCGGTGCAGGGCAGGAGGAGCGCGAGCAGCGCGAGGAGGGTCGCCGCCAGCGGTTGCAGGGGGTGCGGCGGCTTGCGCGGCAGCCTGCCGCCGCCATGGAGGGGAGGGGGTGCGGCCATGGTGTCGAGGGGGGGTGGGCGGTGGTGCGGGCCTGCCCGACGGGAACGGGTGACGAGACCCTCGACCTTGGGCTGCCTATCCCGCGCTTTTCATGCGGTTCGCGACTGGGCGAGGCGTTCCTCGAAGTCGACGATTTCCTTCATCTGGGTGAGGAACCAGCGGTCGATCTTGGTGATGTTGTAGATGTCCTCGATGGTGAACCCGAAGCGGAGGGCGTGGCGGATGAAGAAGACCCGTTCGGCGTTGGGGACGCTCAGTTTCCGCTGGATGACGTCCTTGGGGATGAGCGGGTCGCGGTCGGCGTAGACTTCGGTGCCGAGGCGCCAGGGTTTGCCGTCGCCGCCGAGGCCGCTACGGCCGATCTCGAGTGAGCGGAGGCATTTCTGGAGGGATTCCTTGAAGGTCCGTCCGATGGCCATGGCCTCGCCGACGCTCTTCATCTGGGTGGTGAGCGTGGGGTCGGCCTGGGGGAATTTCTCGAAGGCGAACCTTGGGATCTTGGTGACGACGTAGTCGATGGTGGGTTCGAAGGAGGCCGGGGTTTCGCGGGTGATGTCGTTGCGGATTTCGTCGAGGAGGTAGCCGACGGCGAGTTTCGCGGCGATTTTGGCGATGGGAAAGCCGGTGGCCTTGGAGGCGAGGGCGGAGCTGCGGCTGACGCGGGGGTTCATCTCGATGATGACCATGCGGCCGTTGTCGGGGTGGACGCCGAACTGGATGTTGGAGCCGCCTGTTTCGACACCGACGGCGCGGATCACGGCGAAGCTGGCGTCGCGCATGATCTGGTATTCCTTGTCTGTGAGCGTCTGGATGGGGGCGACGGTGATGGAGTCGCCGGTGTGGATGCCCATCGGGTCAAAGTTTTCGATGGAGCAGATGATCACGCAGTTGTCGGCGTGGTCCCGCATGACTTCCATCTCGAATTCCTTCCAGCCGAGGAGGGATTCCTCGACGAGGATTTCCGACACGGGCGAGAGGTCCATGCCGCGTTTGGCGAGTTCCTCGAACTCGTCGCGGTTGTAGGCGATGCCGCCGCCGGTGCCGCCGAGGGTGAAGGCGGGGCGGATGATGAGCGGGAAGCGGCCGATTCTTTCGGCGACGGTTCGGGCCTCGTCGATGGTGTGGGCGGTTCCCGAGATGGGGACGTCGAGGCCGATCGACAGCATCAGATCCTTGAAGATCTGGCGGTCTTCGCCTTTCTCGATGGCCTCTGCCTTGGCACCGATCATCTCGATGTCGTGGCGCGCGAGGGCTCCGCTGTTGTGGAGCTTCATCGCGGTGTTGAGGGCGGTCTGCCCGCCGAGGGTGGGGAGCAGGACGAGTTTCCCCGTTGCCCCCATGCGGGCCATCTCGGCCTTTTCGCGGACGATGATCTTCTCGACGGCTTCCGGTGTGATGGGTTCGATGTAGGTCCGCTCGGCGAACTCGGGATCCGTCATGATCGTGGCCGGGTTCGAGTTGACGAGGACGACCCGGTACCCTTCCTCGCGGAGGGCCTTGCAGGCCTGGGTGCCGGAATAGTCAAATTCGCAGGCTTGACCGATGATGATCGGGCCGGCCCCGATGATGAGCACGGAGTGGATGTCGTTGCGCTTGGGCATCGCTGCCGTCATTTCTGCCGAATGCCGGGCCGGATGAGAACAGCGAATTTGCGGGGGGCGCGTTTTGGAGGGCTGACCTCCTCGACACGGGTGGCGGTGTTTTGCGAGGATTGAGGCGTGCGTTCCGAACATTTCCAGGACGTGCGCCGCGTCGTGATCAAGTTGGGCACCGGCATCCTCACGGACAGCCGGAAGCGCACGGATCAGGTCCAGTTTGCGCAATTGGTGGCCCAGGTTGCGGCGCTTCGGGCGTCGGGCCGTGAGGTGGTGGTGGTGTCGTCGGGTGCCGTCGGTGCCGGCATGGGCGTGCTTGGTTTTGAGCGGCGGCCGTCCGAGCTTGCGGATCTTCAGGCCTGCGCGGCGGTGGGGCAGTCGCGTTTGATGGCGATGTACGAATCGCTGTTCCGCCACTACGAACAGGGGGTTGCCCAGGTGCTGCTGACGCACGAGGACCTTGCGGATCACCCGCGCCATCTCAATGCACGGAACACCCTGCTGACGCTGCTCAAGCGAGGTGTGGTGCCGATCATCAATGAGAATGACGCGGTATCCGTGACGGAGCTGAAGTTCGGTGACAACGACCGTCTGTCGGCGCTCGTCGCCAGCCTGCTTCCTGCGGATCTGCTGGTGATCCTGACCACGGCGGAGGGTTTGATCGAGAACTTCGGCCGGCCGGAGGCTCGGCGAATGTCGATCGTCGAGGCCCTGTCCGAGGAGGTCGAGGCGGAGGCCGGCGGGACGTCGAGCGCGACGGCGGTGGGTGGGATGCGCACGAAGATCGACGCCGCGAAGATCGTGCTCCGATCCGGGATCCCGCTGGTCATCGCGAACGGCCGGCGTTTCGACGCGTTGTCCCGGATACTCGCCGGCGAAGACGAGGGGACGCTGTTCGTTCCGCGGAAGACCCGTCTGCCTGGCCGGAAGCGTTGGATCGCTTTTTATCATCGTCCGGCGGGGACGCTGGTGGTCGATGAGGGCGCGCGGAAGGCGCTGTGCGAGGGAGGTCGCAGCCTGCTTGCGCCTGGCGTGGTCCGTATCGAAGGCGACTTTCATCCCGGTGTCGTGGTTCGCATCTGCGACCAGGGCGGTCGCGAGCTCGCACGCGGCATCTCCCGGCTGGGTTCGGAGGAGTTGAAGGGATCCGGAAGCGAGCACGGGGAAGTCATCCACCGCGACGATCTTGTCGTCCTCTGATCTGCACCGCATGAACCGCCCTCCGTCCCGACGTCTTACCCCGATCCGCCAACTCGTGGAGGTGATGGCGATTCTTCGTTCCCCAAGCGGTTGCCCGTGGGATCGCGAGCAGGATCATCAGAGTCTCCGGTTCCATGCGATCGAGGAGGTCTACGAATTGATCGACGCCATCGAGGCGGGGGACGACCACGAGATGTCGGAGGAACTTGGCGATCTCCTGTTGCAGGTCGTGTTCCATTGCCAGCTGGCCCGGGAGCGGAAGGCGTTCGACCTGGATCGCGTGGTCCAGGGCCTGGTCGACAAGCTTCTCCGGCGGCATCCGCACGTGTTTGGTGAGACCCAGGTGAGCAATGTCGACGAGGTTTGGGCCCACTGGGACCGCATCAAGCGCGCGGAGAAGGCAGGCACCCCGCACGAACGTCCGTCCGCGCTGGATGGCATCCCCAAGCATTTGCCGTCGCTGCTGCGTGCCGAGAAGCTGGTGAAAAAGGCGCGGAAATCGGGGCTTGTGGCGGGTGTGGATCCGGCGGTCCGGGGCGGAGGCTCCAAGGGCGCGCGTGGCGGGCGTGGGGATGTCGCGCGGCAGTTGTTTGATCTGGTGGCGTCCGCGCAGGCCAGGGGTTGGTCGGCCGAGGAGCTGCTTCGTGGTGAGATTGGGCGACGCGAGCGGGGTTGGCGTGCGGCGGAGCGGCGCGCTGCGGGTTCGGATTCGCCAGCGGGCCACTGAAATCATATCTTGCTTCGTACCGTTCACTCCGTACTTTCCTTAGCCTTCGCGCGCTGCCGCTGGTGGCGCCGTCCATCGACAAAGCAAGCAGAGGGAGATTTGAGATCCTATGGCGATAACGGCTAACGACATGCGCAAGGGCATGGCGATCGACTACAATGGCGATATCTGTGTCGTCCTGGAAACCCAGCACCGGACCCCTGGCAACCTGCGAGCGTTTGTCCAGGCGAGCCTTCGGAGCGTCCGCAACGGCAAGTCCATGGACGTGCGCTTCAGTTCGGCTGAGAAGGTCGAGGTCATTCCGCTGCAGACCGTGAAGATGGAGTTCAGCTACATGGACGGTGAGGATTTCATCTTCACCAATCCCGAGACGTTCGACACGGTGAACCTGACTCCGGAGATCGTCGGCAACGGGAAGAATTATCTCATCGAGAACCAGGGGGTCACGATCACCTTCGTGGGCGAGAGGCCGATCATCGTCGAACTGCCGGCATCCCTCATCCTGACCGTCACCGACGCGCCCGAGGGAGTGAAGGGTGATTCCGCCAACAACGTGATGAAGACGGTCACGATGGAGACGGGCATCACCCTCCAGGTTCCGCTGTTCATCAAGAACGGCGAGAAGATCAAGGTCGATACGCGCTCCGGGAAATACATGGAACGGGCCTGACCTGCCCGCCGGTGAGGATCCGGTGATCCTCCGATCCTTCACCGCGGCGGATCGCCCATCGCTGCGCGGGTCTGTCCGCGCTCCTTCCGATTCCCATCCCTGAAGATTTCCGGGACGTCGCATCCTTCGGGGAGCTGCGTCCCGTTTTGCGTTTCCTATCTCCGATTTCCGAACGTCCGGTCGGAGGTTCAGTCCGCTGGCTCGAGGGAGGGGCGCACGCCGTATTTCTTGAGCAGGGCCTGACAGGTGGCGAGGGGTTTGACGCCCGAGGTGCACCCGGGTTCGGAGAGGGAAGCGGCGGCGGCGCAGACGGCGGTCTGCAGGCATTTCGACAACTCCCAGCCCTCGTGCAATCCGAGGAGGACACCGGCCGCGAAGGCGTCACCGGCGCCGGCGGTCCCCGCGATGTGCTTCTGGGGGATCTTCAGGGAGGATTGCCACACGTCCTCGCCCTTGCGGGTGCGGGCGAAGGAGCCTTCTGGGAAATGGATGACGACCAACTCCCGGATGCCCATCTGGAGGAGTGCTCCGGCGGCGTGGCGGAGTGAAACCGTGTCGAGGGCACCGTCGCCCTGGCGAATCTTGAAGCCGGAAATCCGCCCGGCCTCGTGTTCGTTGACGATGAGGTAGTCGGTATATTTCAGCGCTGGGACAACGAACTTGGAATAGCGATCGCTGTCTTCCGAGATGACGTCCACCGAGGTCTTGAGGCCGGCGTCCTGGGCTTTGGCAAGGATGGCGGCGCCCCGGGTCCCGTATTTCTTGTCGGGCTGATCCAGTGCGTCAAGGAGGAGGAGGTAGCCGAGGTGGAGCAGTTTGGCCTTGGACTTGGAAAAATCGATATCGCTTCCGTCCCAGAGCGCGTTGGCCCCTCGGGAGTGGAAGAAGGTGCGGCGTCCACTGGCGATCTCGGTCATCACGTCCGTGTAGGATGTGGAAGCCTTGGAGGTGGACTTGAGCCAGCGGGTGTCGATCTTCAGATCCCGGCAATCCGAAAGAATCCGTTCCCCGAACTTGTCATTTCCGACCAGTCCGGCGGCGACCAGGGGGAAGGTGGCGCCGAGGCGCGAGAGGTCGACCAGGACATTATAAGGAGCACCGCCGGTACCGAGAGTCTGGCTTTGGATGTTGGCGAGTTTCTCCGCTGCCGGGTAGACATCCACCAGCTTGACTTCGTCCACAATCCAGTTGCCCGCAGCGAGGACGCCCGCGCGACTCGGACCTTTGTTCGGCTTGGAGATGATAACTGCCATACAGGTGCCTTCCAATGAGGGCGTTGCACAGGATGCTATCGGTCCGGGGCAGGGTTGAAAACACAATTATCGGCACGGCGGAGACGGCGCGGCATCCCCGACTTGTCGGTGGCAGGGCGGGCAGTCCCTTGCCCGCCGTGACTTGGTGCGTCAGCGAAGGACGGCGCGCAGCGGAGTGGGCGCCCTGCCGGCAACCTGTGGATGCACCTGGAGCCGAGCACCGTTTGATTTTCTGCGTGCCTTGCGGAGGCGAAGGGATAAGTTGCCACGCATGACGATCTGGTTGATCGGCGGGGTGCTTGTCGTGATCGCGGCGCTCGCCGGGTTTTTCCTCGGTGCGATTCGGTCGGCGGTTTCCCTCGTCGGGGTGATCGCCTCGGCGATGCTGGCCGGGTGGGTGGGAACCTGGGTGAACGGACTGGTGCCGTTGCTGGGGTTCAAGAACCCGGTGTGGATGTTTTATCTCCCGCCGTTGTTTGGGTTCCTGGTGTGTTCGATCGTCTTTTTCGCCCTGGCGTTCGTCGTTCATCACCTTGTCC
>CAIMTB010000623.1 GCA_903844265.1 uncultured Verrucomicrobiota bacterium
GCGGGAGTTCGAGTCCGGTCGCTGGTTCGAGCGCGACCCGGGCGAGAGCCCGATCGAGCGTTCCGCCATGGCCGCATTGCGCCATCTCCCGGGTGACCAGCGCGAGGTGATCGTGCTCAAGCTTTGGCACGACCTCACCTTCGACGCCATCGGGGAGCTGCTGGACATCTCACCCAACACCGCCGCCGGCCGCTATCGCTACGGCCTCCAGCGCATGCGGGCGTCCCTGAAAACCGTCCATCAAGACCATGAACTCGCAGAAGAACCTGGAAACGATCCTCGCTGGATTTCGGCCACTACGGCCGTCCGACAAGGTTAGGGACGCGCTCTTCGGCCAGGCCGAACCGCTGCCGGCCCTCGCCGCCGCCTGCCTCGACGCACCGCCCCCGGTCCGCCTGATGCAAGTCTGGTTCGCGCCGATGGCTGCCGCCGCGGTCCTGGTGCTCAGCCTCGCGCCGGTGCTGTTGCCCTCCGGCTCCCCCGCGATCACCCACCTCGCCTTCGCCGCACTCGACGGTGCCTGGCAACCCAACGCCATCCCCGTCGAACACAACATCCCCCCCACCCCGACTTTTCATTCGACAATCGGAGCCGCCGTCGCGCCAAGCTTCGGCTCCTTGCTGCTCCGTCAGACCAATATTCTCGTCCGCTGATTGCCGAGTATGTCCCAACCCAAGCCCGAAGATAAGGCCAGGCTCTCCTCCCCGCGACGCCCCGGGGTCCCCACAAAACCGTCCGAACCGCCGATCCCGGCAGGCCCACTCTTCCGGCGGCCCGACTGGACCGCCTTCCTGATCGCGACGGCGATCATGCTGGTCGGGTACCTCTGGACCCTCGCGCCTGACATGACGCTCGAGGACTCCGGCGAACTGGCCACGGCCTCCTTCTACGCCGGGGTGCCGCATCCCCCAGGTTACCCCGTCTGGACGATCTATTCCTGGCTGTTCACGGTCCTTCTCCCCTTCTCGAACATCGCCTGGCGTGTCGGCGTGTCCTCGGCGGTCGCGGGTGCGGTGTCGTCCGGCATCGTGGCCATGATGGTCTCGCGGGTGAGCAGTCGCCTGATCGAATCGATCGACACGCGGAAGCAGATCCCCGAAGCCCTGTGCCATGCCATCGGCATTGTCGCCGCGGTGGCCAGCGGACTGATGATCGGGTTCAACGGCTTCATGTGGAGCCAGGCCGTGATTGTCGAGGTCTACACACTCAGCGTCGTCTCGCTGGTCCTCACGCTGGTCTGCCTGCTGCACTACCTCTATTCCCCGACCCAGAGGCGCTATCTCTACTACGCCGCCTTCATGTTCGGCGTGGCTTTCACAAATCACCAGACCCTCATCGTCGCCGCCATGGGCATCGAGGTGGTGATCGCCATGGCCAACCGGAAGCTCGGCCGCGACGCCTTCCTCGCCAACGGCATCATCTACCTCATCGGCGTCATCATGATGCAGTGGGACGGCCTCGAAAGCATCCGCACCAGTCCCGCGCTCGCCCTCATCTTCCACATCGTCGGGCTTGGTTCCCTCGGCGCAGCCGGCTGGCTGGCCTTCGCCACCGGCGGCATCCTGACCGAGATCGTCCCGGTCCTCATCTCCCTGGTGATGTGGCTCGCGGGCGCCGCGTTCTATCTCTACATGCCGCTGACGTCGGCCTCCAATCCCCCCCTCAACTGGGGTTACCCCCGGACCTGGGATGGATTCGTCCACGCCTTCACCCGCGGACAGTACGAAAAGACGAATCCGTCCATGGACATCGGCCGGATCTTTGAGCAGGTGCTCATGCTGTTCGAGGGTGCCGTCGAGGAATTCAACATCGTCTATCTCCTCATCGCGCTGGTTCCTTTCCTGTTCTGGCCACGGCTTCGCAAGAGTGAGAAAGGCTGGATGATCGGCCTGACCGCGGTCTACGCCTGCCTGGCGTTCCTGCTGCTCTGGCTCCTCAACCCCAATCCCGACCGACAGAGCCGCGAGCTGACCAAGGTCTTCTTCACCGCCTCCCACGTCATCATCTCGATGGGATTCGGATACGGCCTCAGCCTGATCGCCGCGGTCCTCGCCACCGAGTACCAGAACGCCCGGAAATGGGTCATGATGTCGGGCGCGGCCGCGGCTGGCATCGCTCTGTTCGTGGTCGCGGTGACGTTCGGATGGGTTGAACTGTTCCCACCCGAGGCACCGTCCTATTTCTTCGGAATCGAGGGAACCCACGATCCCGTGGACCGCTTTGCCAGCATCATGGCCCTCGGCTTTGCCCTGTTCGGAGTCACGCTCCTCGCCCTGCGCCCCGCCACTCTCGACATGCGGCTGTTGCTGGTCCTCTTCTCGCTCCTGCCCCTCAAATCGGCCATGACCCACTGGTCGGCCAACGAACAACGCGGGCATTTGTTCGGGTACTGGTTCGGTCACGACATGTTCACGCCGCCCTTCAAGGACAAGGACGGCAAGGCCCTCTACCCCGAGATGACCCGCAACGCGGTTCTCTTCGGAGGCACGGACCCGGGCCGCTTCAACCCGACCTACATGATCTTCTGCGAGAGCTTCATCCCGGCCCGCTGCAAGCCCCACGACCCCGCATTCGACCGCCGCGACGTCGCCCTGATCACCCAGAACGCCCTCGCCGACGGCACCTACCTCTCCTACATCCGCGCCCATTACAACAAGAGCGCGCAACTGCCCCTCGACACGCCCTTCCTCCAGGAAGCACTCCGCGACCACAAGGAGCGCGAAAAAGCCCTCTACACCAACGGCGTCGCCCGTGCAGTGGCGCCCATCGACCGGCTCATCTTCAATATCGGCGATGCCATCGAGAAAGATCGGCGCGCGGGATCTTCCTGGTTCCGGCCCGAACATTTCACAGACCTTCCCAAACTCGCCGCACGCCTCAAGTCCGGCGCCCAGGAGGATCCCTACTCCCAGCATCTGCTCAGCCTGCTGCAACCCGCGACCCGCGACCTCCTGAATTCAGGAACCGCCGACTCACGCCTCGCCAAGGCCCTCGCCAAGGATCTCAACCGCCTGATGGACGCCGAATACGAGGCGCGTCTGAAACTCCGGGAGGAGCTCAACGCACTCGGATCCAGCATTCCCGAGACTGTCGCCCGCCAAACCCAGGTCGTCACGAAGATCGCCGCGTACCGGGGCGCTGACACTTACCTGTACCGGGCCGATAAATTGCAGAAGGTCGCGCTGTCCAAGGAGGTTCAGGAACTGGTTTCCCAGGACCTGCCCACCGCGGGGCGTATTCGCATGGGCCGGCGCGTTCTTGAGGAAGCCTTCGCGGGGCTGATCGCGCCCAGCAACGGCGGCGTCTTTCCCGACCTCGAGATTCATACTCCGACCGTCGATGAGTCGACCCGTTGCTACAACGAATACATGTCCGACGCCTTCCAGCGCAAGCAGGCCGGACAGCTCCGCGGCGGCGAGGAAGTGCGGGAGGAAGGCGGGCGCGTCACCGTCGCCGGCCAGGTCTCGGTCATGGCCATCAACGCCCTGCTCTGCAAGGTCATCTTTGAGGGCAACCCCACGCATGACTTCTTCATCGAGGAGAGTTTCCCCCTCGATTGGATGTACCCCTACCTCACCCCGTACGGGATCATCATGAAGCTCAACCGCCAACCCATGGCGCTGCTCGATGAGGAGAATCTCCAGCGCGACCATTCCTTCTGGACCCAGTACTCGGACCGGCTCATCGGCAACTGGATCACCGACACGACGACGGTGAAGGAGATCTGCGACTGGGTGAATGACGTCTACATCGAGCGCGACCTCCGGAAGTTCAAGGGCGACCCCAAGTTCATCCGTGACGACAACGCGCAGAAGGCCTTCTCCAAACTCCGCAGCAGCGTCGGCGGCGTCTATGCCTGGCGCGTCAACAATTCCAAGTCGGGCGCCGAGCAGGCCCGAATGATCAAGGAAGCCGATTTCGCCTTCCGCCAGTCCTTCGCCTTCTGCCCCTACAGCCCCGAGGCGGTGTTCCGCTACGCCCAACTCCTCGCGATCACCGGCCGGTTCGAGGATGCCCTCCTCATCGCCACGACCGCGCAGCGGCTCGACCCGTTCAACTCATCGGTGGTGGGTTTGGTGGAGCAGCTCAAGACCTACACCAAGAACGCCCCGCAGCACGCCGCCGCGCATGACCAGTTCGAGAAGCTGAAGGAGGAGTTCCGCAAGAACCCCTCCAATGTGCCGAGCGCGATGGAACTGGCCCAGACCTACCTGGACAACCAGATGTTCCAACAGGCCACCCAGGTCTACGCCAGCGTCGTGACCCAGCTCGAACCCGGATGGAACGCGACACCCACGAATCCCACCACCGGCGCCTATCTCGCCGCCGCCCACGTCCAGCTGCGTCAACCTATCCGCGCCCGACTTATCCTCGACAAACTGATCGAGCTGCCGGACGTGGATCCCGGGACGCTCATCGCGGCTGCCCAGACCTACTCGCAGTTGAATGACGGCCCGAAGCTCGAGTCGACGCTGGGTCATCTGGTGAAGAAAGCGCCGCAAAGCGCGGAAGCCTGGTACGATTACTCAGGCGTTCTCGCCACGCTCAAGAAGAAGCCCGAGTCGATCAAGGCGCTCGACAAAGCCCTTCAACTCAGTGACGCACGCCGCACCAAGGATCCCAAGGCCAAGGATCTTCGGAAGATAGCCACCACCGACGGCCGCTTCAAAGCCGTCCGCGACGATCCGGAGTTCCTGAAGGTGCTCCCGCCGTGATCCGGGTCCGATGTGGAGTGCGGTGACAGGGCGCGGCGCCTTGGTGCGTCCGCAAGGGATGGCGCGCAACGGAGTGCACGCCCTACCCACCCCGACCGAGGGCACGCCCTGCCCACCCCAACCGGCGCATCCGACAGTTTCGCCCCAGGCAGTTTCGCCCCAGGTAGGGCGGGCAGTCCCTTGCCCGCCGCGCGATGACCGGCACCCGACGGCGCGCAGCGGAGTGCGCCGTGCATTTCCGAATGTCGGTGAGGACAGGTCACCGCACTCCAAATCACGGTCGCAACGAAGTGGGACCGTGAAAACGAACAAGCCCCGGCTGGAGCCGGGGCTTGTCCTCAAAGCTGTAAAAAATCGCTCAGGCAGTCCGACGGCGCGCGCGGTTCACCAAGAAACCTGCACAGCCCAAGCCGACGACGGACA
>CAIMTB010000624.1 GCA_903844265.1 uncultured Verrucomicrobiota bacterium
CCGAGGCCCTCGACCTGCTCTCCAGCGTCCGCCTCACCTCGCTCACCGAGGATGACGCGAACTCGTTGCATGTCGCCCAGGCCGATGCCATGGCCCAACTCGACCGCCCCGCCGAGGCTCTTCTCCACGCCGAAAAGGTGAACCTCTCCCTGCTCCTGCCGCCGCAGGCGAAATGGTTCACAAACCTCAAGACCCAATGCCTCCAGAAAACAAAGCCCGCGGGCAATCGCCCCTGACCCCAAGGATCTTCTTCCTCCGCTGGGCCATCAACAGCCTCGGCGTCCTCGCCGCCACCCAGATCGTGCCCGGCATCGATTGCCCCACCTTCCCTGGCCTCCTCACCGCTGCCCTCCTCCTCGGATTGCTCAACGCCTTCCTCCGCCCCGTCCTCCTCGTCCTCAGCCTGCCCCTCCTGATCGTCTCCCTCGGCCTCTTCCTCTGGATCATCAACGCGTCCCTGCTCTACCTCGTCGGATCCCTGGTGAAATCCTTCCACGTCGCAGGCTTTCCATCCGCCCTCGGCGGAGCCGCCGTCATCAGCCTCGTCTCCCTCATCGGTGGTTCGATCTTCGGCCTCAACCGCCGCCCCACCCTCACCTTCCGGGCATCGTCAACGACCCACCCCCGCAAACCTCAGCAGCAAGGCCCCGGGGGCCCCGTCATCGACGTCTGATCCGATTCCCCAGGATTTCCACCCACCCACCGGTAGCTCACCCGGTGCGTCGCGACCCCGCGCTTGTTGAATTCGCGCTCGAAATCCGTGACCACCTCCGCCAATCCGACCGGCGTTTCCACCTCCGTGAACCCCGGCGCACTCCCCAATACATTTCGCATCTGAGCGAAATAATCATCGTCGTCCGTCCTCAGATGCACGTCGCCCCCGGGAGCCAGCACCCCGGACGCAAGGCCGGGAAAACGCTCGTTCACCAGGCGATTCTTCCGATGCCTCCTCTTCGGCCAAGGGTCTGGAAAATAGACATGCAGCGCCGCGACCCCACCCAGCGGCCATAAATACTCGAGACAGTACGAGGCCTCGATGCGCAATCCCCGGACGTTTGCCAGGCCCAATCGCTGCGCCTTCCGGTCCAGCTTCCGGATCCGTCCCAGCAACCGCTCCACACCAGCGAAATCAGTGCCCGGATTCCGCCGGGCCCACTCCACTAGAAACGATCCGTCGCCACTCCCCAGTTCCACCTCCAACCGCCCCAATCGCCCAAATATGACCTCCGGATTCAGCCGCTCAAACCAGGACGCCGGTCGATAAAGCCACTTCCCCGGTTGCAACGTGCCCCCCCCCCGCGACGCCGACACGGTCGCCACGGAAGGTTCCGTCACGCCGCCGTTCCCCGATAACTCTTCGCCACCAAGCATCCCGATATCCTCACCGCCCCTTCTCCCGCCCGCAATCCCCGGCCCGCGACCGGAGCAGTTCTCATTTTGAGAGAGCGTACGCGGAACGGGAAGAGTCACCACATAACGGGACAGGTCTTTTGTATGCTTGACTTGCTCGAGATATTCTCATGAAGCCGCACGAGGGAAGCGGTACGCTTTATAAAGGGACAGGTATTTTATATGATTGACATGCTATCTCCCCTCCTCTTTCTTCCGTCCATGCGTGCGCGTCGTCTCAAGCTCCCCCAGGGCAGGCCCAGCGCCTTCTATCACTGTCTCTCCCGCATCGTCGACAAACGCCCCATCTTCGGCCCCGCCGAAAAGGACCACTTCGTCTCCCTCCTCCGCGAATGTGAACGCTTCTGCCGCGTCCGCGTCCTCACCTTCGCCATCATGCACA
>CAIMTB010000625.1 GCA_903844265.1 uncultured Verrucomicrobiota bacterium
AAGGCAAACTAAGGAATTGGTACAAAAAGGAGAGTCATATTGACCCACGGACACCACAATAGGTGGGTAATTCCAAACAGCGATCCCGGCTTGAGCCATTTGAATGAAGAAGCGATCCTAACACGCTTGTTTTAGGTCTAGACGGCCCCGCATGCCTGACATCGTTCTCGCCACCCTCAACGCGAAATACATCCACGCCTCGTTCGGGCTTCGCTATCTGCTCGCGAATCTCGGCGACCTCCGACCTCGCGCCGCGATCGTCGAATTCGAGATCAAGCAAACCCCGCTGGAGGTGGTGGAATCGATCCTCGCCCTGAAGCCGCGCATCGTCGGGCTCGGTGTCTACATCTGGAACGTGCGCCCAACGCTGGACGTGGTGGCCCTGCTCAAGCGCATCGCCCCCGAGGTCTGTGTTGTCCTGGGCGGGCCCGAAGTCAGCCACGAGACCGAATCCCAGGAGATCGTGCGACTGGCCGACCACACCATCACCGGCGAAGCTGACCTCGAATTCGCCCGGTTTTGCAGGTGTTTTCTAGGTATCGAGGAGTCCCGGGGCCCGCTGCCGAAGGTCCTTCACGCGCCGTTGCCGGACCTTCAATCCGTAAGGATGCCGTACGAGGAATTCACCGATGACGACATCGCCCATCGGGTTCTGTACGTGGAGGCGTCGCGCGGCTGCCCGTTCCGCTGTGAGTTCTGCCTGTCGTCACTCGACATCCCGGTGCGTGCCTTTCCGCTGGAGCCATTCCTCGCCGCGATGCGGCGCCTGCTGGATCGTGGGGCTCGGCAGTTCAAGTTCGTCGACCGCACCTTCAACCTGAATGTCGAAGTCAGCCGCGCCATCCTCGGGTTCTTCCGGGAAGGCTGGAGGGACGGGCTCTTCCTTCATTTCGAGATGGTGCCGGACCGCCTGCCGGAGGCGTTGCGCGGCGAAATCGCCTGGTTCCACCCGGGCGCGCTGCAGTTCGAGATCGGGATCCAATCGTTCGAACCCGCGGTCTGCGCTCGTATCCAGAGGCGTCAGGACTTCGATCGCACCGAGGAAAACCTCCATTTCCTGAGGGAGAAAACCGGGGTCCATGTCCACGCCGACCTGATTGCCGGCCTGCCGGGCGAGACGCTCGAAGGCTTCGGCACCGGGTTCGATCGTCTGCTCGGGCTCGGCCCGCAGGAAATCCAGGTGGGGATTCTGAAGAAGCTCCGGGGAACGCCGATCGGTCGGCACGATGCGGAATGGGACATGCGGTACAGCCCGTTTCCACCGTATGAAATCCTCTCGAACCGTGTGCTCGATTTCACCACCGTGCAACGCTTGCGGAGGTTCGCGCGATACTGGGACCTGGTGGCCAACAGCGGAAGGTTCGGGGCGACGCTGCCCCTCATGTGGCGGGGATTTCCTTCGCCGTTCGGTCGATTCCTGGCATTCAGCGACTGGCTGCACGCGGAACTTGGCAAGACCCACACGATCGCCCTCGAGCGGCTCACGCACGCAATCTTCCGCTGGCTGGTCGAACGAGGGGATGTTCCGAACGAAGACGCGACCCGGGCTCTCACCAGCGACTGGCACAAGGGCGGTCACCGGGACCTGCCCCCGTGGTTGCAGGCTGAACAACCCGCGGCCCAAGGCCAGTTCGATCCGCCCAAACCCCGCGCCGGAAGGCGCCGTCAGGACCGACACGCCAGCGGTGAAAAGGACTCCCCGGAGTCCCGCGCAGAACACCGCCCCTGACCGTGACACCCCAAGGCTGCAGCCTTGGGGTGTTGGGCCAGGTACGATCCCCGTCAATCCATTGTCAGATCAGGCCGATGCAGGCGTCTCGTCCGGCGAACTGACCGGCGGGAGCGGGGTAATCGCCTGGATGCCGGTGATCTTGAAGCGGCTGTGCTGACCCTCGAATTCGAACTCCACATCTTCGAGGAGGGCGCGATTGAGCAGGCTCTGGGCAATGGGGCTGAGGTAGCTGATGATGCCCTTCTCGATGTCGAAATCCCAGGCGCCCATGATCGTGAACACCTCACGATTCTCGGCACCCTCCCTCGCCACCTCGACCCGGCAACCCGGGCTGACCACGTCCGTGCGGACGTTGGAAAAATCGGTGCCGCGTGCCCGGCCGAGATCGCGCTCGAGCTCCGATTTGCGTCCCATGAGGACCTTCTGGGTCTCCTTGGAGGCCTTGTACTCGTGATTCTCGCGGAGATCGCCGTAGCTGCGCGCCAAGGCGATGTCCTTCGAGTTGGCGGGAATCTTCTTCTCGACCAGGTCGTGATACTCCTGCTTCCGGCGCTCAAGGCTGTGCCAGGTCACGATCAGGTTGGTGTCCTGCTTCACGTGCTCCGCCGAAATCAAGGACTGTACCGACGGGAAGGACTTCACGATCCGCGCGAGAAGCGACCGCTTGTCCATGTCGTCAAACGCAGGTGACAGCTGAAGCGCGCGCGTGAGATCCTTGATGACATCCAGGTCCGCAGACTCGATCAGCTCCACGATGAGCTGGTGGTCGTCCATGACGTAGTCCCGGAGCTTGTTGGATTTCTTCTCCTGGAACTGGTCGCGTTCAATCGCTGACAACATGGCCCGGAACACTTCGGGCCCGAGGATGTCGGCATAGTCATCCGACCGCACCCGAGCCAGCCAGAGCAGCAATTCGCTCGAGGCGGTGTGCTGGCTGATGGAGCGGACGAGCTTGTCCTTGAGAGGCTGGAGGTGGTTCTCGCGGATCAGGAGATCGGCCATTTCGCCGACCACCTTCGCGGGAGACTCGTTGATGAATCCGAGGATCTCATCGCACCACGTTGCCAGATGGGAGACACGGTAGGAGTCGAGGATTCGTGAATGCTTGGGAGGCGCCGCTTCGGCCAGCACCGATCCGAGGGTCGCGCTCGACGCCCAGACTTCAGCAGTCCCCAACTCCCCCTCGACCGCTGGAGCCCCGGTGGAGGTCCGGATGTCGTCCCGCGCGAAGATTCCCTCGACCGCGACGCCCGGCATCGTCCTGAGATGACTGACGATCTCCGCGTTCAGGACCTGGATCACCTCGCGACCGGCGGCCGGTCGATCGGCCAGATCCTCGACGCACTTCAGAAGTTCCTGCACCGCAACCACGCGGGCCTTGAGGCCACGTGCGAGACGCACGTCCTTGAGCAGCCGATCCTGCGCGCCCACGGCCTCCGCCATGAGGAGGATCGGATCCGTCTTGCGCACCGGCACCTGGAAATGGCCGTCCTTCTTCAGCGTCCGCCGCGCCCCTTCCCACCACTTTTTCCAGTCGTCGCGGATCACGTCCGGAACCAGAACCTGTTGAATCTGGTCGGTCGTCGCCTTCCCGCCAAAGCTCAGAAGGACGATGCGCACCAACTCGAGCGAGTTGGACGCAGCCATCTGCCTAAGCCCGTTCAGGTCGTTGAATTTCCTCGCCAGGATATGGGTCTCGCATACGGGCTTCAGGGATTCCGCTGCAAAAGAAAGATCCATGCCATGGCCGGATTTCCCTGCGAAATTGATCGAGAAACGGGCCAATACCGGGTCCAAGCCGGTGATCTTGCCGCATCCCCATGCGCGGTGCACACAGTAGCCAGCCGTATGTAGTGCCAACAGAGGCTCCACATGGCGGCGTACGAGTTTTCCAATCGCCACGAGTCTCTCGAGTTCTTCTCTCATACTTATCTCGCCCGTAACCAACGTATCGTCAAACATCCGGCGTGGTCTGGCAAAAACCAAGAGAAATTGCCGCGCGTGTCCTTCTTCGACACGCCGGTGCTCGCCAATTCATCGAGGAAGTCCTCGATCAGGAGCTGTCGAGGGTCCGGGTGTCGTCTGTCGATCGAGGTCTGATCCAGGAGTTGTGCTACGGCACCATTCGCTGGCAGGCCGCACTTGACTGGCTGGTTGAGCGACGAACCCCCGACCGGCGGCCACCCCCCGCCGCGTTGTCCCTCGCCAGGCTCGGTCTCTACCAACTTTTCTGGCTCGACCGCGTCCCCGATCACGCCGCGGTCAACGAAACCGTCGAGGCTGCCCGCACTCTCGATCTCGACGCTCAAACCGGCTTCCTCAACGCCCTGCTCCGTGGCTACGCGCGCGAGTCCGATGCCACCCGTCTGCTTCTTGCAGACCTCAAGATCAGCGATCCAGCCGTCGGCTGGTCCCACCCGCGTTGGCTGGTTGAGCGGTGGAGGCACCGGCTCGGAGACGCGGCCCTCCAATCTCTGTTGGCCTGGAACAACACCCCAGCCCAGGTCTTCGCCCGCATCAACACCCTCAGAACCGACGCCGGCCGCACCATCGAGGCCTGGCGCACAGAGGGCGTTGAGTACGATTTCGGCCGCTGGGATTGGGTTCCTGACACACTCGTCTTCCGACTCCGGCGCCACCCCCCTCTCGATAAGCTGAAGAGCTTCGAGGACGGCTGGTACTACATCCAGGACCCCAGCACCATCCTCTCGGTCGCGATGCTCGCCCCCAAGCCCGGCGAACGAATCCTGGACCTCTGCGCCGCTCCCGGCGGGAAAGCCACGCTCATCGCGCAGTTCCTCGACAACGACGGCCGTGTCATCGCCGCCGAACCCGACCCTCGCCGCCAGGAGCGACTCCGGCAAAATTGCGAGCGCCTCGGTGCGGACGTGGAGGTCATCGGCCCGGAGTACGCGGATCCCATGGGGCCGTATGACGCGATCCTCGTGGACGCGCCATGCTCCAACTCAGGCGTGTTCCGCCGCCGCATCGAGGCCCGATGGCGCCTCACGCTGCAGGAACTCGGGCGCTTCGAGAAAACCCAGTCGGAACTGCTCGACACCGCCGCCCCCCTGCTGCGCCCCGGCGGCCGCCTCGTCTACAGCACGTGCAGCATGGAGCCCGAAGAAAACCGGGACAGGATCGACGCATTCCTCGCCGCACACCCCGGCTTCAGGCTCGACACAGCCCGGCAGCTCGACCCCTCCCGGGACAACGCGGACGGCGCGTACGCTGCCTGCCTGATCGCACCCTGAGACCCCGGCTCGACACCCGGTCCATCCCGGGTGATCCGACCCGTTCGTCACGAACGAAAATCAAAGGTCTCGTTCATCAGACCGCACTGGGGACAACGCGATAAATCCACATCGGGATCGTCTGTGTAGACGCTTCCACATTGGGAACAGCGGAACACCCGATCCTCCGCAGGCCCGGGCCGGAATCGCCGATGGCTGAAGGCGTTCATCACCCACACCGCGACAACGCCAGCGAGCATCAGGAACAGATACAAGAAAAGGACAACATCCGGTCTCATGGCCCTCCCTCCTTCCGGGAATTCGCGGCAGGACGCGACGAATCACCTGGAGGCACCATCCCCCACTCGATGCTCACCAGTCCGGTCTCCACGCGGTCACCCGACTGGAGCGGCGAGAACACCAGCTTTCGCGCGACCTTGACAGCCGCCTCGTCGACGGCCGGAGCCTCGCTCGATTCCCAAATCACCGGCGGCGCTGACAACCCGCCACTTGCATCGATGGTCACCCGCACGACAGCCGGACGCGCCATGGCCATCGCCGCATCAGGGGCGACGCCGATGTTCGAGCCGCCCACTAGGACCCGCCCCCGCAGCCCGGCCAGTACACGCACTTGGCTGCGATAGGGAAAAGGCATCTCGGCAATCCGGGGATTCAGCGCCGGGCCAGGAAGCGCAGACCAACTCATCGCCGGCCCGGGGTCCAGCGGCGGAACAATCGAACGTGCCACCCCAAAATCATCAGCCCTCTCCCACGGAAGCGGCCGGCTCGGCACGTCAAACCCTTCCAGCTCGAACTCCGCCGTGTTCCCCCGCATCCACGCCGTCCCCGAAAACCCACGCTCCGACGGCATCAGGAAAACGGCGGGGCTCAACAGCCAATTCCACGTCTCCAGGGATCGCGCCTCGTCCAAC
Source organism: uncultured Verrucomicrobiota bacterium (assembly GCA_903844265.1). Lineage (GTDB taxonomy): Bacteria > Verrucomicrobiota > Verrucomicrobiia > Limisphaerales > CAIMTB01 > CAIMTB01. Next base: position 5,898 of record CAIMTB010000625.1, read on the forward strand.
CCGGTCGGCTCGGTCACAAATGCATCGCGCACCTCGGGCACGGATTTCCTGGAGACTGCGACCCCCGGTGCCACGAGCCAGAACCCAGCCACCTGCAACGCGAACACCAGGAGCGCGAGAAATACCCAAGGCTCGCGCCAACCCGCAGGCCTTTCGGACGACGATGCCGGATGAGGAGTCACAGTTTGGGCTTCGCGGCTGCACCCGCCCCTGAACCCGTCCGGACCGGTGACTTGGTGGCACCTCCGGTCGGCGGCGTCATTCCCACCGGACGCGGGCTGGTCGCCAACACCACGCTCCCCACCCCCGACGCCCGGGCCAATGTCACCAGGTGCGCCAGCGTCTCGGTGGCAACCGAACGATCCATCAATACCAGCAACGTCTGGTTCGTCCCCCCGCTCGTCACCCGATCCCTCAGCCGCGAGACGAGGTTTGATTCCGTCACGATCTGCTGCTCGAAAAGAAGGCGTCCCGTCGAATCAACGGCGATGGAAAGCTGTGGCAACACCCCCCCCACGATCCCTTCCGCCGTCGGCAGGTTGACCCGGATCCCGGGCGGCATCACCAGCGACGAATGCAGCATCGTCACGGTCCACAAAAGAAACAGCGTTCCCGCCAGGGCCGAAGTGTCCACGGGCCCACGCATCATCCTGAGATTGCGGGGCAGCCTCATCGGTAAGGTGTCTCCCCACGACCGGAGAGCAGGTTCACGATCTCCGTCGACGCCTTCTCCATGTCGAGGAGCACCCGGTTGAGGCGCGAGACCAGGAGGTTGTGACCCACATACGCCGGGATCGCGACCGCGATGCCCGCCGCGAGACAGATGAGGCCCTGCCAGATCCCTTCCGCGAATTCCACAGGCTGCAGCGGCACCCCCCCGGAAGCCTGCACCCGCCAGAAGATCCGCATGAACCCAAGCACCGCCCCGAACAATCCCATCAGCGGGGCGATCTGCCCGATGGTGGCCAGTACCCCGACCTTCTCCTCCAACCGCGGCACCTCCACCAACCCCGCCTCGTCCAGTGCCTCCCGCATTCCTTCACGCCCACCTTCCCGATGCAGGATGGCCACCTTGACCATGCGCGCCACCGGCCCCGGCGTGGCATCGCAGATCGAGATCGCCTCGACGATGTTGTCCCGCTTGAGAACGTTCCGAACCCCGTTCAGGAACTCGATCGAGTTGATCTGCGCACGGTGGTAGTGAAGGACGCGCTCGATGAACATCGCGATCCCCACGGAACCCGTGATCAGGATCAGCCAGAAGACCCACCCGCCCTTCGCCAACAGCAGAGACATGCGCCTCCATAGCGGTGGGCCATACCACGGTTCAAGGTGCATTTTCCATGGACCCCTCATTTCACTACCAATTTTGCGTTGCCAGCCGACGCCCGCAGCCGCACTAAATCGCGTTCTCACCGCGCCCGTCGCGGAACTCATTCCTGGCTCTGGACCCTACGTGAAACCTACCGACCTGCGCGGCATCCTCCGCTATATCCCACGATTCCGCGAACGCACCTTCGTCATCAGCGTCGACGCCGCCGTCGTCATGGCGGAAAATTTCACCAACATCCTCCTCGATGTCGCGGTCCTCCGCTCGCTCAGCATCCGCGTCGTCCTCGTCCATGGCGCCGCCGCGATGATCCAGCAGCTCGCCACCCAGGCCGGGATCCAACCCTCGAACCTCGACGGCTCCGGCATCACCGATGACGCGACGCTCAAACTCTCCCTCACCGCCTCCAACCGGCTTACACATGAAATCCTCGAGGGGCTCTCCACCTGCGACCTCCGAGCCGCCTCGACCAACGCCATCATCGCCCACCCCCTCGGCATCCTCGGCGGGGTCGACCACCTCTTCACCGGCAAGGTCGAACGTATCGACGTCGAAATGCTCCAGGCCCTGCTGGGTCAGGGCATCCTCCCCGTCGTCCCACCCCTGGGCTTCGACGGCGAGGGACGCACCTACCGCGTGAACTCCGACGCCATCGCCGTGGCCCTCGGCGAGACCCTCAAGGCCGCCAAGGTCATCTATGTCACCAGCAGCGACGGCATCACCTGCAACGGCGAACTCATCCGGCAAATCCTCGCCAGCGAACTGGATGAACTGCTCCTCCGCCAACGAAACGCCTTTCCGGCCGAGCTTCTCCCCAAGGCCCAATTCGCCGCCCAGGCCTGCCGCGCCGGCGTCCCCCGCGTCCACATCATCAACGGCCGCCAGGACGAAGCCCTGCTCGCCGAGGTCTTCTCAAACGAGGGCATCGGAACACTCGTCTACGCCAATGAATACGAGCAGATACGCCGCGCCCTCAAGAAGGACATC
>CAIMTB010000626.1 GCA_903844265.1 uncultured Verrucomicrobiota bacterium
CATAGCCGCTTCTCCTGCTGTTGACCTTCGTCACCAAGAGACCGCCCCCCAGCAGGGCGGCGGATATGATTCCGCCACGTCCCTCATAGAGTACCGAAACGACCAGGCATGTGAGGGCTGGCCAGAGTGAGTGGTCTCGCCCCTGCCTCGAGCACTCCGCGTAATACAGGGATGCAGGAGCAAGGATGAGCCAAGATGCCATGTTGCGGCTCCCATAATTGAAGAACTGAATACCGTCCGGGGTGTCCATCCCAGTCATGTTACGAAACACCAACTCGGCGCCGGCGCAGTAGACCATTAATTGAAGCACGCCAAGATTCAAAGGCCCCGAAAGGGCGACCGTGGCTATGATCAGATTACTGATCAGGTAGGGCGCCTCAAAGGCGCGCTCTGCTCCATAGAGGGCGGTGTTAATCCCGATGCCGCCCAGCGCAACAGCGCCAATGAGCCAGATGTTGCGCGCACTTCGCACATTGCCCCAGATCAGAACAAAGCCCGACAAAAGTCCGATCACCACAAGCCAACGACTCCGCCACACGCCGACCCCCTCCGCGAAAGCGTAGTGACCAAACACGAGAGCGACGCAGAGGACAGTGGTCCGGAGGGCGAGCCCCAACCGTCCGCCCACATCCATACTCATGCCCGATTTGACTTGCCGAGGAGCAGCCGCTTGCACAGGACTCGGCCGACCGATGGTGGTCTGCATTGCGACTGGGGGCATTTCTACGCTCATTTTCGGGTGGGCTGGGCCTCGTCCCCCAGCGGGATCCGGCTCTCGTCAGGCTCGAATAGACGCCTTAAGCGGGCCGAGACTGCCTCCGCCTCGCGGCGTTGCAGGTGAAGGCCATCCGTGGTTCGGATCTCCAAGCCCTCTGCGAGCCCAGCACCCTCCACCATCCTACGGCCGCGAAATTTGCTGCGGAAGGCCTTTCTGATCTGCTCCGCCCGGACCGTGGCCGCAATGCGTGGGTGGACCGGCATCTCGAGCAAAACGACTCTCGTACCCCCGCGTTCGATTGACTCGATCAGACTCTCGTACTGGCGAAGCCTCGTGTCGAGGAGCGCTGGGTCGACTGGCCTGAGATACGACTCGAGCTGGGTGTCCAAAACAGTCTCCCGAACGCCTACATCAGTCGCGCCCTCAGACGCGACCTTTCGAAAGCGCATGACCTGGGTGATGAGGAAGTTGACGGGGATGTTTCTGACCAGGAAGAGCTGCGATACCGCGGGCTGCCAACCCGTGGCCGCGCGGATCAGTTCCCGGTTCACATCACGTTCCGGGTAGTTGATTTCGACAAACACGATTCTGGGTTTGTGGGTCGTAGTATCGACGGCCATTAACCCCGTCAGGGCAGAGTTTGCCGACAGACCGAGATTGCACACGCGTCCCGAGTCCAGCGCAAAGTCAAGACGTCGGGTCAGCGAACTGCCCGTGAACACAACGTCGGGGTTCTCGTGACCTAGGAGATAACTCTGGATGGCCAGGAGACTCCTCTGCCACTGGCTCTGGGCTTGGAGCCTCGGCGCTTCGGGCACGATCCGCAGCAAGCCTCCGTATGCACAAAGCAGCAAGACTGTCGTGGTCAGCATCACCCTCATCGATCAGAACTGGAAGTAGATGAACGGCACCTTGGGACCGGGGTTCAGAATGACAAGGAAGAGCATCAGTCCATAGATGACATTCTTGGTCCACTCTGAAAGTCGCCCGCGCCAAGCGTGAGCAAAGTGATAGAGGACGACCGCAGACCCATAGATCCCGACCAGGGCTGCCTCCCAGGAGATCCCACGCACCTCGCTACGCAGGAGGGAGTTCAGGTAGAGAAGCACCTGCGGGGCCTCCTGAAGCTTGAAGAAGAGCCAACCAATGGTGACAAAGTGGAAGACCAGTACCATGCGCAGCACCCGCATGGGGGCAGAACCCTTCGCGGACCGGAAGCCCCCTGCAATCCTCCTCTCCACAGCAAGCCCGATCCCGTGCCACAGTCCCCAAATCGCAAAGCTCCAGGCCGCACCATGCCAGAGCCCACCCAACAGCATGACGAGTACCAGGTTGGTGTAGGTGCGGATCCCGCCGTTCCTACTACCGCCAAGCGGTATGTAGAGATAGTCGCGCAGCCAGCTTGAAAGCGAGATATGCCATCGCCTCCAGAAATCAGCAATCGAGCAGGCGGAATAAGGGAAGTCGAAATTCTGAGGCAGCCTGTAGCCCAGAAGCTTGGCCAAGCCGATGGCCACCAGCGAGTACCCGGCAAAGTCAGCGAAAATCTGGGCTGAATATCCGTACAGCAAGACAAGCAGGTCGACCGACGACTTTCCAAGGAAGTATGGATAGGAGATCCACAGGGTTTGCTCGCCGAGATTGTCGGCCACCACCATCTTCAAGAAGAGGCCCAGCACGAGATTCTGACAGCTACCTGCCACGTCGATGTGCTGCAGCCGCTTCAACCCAACCTGGGGAAAGAAGTCCCTGGCCTTGACGATCGGACCTGCGATCAACTGTGGAAAGAATGCCAGATAGAGCAGAGTCCGAGCCAGGTGCGGCTGCAGTCCCCCTCCAGCCGCGAAGGTTTGAGTGTCGCGGCCACGGGAGACATCCACCAGGAGGCTGATGCCGTGGAAGGTGTAG
>CAIMTB010000627.1 GCA_903844265.1 uncultured Verrucomicrobiota bacterium
CGATTGCGGGCGTCGAGGCTCTGCGCCAGGCGCGTCGCCGTGGCGTAATCCTCGGCCAGCAGGAGATCGACCGCCTCACAGGCGTCCTCGAGCCGACCGGCTGCGTTGAGCCGTGGCGAGAGAAGGAACCCCACCTCGTACCCGCCGATGCTCGAGGTGATCTGCGCCACCTCGCACAACGCCTGCAATCCTGGGCGCTGGGTCTGGTTCAGCCGCTCGAGCCCCGCCTTGACAAGGATCCGGTTCTCGCCGCGCAACGGGACGAGGTCCGCAATCGTTCCGAGGGCGACAAGGTCGAGGAGGGATTTCAGGTCGAAATCCAACGCCGCGGCGATGTCCATTTCGCGGGCACGCTTCAGGAGGGCGTGGGCCAGCTTGAACGCGAGCCCTGCGGAACAGAGCTCTGTGCCGTGGGCATCCTCGCCAGCGAGACGCGGGTTCACCAGGGCGGTGGCCTCAGGCGGCGGCGAGGTAAGCTGATGATGGTCCAGGACGATCACGTCGACGCCGCGTTCGCGCAGGATCCGGATCGGCTCGACGGCGGTGGATCCGCAGTCGACTGCAAGCAGGAGTGAGACGGGATGCTGGCGCAGGCAATGCTCAACGCCATCCGGACTCAGGCCGTAACCCTCGTCCATGCGGTTCGGCACGAAATGGCAGACCTTCCACCCGAGGCATTCGAGCACCTCGGTCAGGAGGGCCGTGGATGTGACCCCATCGACGTCGTAGTCGCCGTAGATGACGAGGGTTTCCTCGGCGGCGCGGGCGGCAAAGAGGCGGTCCACGGCGGTGCCCATTCCCGGCAGGAGAAACGGGTCTGCGAGCTCACGGAGGCGCGGGTCGAGGAAGGAGTCGGCGAGGGAAAGCGAGGTGAATTCGCGATTGATGAGACACTGCGCCAGCAAAGCCGAGACGGAGGCATCGCGTGAAAGCTGTGCCACCATCGCGGGCTGGGCCGGAGCCAGCATCCATCGATACTTCAACATCAGGCCTGCGAGCAAGGCACGTGCCCCGGCAACGGGTCAAGGTCACAGCGAATCTGAAAGAGGAATCAAAAGGCACCCGCCGTGAACAGAAGGGCACAGACACCCCTCGGAACCTCATCGCACCCGCCTGGCAGGGCCCTTGGGAAAAGGGCGAGGACCGAACTCCAGGCGCGGGATCACCGTCGTGCCCCCGTCAATCCCTGCCCGATCCCGTCCCTGAACCCTCAGAACTCTCCCCGTCATCGCCGTCATCGCCGTCTTTGTCGTCCTCCCGACTCGCCCCCGTGGAGCGCCGGGATTCCCGCCAACCGGTGAGCATCGAGGCGAACATGCTGACCGCGAGGATCGAGACGACGACCGTGAGGGACCAACCCGTCCCGATTTTCAGATCCCAAAGCACCACCAGCATCTTGATGCCGATGAACACAAGGACCAGGGACAGCCCGACCTTGAGGTACCGGAAATACGCGATGGCCCCGGCAAGCGCGAAATAGAGCGAACGCAGGCCGAGAATCGCAAAGATGTTCGACGTGAAGACGATGAACACGTCCTGGGTCACGGCAAAGATCGCCGGGATGGAGTCGAGGGCGAACACGAGGTCCGTGGTCTCCACCATGATCAGCACCAGCGCCATCGGCGTCAGCAGGCGTCTGCCGTCCACCAGGGTGACAAAGCGTTGGCCGTCGAATTGTGCCGCGACCGGAAAATAGCGGCGGGCGAGGCGAAGCACCGGATTGGCGTCGGGGTTCACTTCCGGCTCGGCACCGAAGAGCATCTTGAGGCCGGTATAGACCAGGAAGGCGCCGAGGAGATAGAGGATCCAATGAAACTGGGTGATGAGCGCGGCGCCGCCCAGGATCATGCCGCCACGCATGGCGATCGCCCCCATGATGCCCCAGAAGAGGACGCGATGCTGGAAGCGGAGGGGAACACCGAAGTACGCGAAGATCAGCGCTATCACGAACACGTTGTCCATCGACAACGAGAGTTCGATCAGATAGCCGGTGAGGAACTCGAGGCCGTCCTTGTGGGAACGCCCGCGGTAGATCCAGAGCCCGAAGCTCAGCGCCAGGAGGACCCAGAATCCGGTCCAACACAGGGCCTCGCGAAACCGCACGACACGGGCCCGACGATGGAACACGCCGAGGTCGAGGGCCAGAAGGCCCACCACCGACACCAGGAACACGACCCAGTGCCAGACGGTGATCACCCCGTCCATCGGCGCAAGGTCCGGTCAGACGCGACCGGACTGGGGCTGTGACTGGATGTCCATCACCTGGGCGGTCTGGGCAGAGTTGCCGATGACGGGCCGCTGCCCCTTGTGCCACCAAAGCACCATGGCGCTGGCGATGTAGATCGTGGAGTACGTGCCGGTCAGGATGCCGACCAGGAACGTGAACGCGAAGTCGTTGATGACGGTGCCACCGAACAGATACAGCGCGGACGTTGCGAGAACGACGGTGCCGGAAGTGATGATCGTCCGGGCCAGGGTCTGGTTGATCGCAAGGTTCAGGAGGTCGCGGAAGCTGCCGCGCAACCCCAGTTTCAAGTCCTCACGAATTCGATCAAAGATGACGATGGTGTCGTTGATCGAGAAACCGATGATGGTGAGGATCGCGGCGACCATCGGGGCGCTCAACTGACGACCTGTCAGGAAGAACCAACCGACCGTCATCAGGACGTCATGGATGATCGCGATGACAGCGCCCACGGAGAATGAGAATTCATACCGGAACGCGACGTAGACCAGGATGCCGAACAGGGCGAGCACCACGGACTTGACCGCGGACAACTGGATCTCGGCACCCACCACGGGGCCCTTCCGGTCGATTTGCTTGACCTCGAGACCGGCCTTCGGCAGTGCGCCCGGCAGTTCCTTGGCAACCTTGGGGCCTTCCTCGAACGGGACGGTCACCTGGATCGTGCTGACGCCGCCGCCGACTGCCCCCTTCGGAACGATCTGCGCGTCCTTCACGCCCTGGGCGATCAGGGCGTCGCGGACCTCCGACACCGTCGGGGCCTGCTTGTAGGAGAATGTGATCGATGAACCGCCCGTGAAATCAACGGCGAGCACGTCCTTGCCGCGGTAGATACCGTAGCCGATGCCGATGATGATCAGGGTCCAGGAGGCGAAAAACGCAGGGCGCGCCCATCGCATGAAGTCGATCTTCGTCTCCCCAATCATGGAGAGCATCCGGACGTTCTTGATCAGGTCCTTCGCGAGGAGGAAGTCGAAGATCAATCGGGTCACGACCAGGGCCGTGAACAAGCTGACGCAGATACCGATCGTCAGGGACACACCGAAGCCCTTCACGGTGCCGGTGCCCATCCAGATCATGATGACCGCGGAGATCAGCGAGGTGAGGTGGGAGTCGAAGATCGTCCAGAAGGCACGCGAATAACCTGCTGAGATCGCGCCTCGGAGCGACTTGCCCGCAGCCATTTCCTCACGGACACGTTCGTAGATCAGGACGTTGGCATCGACCGCCATGCCTGCGGTCAGCACCATGCCGGCGATGCCGGGCATCGTCAGCGTGGTGTCGATGGCGCACATCACGCCCAGAAGGATGAAAAGGTTCAGCGAGAGGGCGACATTGGCGATCATGCCGGCCATCAGGTAGTACACGAGCATGAAGGCCGACACGGCGAGGGTGCCGATGATGGTGGCCCGCACGCCGCCGGCGATGGAGTCGGAGCCGAGCGTCGCGGCAACCACGTTTTCCTCCATGATCTTCACGGGGGCCTCGAGGGGGTTGACGAGGACGTTGGCGAGTTCGAAGGCCTCCTTGATGTCGAAGTTGCCTGTGATCACGCCCCGGCCGCCAGGGATCTCACCGAGGATACGGGGAGCGGAATAAAGGACGCCGTCGAGCACGATGGCGAGGTAGGTGTACTGCATGCCCCCGCCGACCTGCCGTGGCTGGTAGTCGCGGGTGAGCTTTGCGAAAATCTCAGCGCCCTCGCTGTTGAACTCGAACTCGATCTTCGGCTCGCCGGTCATCGGATCCGGCACGCCCGCCGCGTTGCGGATGTATTTGCCGGTCAACCCGTTCTCCGGCTTCTTCTTCACCAACATCGGGATCGAGCGCGAGCGGCCATCGCGATCCTTGCGGACCTCGGTGAGAATGCGGTAACCGGGCGGCACCAGGCCCTCGGACAAGAGCCGATCGCTCTCGGGATGGACCAGGCAGAACTCAAGGAATGCAGCCTTCTCGATCTGGGCCTTGACGGCTTCCTTCTCCGCATCGGTGAGGCCGGGCACCTGGATCTCGATGGCATCCTCGCCGGCCCGCTGGATGGTGGGTTCGGCAACGCCGAAGCGGTCAACGCGGCGGCGGAGAACCTCGACCGCCTGGTCGAGAGCCCGAACGCGGGCAGTCGCGTCCTTGAGATCGTTGGTGTCCATCTTGACCACGAACGACATGCCGCCCTGGAGATCCAGGCCGAGCTTGACCTTGCCGAGCGCGTTCTTCTGGAGGCGGTTGAGGATGACCCGGTTGGTCTCCTTGCCCGCGGGGATTTCCACCCTTGGAAAATAACGCTCAAGGCTGTTCGTCCCCGCTGCCGAAAGGAGCGCCGTATAGGAACGGGCTCCTGGCTGCGCGGCGAGGTCATGGGCCTTCGAGAGGATCGATTTGAAGACGGGATCCTGCGTGTTCTCGGCCTCGCGCTCGAACTGGCCGATCAGGTCGCGGTTTGTCGGCGGGTACAGCTCGAACGCAGACCACACCAAGATGCCGATCGTCGCGGCCAACCAAAGGAACGGATTCTTCATGCTACGGAAAGTGGAAAAGGATCAGGGCTTGCGTTCAGTGACTTCCTGGATCGCGCTCTTGAGCAACTCGAACTTGGTCTCGTCGGAACGAAGGGTCACATGCTGTTCGCGGATGCTGACCACGACTCCGACAATGCCGGAGGAGGTCACCACCTTGTCGCCCGCTTTCAACGCCTTGAGCATGGTGCCGCGATGCTTCTCCTTCTTCTGCTGAGGCAGGATGAGGACCAGATACATCACACCGAAAAGCAGGAGAAACGGCACCACCTGAGCCCATGCAGGAAGGGAACTCTGAGCCCCCCCCGACGGCCCCATGGCAAAAATCTCCCCGAAAAGTGGAGCGGTCATCATGAAAAAGCGCAAAACAGGTCGGGGACGGTGCGCGATGCCCGAACGTGTGGCAAGCCCAACGTTGGGAACATGAATGGGCGCGTATCCACACGGGGACGCCCCCCTCCATTCAATACCCCCCGTTCAAGCGCGGTCGCGGGTGTGTCCCCGCCAATCGCCCTTCCAACTGACCCCGCACATGTTCCTCCCGCCCGGCAATCCATGCCTTCAACGGCACGTTGTCGACCTCGACCGCGTCCGGGAAACTCCACGGGCTGTAGCCGTCATTCGCATATTCACGATCAAACCGAGGCTGGCTGGTATCCCCCTGACCCGGCCTCAAGGTGCCGAGCACCGTGCGCTCAAAATCCTCCCGGGCCCGCCGGGATTCCCCAGACACCACGGGTCCCGTCACGGACGCGATGCGGTCGATGTCAGCCGCCAGCCTTGCGGCCACGAACAAATTGGTCAGCAGGGAGGCACATTGGGCGCGGTAAAGCGAGCCCAGGACAGGGTCCATCACCACACGTTCCACCAGCACGTTCGGGTCGGCATTCGGGCGCAACACGCTGTGGGTCATCTGGGATCGCGAAGGTCCGGACACCGGGTGGACACCGAAGCTTTCGTTGAGGTCCCAGGGGAAGAAGACGAGCTTGTGGGACACCGGGTGGAGGTAGAGGAAATAGTTGTGCCCGTTCCCGATGAACGAATCGACGTTGGCCAGCAGGGCGTTGAGCGCGACGAAGCGCAGGAACGGCTCGGGATCGAGATACTGGGAGAGGCCCGCAACGAAGCGGTCCTGCGGCACGGACTGGATGATCCGGAGAAAATCCATGACCCGCTTCGGGTCGTCCGGATCCATGCCGCCCTTGGGTTCGCGCGGATGAAACCGGTCGACGTACATCTCCCAGGACGGGCCGAGATACTGCACCCCGCGCATCATCTCCGGCTTCATCAGGAGCCCCTTCGCCGTTCCGAAACTGCGCTCGAGAAAGACGTCGTCGACATCCTCGACGAGCGTGTAGAGCCCGAGCAGACGCTTCTCGAAGCGACCCGGGACGGTCAGGAAAACCTGGGCGAACGCCGTGCGCGGCGCGGGAATCCCGGCCTGACGGAAAAGGTCGTACGCCAGCGCCTCGTGCATCTGGGTCGCGTCATTGACGTTGTTGTTGAGGTTGATCGCCTCGACTCCCAGAAACCGACGACCTTTGGCGCCGCGGTTGAAGTCGAGCTTGAGCGGGCGCTTGTAACCATTCGGCGCCCGCACCAGCGAACTCACCCCCTTGAAGCGGATGCCGACATTCGTGTACGTAACCCCGCCGCCCTCGAACCGACAGGTCCCCCAGGGATGCCGCGAGTTGCCCTGCGACGGATCCGCTCCACGCTGCGGCCCGGGCATCAGCGGTTGGACCTGCATCGGCCGTTGCATCTGCGGCGCCGTGCGAAGCTGAATTTGTGGCGCCTGGACCGGCGTCGGTGCCGCATCGCCGCCAAAGAACCGCTGGAAAAGGCTTTGCAGGATCCCCGGCTGGACCTGCTCCCGATCTCCACCGCCGCCACCCTTGCCGCTGGCTGGATCCACAGGAACCTGGACCGGTTGCGGCTCGGGGACAGGAACCTCGACGGGTCCCGGAAATCGTTGAAATCCGCCAAAGCCGCCCCCGCCGAACCCGCGTTCCTGGGGCAGTCCGCGGGAACCGAGCAACTGCCAGTCCGCCGCAGAAACCGTGATGTGGAAGGTCCAGAGGTTCGTGAGGCCGAAGAGCGATGGGGCGTCAGGCGGGTTGCCTGCGAGTGCCGGGAACGCGGAAAAAAGAGTGAGCAGGAGAGAGCGGACGGACGCGTAGGGAGTGCGGTGGCTTGCCACCGCTTTCGCCTGGCCGACCGAGGGACCCCGGCCGGGATCGGGCCCGAACCCCATCCCTTGTTCGTGACGCGGGTCCCGGAAAGCGGCGATCAATCGCCGCACTCCAAAGAGCCCTGGCCTTCGACGCTTGGCATTCATCTCTCCACTCCGCCAACTCCAGACCGTAGACCGCAGACTCCAGACCCGGGACGTCAGACTCCGGCCATCGGTCGGCCGGACCTCGTTAGCCTCCGATCTTCCACAATTTGCCGTCGCTCCGCAGGTACATCGCGTTCCCCGCGATGGACGGCGTCGACAGGATCGTTTCGCCCAGATCCATTTCACTGATCACTTCGCCTTCGGGCCTTGAGGTATCGACCACCTGCAGCAGGCCTTTTTCGTTCGGGACGTAGAGGTACCGGCCGGCGGCGACGGGTGACGCGCTGAACGGACCTTTGAGCCGCAGCTGCCAGACGCGTTTGCCGTCGGCGACCTCGCCGGCGGACAGGACGCCTCCGTCGTTCAGCGAATAGACGCGGTCCCCGATCACCGCCGGACTCGACGTCCCGGGGCGAAGATTGCCCGCCCGCCAGAGCTGTTGCGGGGCCTCGCCTGGCGCCCCTGGCTTCAGGGCCGTGATGCCGAACGACGGCACGAAAATCACACCCTTCCCCACCGTGCTCGAAGGTATCGTCGACGCGCCCTCCGGGTAGTTCCAAACCTCTTTTCCGCTGACGGGATCGACGGCGAGCAGGCCCTTGCTCGACTGCAAACAGACCCGTTCACGTCCCGAGGCGGGCTCCTTGTAGACGATCGGCGACGACCAATTCGCGCGCTTCGGGCGGTCCAGCTTCCAACGGTTCAACCCGGTGACCGCGTCGATGCCGAGCGCGAGCGACTGGCTGTCGCCCTCGACCTGCGCCACCACCGTGCCCTCGGCGCAGACCAGCGAAGACGACATCCCGAGCGAATTGCCGACGTTCGGATAATCGACCGCGAGACCGCGGATCCATTGCACATTCCCGTCGAGATCGAGGGCGACCAGGTCGTTCGACGAATACAGCGCGAAGATGTGCGTGCCATCCGACGCGGGTGTGTTTGCGGCGACGGACGTCTTCGTGAACGTCATGGTCCGGCCGGTGGCGAAGAACTGGCGTTCCCAGAGCTTCACGCCGTCGGCGGCCCGGACACAGATCACGTGCAAGCGCGTCTCCTTCGGCCCGCTCGAGCAGGTCACGAACACGCGATCGCCGACAATGACCGGCGATGACAACCCGCGCCCGGGCAGGCCGATCTCCCACGCGATGCTTTTCTTCGGCTCGAGTGCGGTCGGAAGAGTGGCCTCCGGAATGGAGCCCGAGGCATCGCGGCCCCGGAACTGAAGCCAGTCCGCCCCGACGTTGGAGGCGACCCCCAGCGCAGCAAGCGTGAGCGTGAGCGCGACCACGGTCACGAGGCGGGGAAGAGGAAGCGAAGACATTGGATTCAGGAGTTCACCTTTCGGACGCGACTTTCGCGGGCGCCGGCAATGAGCGGATCACGCGGCCCGTGGGGTCGGTGACGCGGAGCTGGAATTCCCATTCGACCGTCCATTCCTCCTTCTCCTCGTCCTGGGTGCACTTCACGAGGATCGAGTTGCGGCCGGGCTGGAGGGTGACGGGGAGCTTGTACTGATCCATCTCCGCGCCGCGGTGGTATTCGTCGCGGCCGAAGAGGAAGGTCCCGTTGAACCAGATCTTCCAGCCGTTCTTGCAGCCGATGCGGATCTCGGCCGGCCGCGCCGCGTCGGCGAAGAATTCCGTGGACGCATAGCCGGCGACATCCTTCAACGGCGCGGCGGCCTTGTTGAAATCGATCATGCCGAACTCGTGCGTGCCCTCGAAATCCTTCCACCTCACCTTGCCGTCCTTGCCCTCGTACTCGGCGTCGAACCTCAGTTCGTTCTCGGGAGGATAGACCTTCTCGAACCCGGCACGACCGCTGTTGTCGAACGGCGCGATGATCTTCCAGTGGGTCAGGAAGCCGAGCAACTGGACCACATCCACCGGCCGGCCAAGATCCTTGAGCGGGCGGACGAGGGACTCGATCTGGTCGCCGTCGCGCGCGAATTGAAGCGCCTGCTGGTAGAGCACTCCCGCGGCGTTGGTGCGGCCTTCGGCGGCGATCTTCACGGCCTTGTCCGCGAGACGTTGCACCGCATCACGGCGCAACTCCGGCGCCGGATCATCCATGAAACCGGCCACCATCGCCTCGGCCGTCGCGGCATCGGCCCGCCCGATCAACTCGTACGCGAGCCGCCTCGAGCGCGCCCCATGCGAGGTGTCGAACACGTAATCCCCCAACGCGGCGAGCGGCAGCGCGTGACCGGCCTTGAGTTCCCGCTCGGCGATGGCCGTGGCCGCGGAGAAGACATAGTTCCTCGCAAGATCCCCGGCACCGTCGATGGCAGCCACCAGGCGCGGCAATTCCGACGCCGGAAGCGCCGAGAGTTCCGCCCACGCCCGCGCCGCGTCGGCATTGCCACGGCCCTCGGGACCCACCGACTTGATCGCCTGCAGCGACGACGCGAAATCGCCAAACGCCGTGGCACCGGCGAATAATGCGAGCGCAGCGAATGCGATCCGGGGCCGGGGGATGAACCGGCGATCAGGGGTCATCATAGGCGGGGGCAAGTCTGCGGACGCGTTCGAACAGGGGCGAGCCTGGCTGGATGCGACTGGCCACTTCGACGAAGCGTTCGCGTGCGGCCTTGTGGTTCTTGAGGTTCAGGAGGACGACGTAGTCCAACTCGATGGCCGCGAGGCGCGGGTCCTGGACCTGGCGGCCGAACTGTTTCAACCACTTGCCGAGTTCCTCGCTGCCGGCCTCCTTGGCGTGGTTCAGGGAGGTTTCGAGCTGGGGCGGAAGGCCGGAGAGATGGTCGGACGAACTGGCAGGAGTGCCGGCGGCGGGAGGCGGCGGTGCCGACGACTCATGCGGGCCGGTCGGGTGGACGTTCCGGTCGTAGAACCCGGCAACCCACATGAAGAGGTAGACGCCGACGAGGCCGATGGCGATGGCGATGAGTGTCTTGGTCATGGAACAGCCTCTTGGCTACGTTGAAACGGGCTTCGGGTCATCATTCCGGGACGCGCTCGATACGTGCCCCGAGACGGCGGAGCTTCTCGTCCATCCGCTGGTAACCGCGGTCGAGATGGTACACGCGTTTCACGACGGTTTCACCTTCGGCAGCCAGGCCTGCGAGAACCAGGGCCGCCGAGGCGCGCAGGTCGCTGGCCATGATCGGCGCCCCGCTCAAGGGCCGCCCGCCTTTCACGATCGCCGTCGGTCCCTCGATCAGGATCTCGGCGCCGAGGCGGCACAACTCCGGGACGTGCATGAAGCGCGCCTCGAAGATGCGCTCGGTGATCACGCTGATACCTGGCACGAGGAGCATGAGGACCATCATCTGCGCCTGCACGTCCGTGGGGAAGCCCGCATACGGCTGGGTCGTGATGTCCACCGGCTTCAGCCGGTTGCGGCTGCGCTCAACCACGATGTCTTGACCGCGGCGACCCACCTTCACCCCCGCTTCACGCAGCTTGTCGAGCACAGCCCCGAGATGATCGGGTCGCGCGCCCTTGATGGTGAGACTGCCGCGCGTGACCGCCGCGGCCACCGCAAAGGTCGCCGCCTCGATGCGGTCGGGGATCACCGTGTGCTCGGCTCCGTGCAATTGCTTCACGCCGGTGATGGTGACCGTGGGACTGCCCGCGCCCTCGACGCGCGCGCCCATGGCGTTGAGGAAATTCGCGAGGTCCACCACCTCCGGTTCGCACGCGGCACTTTCAATCACGGTCACGCCGTCGGCCAATGACGCCGCCATCATGATGTTGCCCGTGCCCAGAACCGTCGGGCCGACGCGGCCGCCGAGGAAGACTTCCGCACCGCCGAGGTGGGAACCGGTCCCGACCACATACCCCCCGCGGATGACGAACTTCGCGCCGAGGGCCCGGAGCCCCTTGAGATGAAGGTCGATCGGCCGCGCTCCGATGATGCAACCGCCCGGCAACGAGACCCGCGCCCGGCCCAGACGGCCCATCAACGGGCCGAGGATGCAGATCGAAGCCCGCATCTTGCGGATCAATTCGTAGTCGCCGAACTCCCGGATCTGGGCCGCCTCGATGACCACGGTGTCGCCGTCGAACTCCACCCGGGCCCCGAGGGACTTGAGGATCTCGACCATGAACCGGACATCGCTGAGGTCCGGGACGTGGTGGATGACGCACTTCTCACGGGTCAGCAGCGCTGCCGCCATGATGGGCAGCGCGGCGTTCTTGCTGCCGCTGATTGTGACCTCGCCACTGAGCGGCCGGCCGCCCTTGATCTCGAATGCATCCATCGCCATGAGTCCGTTCCAGTCCTGTTTGCAGATGTTCCCAACTCTTCGATCGGTCCGTGACACCGGATGGGCCGGGTTCGAACCTGGGTTCGGCCCCGCAACCACGCGGGATCCCCACCGTCAATCCGCGCGCCGGGCCAGGAGGAATCGTTCGCGACCACTGTAGTCGCGATGCAATTCCCCGACAATCCAACCCTCCTGCCCCAACAACCCGGACACCGCAGCCGCCTGCCCGTCACCAAACTCAAGCACCACCACACCCCCCGGCAACAGCCGAGGCCCAAGCTCCGAGGCAAGACGCCGGTAAAGGTCCAGACCGTCCGGCCCGCCGTCGAGCGCAAGATGCGGGTCATGTTCACGAACCTCCGGTTCAAGACCCGCGATCTCGCCGCTCGGGATATACGGCGGGTTCGATACCACGAGATCGAACTTCTCCCCTTCCGCCAGCGCCTCACACCCCGATCCCTCAACCACCCGGACCCGCGCCTCGACGCCATGACGGGCCGCGTTGCGCCGCGCCAGCGCAGCCGCGGCTGCAGAAACATCGATCGCCACAACCACCGCCCGCGGCACGCGCACCGCCAAGGTGACCGCAAGACAACCCGTCCCGGTTCCCCAGTCGAGAACGCGCGGCGGGATCTCTGAACGCGGGAGGTTCCCGAGCCATTGCCACGCCCTCTCAGCAAGCATCTCCGTCTCAGGCCGCGGCACCAGCGCCTCGGGGCCCACCCCGAATTCAAGCCCGCAGAACACCGCGGTCCCCAACACATGCTGCAGGGGTTCCCGGCGACCGCGACGCCGGACCGCCTCGCGGATCGCACCCAACTCGGGATCCGCAATGTCCCGCTCGAACTGCAGATACAGCTGCAACCGGGGCACACGCAGAACGTGGGCAAGGATCCATTCCACCTGCAACCGCGGCAATTCCACCCCACGCTCCTCGAGGAATGACGAACTGCGCTGAATGATTTCGAGCAGGCGCATGCGGGCAACTAGCACTTGCTGGCGCCCACCCGCAAACTTAACCTGCTCGCATGCGATCTCGACTCGCCCTCCGGCGGCTCGCGCTGGCCGGACTCCTGTGCGTTGCCAGCCCAGCCGCGCGCCCTCAAAGCATCGACCCCGCCGTCGTGGGCGAACGCCTGCAACGCCTCAACGCCACCGTCGATGCCCTCGAGCAGACCGCCGCCAGCCAACGCCGACAGATCGAGGGCCTCGGCAACGAACTCCAGAAGGTCCGCGAGGAAACCAACCGCGAACTCAATTCCCGCGCCAGCCAACGACCCTGGGCCGACGACATCAAGCGTCACAACGACGACCTCAGGCACCTCGCCGACGCCATCGCCGAGGTCGACCGTAAACGCGCCGCCGACCACGAGCAGGTCCTGAAGATCCTCGGCGACCTTCGCAAATCCATCGCCGCCCTCGCCGAGGCACCCCCCGCGCCCGCCAGAACACCACCCAAGGCCACCCCCGAACCACGCCCGCCAGCGGGCCGCACCCACCCCGAACGGACAGAAACCTCCGACCCCGCGGACACGCCCGCCGCACCCGTCAAGTCCGTGCCCTACACCGTCGGCAAGGGCGACACGCTCAGCGCCATCATCGACGGATTCAACAGCGAGGCGAAAAAGAAGGGTTTCCAGCCCCTTTCCGTCCAGCAGGTGATGAAGTTCAACAAGATCACCAACCCCAGCCGCGGCGTCCGCGATGGCATGGTGATCAACCTCCCGCTCTACCCCAAGCAGGACAAGCCATGAGCTCCGTCGCAAAGCTCCGCCGACTCCACCTTCACCTCGGGGTCTTCTTCACCCCGCTCCTGCTCTTCTTCGTCCTCACCGGCTGGTACCAGACCGTGGCCGTCGACCGCCGCAAAGGCACCCAGGACTCCGACGACTGGATCAGCCGCCTCACCCGCGTCCACGTCGAACAATACTTCCCCAGCAAGGCCGCCGAGGGTTACTCCACCAGGTGGTTCTCGGCCCTGGTGGTCGCCATGTCCGTCGCCGCAACCGCCACCGTCGCAATCGGCGTCTACCTCGCCTTCCGGTCCATCCGCAGTCCCTGGATGGTTTGCCTGTCACTGGCGCTTGGCTTTTTGCTTCCAGCTGTAATCCTCCGCCTCTCGCAATCCCGGTGAGCGAATTCCTCACACCCCAGATATTGGCAGCGGCAGGGCTCATCGCCCTCGCCGGGTTCTTCGTTCTCCTCTCGCTGTTCGGCGACTACCGACTCGGCCGACACGAGGTCGAGGTGCTGCTCTTCGATCACGTCGTCCGGAAGATCTCCCTGTACGAAATCGACCAGGTCCTCGTCGGCGCCCGTTTCCCGGGAGAACTCTGGCCCGCCCGCGGGATGTGGCGCGGACACTTCCTCACCATCCACCGGAGGCGCGGACTCTTCCGCCGTTTTGTCATCTGCCCGAGGCGGCCGGAACGACTGCGCGAACACATCCTCTACGCGCTGGGCCGGAACCCCCACGCAACCCAGGACGGCGCCGCCCCGGCGACCCACAAGGGCCGGCCCGAGGCCTCCGCGAACTGAGCAGGCTCCCTGAAGTGAGGTGACGGGTCCTCTTCGAGGTTCCGCAGGAAGCCGGGGTTCAACCGCGGAAGCGAGCCCGCCCCGGGCTCTGCTCAGAGAACCACTTCCGTCCCGATCCCCTCGTCGGTGAAGATCTCGAGCAGGACCGAGTGCGGCACGCGCCCGTCAACGAAGGACACCTTCTCAACCCCCGCCCGGATGGCGGCCACGGCGCTGTCCACCTTCGGAATCATGCCCTTGTCGATGATCCCCGCCGCCTTCAACTCCGCCACCTCCGCCGTGCGCAGGGCCGAGATGACCGTGTCCGGATCCATCGGGTTGCGCAGCAGACCCGGCACGTCGGACATGAACACCAGGCGCCGCGCCTTGAGGGCGATGGCCGCCATCGCCGCAGCGACGTCCGCATTGCAGTTGTACAGCTTCCCATCGAACCCGCGGGCCGTCGGGCTGATCACAGGCGTAATCCCATCCTCGATCGCCGCCAGAAGCGGACCGATGTTCACCTCGACCACCTCGCCGACATAACCGAGATCCAGCGGCCGCCCGTCCGGCCCCGGCACCTCGATGCGGCGGCAGCGGAAAATGTCGGGCCCCGCAAATCCCCGGGCCATCCCGCCGAGCTTGTTGATGGCCGCCACGACCTCGGGATTGATCTCGTGGGACAGGACCTGGTTGACGATCTCAACGGTCTTCTCGTCGGTGATGCGCTGGCCCTGGACGAATTCCGACTTGAGACCGGCACGCTCCATGGCGCGGGTGATGGCCTTGCCGCCGCCATGCACCACCACCGGGTCGATCTCCACCGCCTCAAGGAAGACGATGTCCCGCGCCACACTCTGGCGGACGAGCGGATCCGGTGAGTCCATGAAGGATCCGCCGTACTTCACCACAAACGTCGCCCCACTGAACCTCTGAATGTACGGCAACGCCTCGAGCAACGTGGCCGCCTTCGCGATCAGATCTTGCACGCCACGATTGAAACGGCGAACCGCCCTTCGCCGCAACTCTCCAGGAGTTTCCGCCACCCGCCCCTCCCTGTTCGACCCCGGACCGGTTCTCCGGCAATCTCCTCGTGTCACCCGCATCACACGCCATGACTGCCACCAAGGTCGGACTCTTCGGCATCGGACTCGACGCCTATTGGCCCCAGTTCAAGGGACTTCAGGAACGCCTCCAGGGCTACCTGGGCGTCATCGAGAGGCAACTCACCCGGCCGGGAGTCGAGGTGGTCAACCTCGGCCTCATCGACAACCCGCCCAAGGCGTTCGAGGCGGGTCACCAGTTCCGAGCGGCGGACGTGGATGTCATCTTTCTCCTCGTCACCACCTACGCGCTCTCATCCACGGTGCTCCCCGTGGTCCGACGCGCCAAGGTCCCGGTGGTCATCCTCAACCTCCAACCCGCGCCGGCCATCGACTACGCCAGCTTCAACCGGATGGGCGACCGCACCGCCATGACCGGCGAGTGGCTCGCCCACTGCAACGCCTGCCCCGTCCCCGAAATCGCCAACGTCTTCAACCGCGCCCGCATCCCATTCTTCCAAATCACCGGCACACTCCATGACGACCCGCACGTCACCCGCGAGATCGGCGAATGGATCGACGCCGCTCGTGTCGCCGGAATCATGGAACATAACCGCCTGGGCGTGATGGGCCATTACTACTGCGGGATGCTCGACATCTACTCCGACCTCACCCAGCACTGCGCCCACTTCGGCGGTCACATGGAACTTATCGAGGTGGACGAACTCGCCGACCTGCGCACCCGCGTCAACCGCCGCGAAATCGTCGCGCGCGTGAAGGAGTTCCGCTCCTCGTTCGACGTCCAACCCGACTGCCCGCCCGCGGAACTCGAACGTGCCGCGCGCACCTCCGTCGCCCTCGACCGCCTCGTCGCCGCACATGACCTCGGCTCGCTCGCCTACTACTACATGGGCACCGGCAACCCGGCCAACGAGGATGCCATCAGCTCCATCATCCTCGGCAACTCACTCCTCACCGCACGCGGCATCCCCGTCGCCGGCGAACTCGAGATCAAGAACGCCCAGGCCATGAAGATCCTCGATTCCTTCGGCGTCGGCGGATCGTTCACCGAATACTACGCCATGGATTTCAACGAGGACGTCGTTCTCATGGGCCATGACGGTCCCGGCCATATTGCCATCGCCCAGGGCAAGACCAAGGTCCGCCCCCTCCACGTCTACCACGGCAAAGTCGGCCGCGGACTGTCCGTCGAGATGAGCGTCAAACACGGACCCGTCACCCTCCTGTCCGTGGTCCAGACAGTCGACGGCCGACTCAAACTCCTCGTCGCCGAGGCGGAATCCGTGCCCGGCCCGATCCTCGAAATCGGCAATACCAACAGCCGTTACCGCTTCCCCATGGGTGCACGCTCTTTCGTCGAACGCTGGAACGAGCACGGCCCCGCCCACCACTGCGCCGTCGGCGTCGGACATCTGGCATCCAAACTCGACAAACTCGGACGCCTCCTCGGACTCGAGGTCTCGCAGGTGAAGTAAAATCGCCGGCCCGTGGAGTGCAGGGACGTGTGGGGGACAAGGACCAGTCGCCGCACCCCCTACGACCTCGACGACGCCGCTGACTCCCCCGGGTTACCGTCGCGACGGGCGCGACCCTCCATCCCCCCGCTACTTGCCCACCGCGGCATTCGTCGCCGCGGCGTTCGTCGCCATCCCCAGCACCGCCGGGTTCAGACCATACCGCTTCATCAATTCCGCGGTCATCTGCACCGCCCGTCCCGATCCCCCTCCACCCGGCTTCCCCGGGTTCCTCCCCGACATCTTGACCACCTGCGAGCGCTGCCATTCCTCGATCTCCGCAGCCGCCGCGGGATGTGGCCACACAGCATCCTTCGCCATCCACCATTGCGCCCGCAACGGACTGTTGCGATCCGCCGGCGGGGACGGATCTCCGCCGTCATCCTTGAGGTCATCCCCCACGCTCCACAGCGTGAACGTCTCCTCGGTGTCGCGACGATACCGCAGAGGTTTGCCGTCCATGCGATCGATCGGCACCGAGGCCAGGAGCTCCGGAACGAGTTCCTCAAGCTTCGAGGGAAGCCGCTTGTTGCGGATTTGAAATCGCCGGAGCGCGATCGCCGTCTCGTGCATCGCCCGCTCGTTCTCGACCCGGAACCCCTTCACAACCGCGCCCTCCAGCACGGGCAGGGTCACCCGTGCAAACACGGTCCGCAGCAGACCATAGGCGGTCCGTGCCTCGACGAGTGCTTCAACGTCGAGGGACTTCGTCTCCGCGAAAGAGCGCAAGCGGTCCGCGCGCCTGTAGACGTCGATCATGCTGCCGAGACAATCGAGCGAGAACGCCGCGGACTGGTCGCCCCAACCAAAACGCCAGACCGGCAGCAACACGCACCTCAGGACCCCGCGCCCCAACTGCTGGACGAAAGCCTCCGCGAACTCCACGGCGCCATCGACCGAGTCCGGCATCTGCAACGGAGCTGGACCACCCCCAAACGCTCTCGCGAGGGCATCCCCTCTCATCATCTCGACCAAGTCCTCCGAGGTGGCATGTTGGATTTCGTAAAGGCCACCGGCGCGTTCGCCCTCGAGGCTTCGCACCATCGGCGCCGTGTACGATCCTCCAGTCAAGGTCTTCTGCAGGCTCGCCAACTCCGATTCGTTCCAGTCCCGCGCATGGAACACCGACCAGACCCGCGCGTTGGCAATCGAACCGCAGGCCACCCGCACCAACTGGCTGATCAGGATCGGTTCATCCGCGAGATCCCCCTCGAGCACCCGCATCCCAAGGAGATCTGCGACCGCGCCCTCCATGTCACCTCGATGCCCGGCCTCAGTCGACGATGCAGCGAGCGCAACGACTGCATTCTTGATGGGCGAGAGGTGCGGGATCTTCATCCTCGCAAACCCCGCGGAAAGATCGAGGTCGGACCGCCGCGCTGGCTTGGCCAGTGCCGCATGCAAATCCTGGAGATCCTCCGAGTGCGCCTGCAGGGCCTGGGTCAGGCCATCCCAACCGTTGGTCCCTGTCCGAGCCGTCCACACCTCCATCCTCGTCCCGGGTATCGCTCGCGCCGGACCTATCATCTCGAAACCGGGCGGCATGATGCCGGCAAGATCGCCCATCCGATGCGAGGCCGCGATCAAGGCGGGCAGGCCGTTCGAATCGAAAGGCACCGCGGGCGGAAGCATGCTCGCCAGGTCCAGAGTCTCGTGCCGGAACTCAATCCGCGCCAAGGCCGCCGAAAGCATGCTGCGTCCACGAAGATGTTCCACCCCCACCCATGCCGTCGGCAAGCCCACGAAAACAAGAAGTCCAATGAGAACCACTTTACGGAGCATGCTGCAACCGTATCGCCCCCGTCGTGAATGTTCAATGAGACGTTAGAGGCGCTCCCAACGCGGACGCATCTCAGATTTCCGGAAGGGGACGGAGGCGAGATACGAATGGCACCACATAAGTGGACAAATAAGGGGACAGGTATTTTATTTACCATAAAGGGACAGGTTTTTTATATGATTGACTCGCTGCCATCTCTCCTCTTTCCTCTGTCCATGCGTGCGCGTCGTCTCAAGCTCCCCCAGGGCAGGCCCAGCGCCTTCTATCACTGCCTCTCCCGTATCGTCGACAAACGCCCCATCTTCGGCCCCGC
>CAIMTB010000628.1 GCA_903844265.1 uncultured Verrucomicrobiota bacterium
CTGCTTGGCAGTGCAGGGGATTTCAACGCCTTCGTCCGTAGCCGGGCGGAAGCCCGGGGCAACGCCTTCGCCCCGCTGCGGCGCCTGGTCCGACCCTACATTCTGCGTCGTCTCAAGACCGACCGGACCATCATCGCGGACCTTCCCGAGAAGACGGAGTTGATCGCGTATTGTTCGCTGACTCGTTCCCAGGCCGTCCTGTACCAGCAATCGGTGGATGAATTGGCGGAGCGTCTCGAGGCGCCCTCGACGGAAGGCATACAACGCCGCGGCGTCATCCTCGCCTTCCTGACCCGGCTGAAGCAGATCTGCAACCACCCCTCGCAATGGCTGGGCGATGGTTCCTATGCCCCCGAGGGGAGCGGAAAATTCGGGCGCCTTCGCGAGCTCTGCGAACCCATCGCCGCGCGGCAGGAGAAGGTGCTCGTCTTCACCCAGTACCGGGAAATGACGGACCCGCTGGCCCGCGAACTCGCCGCCGCCTTCGGTCGTCAGGGGCTGGTTCTCCACGGAGCCACGCCGGTAAAGGACCGCAAACGGCTCGTCGACGAATTCCAAAGCCCGGACGGGCCTCCGTATTTTGTGCTCTCCCTGAAGGCGGGAGGCATCGGCTTGAATCTGACGGCTGCGGCGCACGTGATTCATTTCGATCGCTGGTGGAACCCTGCCGTCGAGAACCAGGCCACGGACCGGGCCTTTCGCATCGGGCAGAAGCGCAATGTGATGGTCCATAAATTCACCTGTCGCGGCACGGTCGAGGAACGCATCCACGATCTGATCACCTCCAAGGCCGCCCTCGCGGATGACGTCCTCGCCGGCGGGGCCGAGCAGGAATTGACGTCGATGAACAACTCGGAATTGTTGCGTTTCGTCTCGCTTGACCTGCACGCTGCCGTCGCGGAGTGACCTTCGTCCGGGGCTTGGTAAGCTCTGCGGGTCACTCGTGAATCCTTCGAATTATTCCATGTTATGAGCTGGGGCTATGGATGGCGACCCTACGTGCCGGTCGCCAAGCGACGGGCGAATGCCGCGCGCGAACTCGCGAAACTTGGAAAGAAAACCGGACAACAAGCCGACCCCGTCGTCCTCAAGGGTCGGAACATCGCCGCCTCCTTCTGGGGGAAAGCCTGGTGCGACAATCTCGAAGCCTACAGTGACTTCGAGAACCGCCTGCCGCGCGGGCGTACCTACGTCCGCAATGGTTCTGTCGTTGACCTGCAGATCGCGAAAGGCACCGTCACTGCCCGCGTCAGCGGCTCCGATCTTTACCGGGTCGAGGTCACCATCCGCCCGCTGGCCAGCAAACTCTGGGCCGCCATCCAGAAGGAGTGCGCCGGCAAGATCGATTCGCTCCTGGAATTGCTCCAGGGACGACTCTCGGCGGGGGTCATGCAGGTGGTCACCCGCCCAAAGGAGGGTTTTTTTCCCACCCCCAGCGAGATCAAGATGAAGTGCTCCTGCCCGGACTCGGCCGATATGTGCAAACACATCGCCGCGACCCTGTACGGCGTGGGTGCCCGACTCGATACCCGGCCAGAGCTCCTTTTTCTTCTGCGTGGCGTCGACCCCGAGGAGTTGATTGCCGGAGTCACCGGGGCGGCCGCGGTTCGCACGAGCGTTTCTGTCCCAACCGCGGCCGGCTTGGGCGCTGAGAACCTGTCGGAGGTGTTTGGGATCGAACTTGAAAGCGCTTCGGGCACGACGGATTCGACCCGGCCTGATGTCCCCAAGGTCCTGCCCAAGAAACGCGCCTCCGGCGGGTCTCCGAGAAAGCCCAAGGCAACCGAGGTCGTCAAGCCGAAGCCGAAATTGAAGCTCAAGACGAAGCCGAAGCTCAAGCCAGCGAGGAAGAAGCCGCTGGGATAGCGGCACGGTGCACCGCGTGCCGCTCAGGCGACAGCGCTCAGGGCGCCTCTCCTATTTTTGGAAGGGAACGGACGAGGGAGGCACGGTGGGCACTAACCGAACAGGTTGAGCTGCAGGTCGCGGAGGACGAAGAGGGGGATGTCCTCGAGGCCTTTCATCCTGCGGGC
>CAIMTB010000629.1 GCA_903844265.1 uncultured Verrucomicrobiota bacterium
ACGGCGATCAACCAGAGGTACCAGGGACGACCGCCACCCGCGGTCGGGGCGGCTGGGTTGGGGGACTTGGAACGAGGCGTTTCTCTCATGTTACAGCGACGGTCGGACGGTGATCACGGTCAGAACGCGGGCAGCCTGCACCCGACCAACCGGTGCCGTCACGCCACCTTCGATGCGGGGCTTCGGTCCCCAGGACGGGCCATTCCCGTCCGAAAAGATGCGCACCTGGAAACGGTGCATCGGGTAGTGCACCCGAGTCAGGAGGTAGGGTGGGCAGTCCCTTGCCCGCCGGGCGATCGTCGTCACCCGACGGCGCAGGGGGGGGTGGCGTGCCTGGGTGAGTCCGCAAAGGACGGCGCGCAGCGGAGTGCACGCCCACAACTCGTGGATGCACGGCCCTGGAAACCCGACGCGCATTTGCAGGTGACCGGGCGCACTGAAACTGCAAGAACTGTCCATCACCATGAAGATTTCTCATTCCTTCCCGTGTAAAAATCAGGCCTACCCATGCCGCCGCGCCCCTGGTTTCACGCTGATTGAGCTGCTCGTGGTCATCGCCATCATCGCGATCCTCGCCAGCATGCTCCTGCCGGCACTTGCCAAGGCCAAGACCAAGGCCATCCAGATCAAGTGCACGAACAACATGCGCCAACTCGGCCTCGCGATTCGCATGTACGCCGACGACAACAAGGAGAACTTCCCCGATTGCACCGGCGCCGTCTGGCCCTGGGACCTTCCCGCCAAGGCGGCCGATGCGTTCGTCGCCAACGGCGGAGGACGGCACATTCTCTACTGCCCCGGTTTCGCCAAGCAGGACAACAACACGCTCTGGGCTTTCACCACCGGGGTGACCAATGAGATCGCCGGAGACAAGGCCAGTGGCTACCGCGTGATCGGCTACGCCGTGGCGTTCAAGGGCGCCGGCCGCATCAAGGCCACCAACATCACGGAATCCCTCAACCCCGCCCCGTGGAACATCGGCGGCGGCCTCACCGAAAACCCGGGCCCATCCGCCCGCGTCGTGGCCGCCGACGGCACGATCTCGGTAGGCAGCAGTGAAAGCGACCGCTCCCGCAATCGCTACACGAAGATCGACGGCGGCTGGAAAGGCCACCAGTCCCCCCACCTCGCC
This sequence comes from uncultured Verrucomicrobiota bacterium, assembly GCA_903844265.1. Classification (GTDB taxonomy): domain Bacteria; phylum Verrucomicrobiota; class Verrucomicrobiia; order Limisphaerales; family CAIMTB01; genus CAIMTB01. Next base: position 1,133 of record CAIMTB010000629.1, read on the forward strand.
AACAACAACATGCCCGCCGGAGGAAACCTCCTCTACCTCGACGGCCACGCCGCTTTCAACAAGTTCCAGACAATGCACGTCCGCACCGACGGAACCGACCCGAGCTTCTGGTGGTGAATGCCGGTTGGGGGCGGCGACGCGGTCAGATCACGGGGAACCCGCACGCCACGGATGGGCCCATCACCTTCAGGTCAGATACTTCTGCACGATGTGCGGCGGCAGACCTTTGAGGTCCATCAGGGTGAGGAAATCGATCGTCTTGAATTCGCGGTCGATCGCAGGCGGGCCGCAGATCCGGGCGCCGATGGAGAGATAGGCGGCCAGGAGACGGGGGACGCGGGGCGGAGGCTCGACGAAGGCATCCATCGGGCACACGTGGCTGGGCTGGGGGACTGTCCGCCAGCCTTCGGGCGCGAGATGGCTGGATTCCAATTGCCGGTACATGGCCGCGCCTTCGCGGGGCTCCTGGGAGGTGAGCGAACTGCAGCCGATCAGGTACCCGGCATCCCTCTCCCTGGCATAGGCCGCGATTCCCTTCCAGAGCAGGCTGAGCACCGACAGATTCCGATGCTGGGCGTGGACGCAGGCCCGGCCGAGCTCGATGATCTCGTTGCGTGCCGCCTCGAAGGGCGTGAAATCGAATTCCTGCTGGCTGTAATAACCAAGGTTCCGCAGCGCGGCCGCCCCCGTCTGCAGGCGGTACGTCCCGACCACCAGGCTCGTGGCGACCTCCTCCACGAGGAGATGGTCACAGACGGCATCAAAGGCATCGACATCGAGCCCGATGGCATACGACTCGCTCAACCCCTCCCGCATCTCGAGGTTGAACACCTCGAACCGCAACCGCTGGGCGGCGCGGACATCCTCAGGCCGTGCCGCGAGCCGCAGGCTGTAGGCGCCCTGGCCCCGCGCAAGGATGCGATCACCCACCGTCGCGGGTCCGCTTTCCGGAGTTGGATTCATCAAGGAATGACGCGCGGAGAAGGGACGGATCCGGAAGGTGTCACTCCCAGCCGACGCCCAACGACCCAAACGCCCCTGCCTGTCTAACCGTGCCACCGGCCAAAACAAGCCCGAACCTCTGTCGTGATGCCTTCCCGACCATCGCGACCGAGTCTCGCGCCGTCCTTTGCAGACGCACCCAGGCACGGCGCCCTCGGAGAGGCCGCCCTACCGCCGAGAACCCAGGGATCCAGTACCCCGACGCGTCCGCCCAACTTTTTGCTCCAAGCTGAGCTCGGGGACCTGCTATTCCTTCGGCCCCGTGTCGAACAATCCGCTCGCTGAAATCCGCCAAACCCGGCTCGACAAGGCCGCCGCCCTCCGCGCCCGCGGCCTAAACCCGTATCCTTCCAAGAGCCGACGGACCCATTATGCCGACCGCGTCCTCGCCGATTTCGAGGCACTCTCAGGCCAGACGGTCACCGTGGCCGGACGGCTGATGTCGATGCGCGACCAGGGCGCCATCGCGTTCGCCCACGTCCAGGACCAGGGCGGCCGCATCCAGCTGTTCCTCCGGAAGAACGATGTCGCGATCACCGATCCGCTGCAGGGGACGCTGGGTTACGCCGAATTGAACCTCGCGGACCTCGGGGACATCATCGAGGCGACCGGCACGGTGATGAAGACGAAGCGGGGTGAGGTCAGCATCCAGGTCACCGAATTGCGCCTGCTCACCAAGGCCATCCGTCCGATGCCGGACCAGTGGCACGGGCTCAAGGACCGCGAGTTGGTTTTGCGCAAGCGCTACCTCGACACCACGCTCGACCTCGCGACCAAGGATCGCTTTGGGGCCATCTCGCGGATGATCACCGCAATGCGCCAATTCCTGATCGGCCGCGGATTCCTCGAGTTCCAGACGCCCGTGATCCAACCGCAATACGGCGGGGGCACGGCAAAGCCGTTCAAGACGCACGTCAACGCTCTCGGCGTCGACATGTATCTCGCGATCTCCCACGAACTCTATCTCAAGCGCCTCATCGCCGCCGGCTACGACAAGGTCTTCACCATCGGCCGCTACTTCCGCAACGAAGGCATCGACCGCTCGCATCATCCCGAGTTCTCCATGGTCGAGACCATGACCGCGTACGAGAACTACGAGTACAACATGCAGCTCGTGGAGGACATGTTCCGCCACGTGGCAACGACCGTCTTCGACCGCACCCAGTTCAAGGTGAAGGGCCACGAGATCGATTTCGCCCCCGCCTGGCGCCGCGTCCGCATGGCCGACGCGGTGAAGGAAAAGACCGGCGTCGACTTCCCGTCGATCGCTTCGCTGGCCGAAGCCAACGCCGCCCTCGCACAGATCGGCATCGACGATCCCCAGGCCTCGATCGGCGAGGCCATGGTCCGGGCCTTCGAGCACGCCGTCGAAGCCACGCTCATCCAGCCCACGCTGGTGTATGGACAACCGGTCGAGATATCGCCGCTGGCCAAGCCAATGGCCGACGATCCGCGGTTCGTCGAGCGCTTCGAGATCTACATCGGAGGCATGGAATGCGGCGACAACTGGAGCGAACAGAACGACCCCGCCCAGCTCCTCGAAACCTGGCGCAGCGCCTACCGCGAAGCCGACCGCGACGAAGGCAAGTTCCACACCCTCGACTTCGATTTCATCGAATGCCTCGAGTACGGCATCCCTCCCACGACCGGCATCGGGCCCGGCATCGAGCGCATGGCCATGATCTTCACCGAGCAGGAGAACATCGACGACGTGATCTTCTTCCCCCTCCTCCGACCGGTGATCTCGCCCATCAATGCCCAACTCTACGGCATTGAAAAACCCGCCGAACCCGGGCCCGCCAACTGGGACGGTGCGGCTGCCGTGACCTTCGACGAATTCAAGAGGCTCAGCCGCGACGGCGCCATCACCGCGCACGGATCGGCACTGATCCTCCGGCCGGCAGTCCGGATGTGGTCCTCGATCGCGCCCGCCGCGGTGACCCGCTTCACCGCCTACGCCGACATCGAAGGGCTTCTCCCCCACGGGTCCGTCAGGGTCGCCGGCCTGCCGTTGCCCCACGACGAAACCACCCCCGAATCCGCCGTGGCTGAACTCGTCGCGTTCCTCAAGGCCACGTTCCCGGGCAGGGAAGTGAACATCGCACCCACGGGCAAGGCTCCCCCACCACCCACCGAACCGCACATGGATTCACCCGGCCTCTGAGGGATGTCCCGAGTCTCGGGCCGGGCGTCTCCAGACCCGCGGCCGGGCCCTCACGCCCACCCCAGCGCCCGTCCGATTTGGCGGACCGCAAAGGCGAGGATCCACGCCAACCCGCTCATGTAGCCGAGCTGGAAAAAGGCCCATTTCCAGGTGTTGGTTTCGCGGCGAACCACGGCGATCGTGCTCACGCACTGCAGGGCGAAGACATAGAAGACCATGAGGGTGACGCCCGTCAGGGGCGTGTAGAGAGCCGTGCCATCGTCCCGCCGTTGCGCCTGCATGGCCGCCACCAATCCGCCACGACCTTCCGCCGAACGGTCGTAGTCCCCCACGTTGTAGACCGTCGACATCGTGCTGACGAAGACCTCGCGTGCGGCGAATGACGAGACGATCCCGATGCCGATCTTCCAGTCGAATCCCAAAGGCACGAGCGCCGGCTCGATGGCACGCCCCAGGATCCCCGCAAAACTGTGTCGCAACCGGTCGCCGGCCACCTCGTGGTCGATGCTTCGCAACTGCTCCGCCCGCGCTGGCCCGGCCGGGGCAGCCTCGATCACCGCCCGACGCGTGGCAAATCCAGCGGCCCGCGTCGCGCTCCGGGGATACGTCGCCAGCACCCAGAGGACCATGTTGATCACGAGGATCACGGTCCCGGCGCGGCGGACGAAGAGCATCGAGCGGTCCCACATGTGCCGCACCACGGTGCGCAGGCTGGGCCGCTTGTAGGGCGGCAGCTCCATGATGAGCAACGGGGTATGCCCTTTGAGCAGGGTGCGCTTGAAGAGCCACGCCATCCCCAGCGCGACGGTGATCCCCAGCAGGTACATGCCCAGCATCGTCAGCGCCGAGAGCCTCATGAACCCGAACACCAGGACGTCCGGGATGCACGCCGCGATGAGCACCGTGTAGACGGGAAGCCGCGCGGAACAGCTCATCAGCGGCGCCACCAGGATCGTCACCAACCGGTCCTTCGGCGTCTCGATCGTCCGGGTCGCAAGAATCCCCGGAATCGCACAGGCGAACGAGCTCAGCAACGGGATGAAGCTCTTTCCGTGCAGCCCCACCTTGCTCATCAGCCGATCCATCAGGAACGCCGCCCGCGCCATGTAGCCGGTGTCCTCGAGCAACCCGATGAACAGGAACAGGAGCAGGATCTGCGGGAGGAACACCAGAACCGCACCCACGCCCGCGACCACACCGTCCGAAATCAAGTCGTGCAGATCACCCGCCGGCATCGACGCATTCACCACCCCGCCCAGCCACACCACGCCGGATGAAATCCATTCCATCGGCACCGTGGCCAGGCTGAAGATGCTCTGGAACATCAGGAACATCAGCGACACGAAGATCAAAGGCCCCCACGCACCATGGGTCACCACGCGGTCGAGGCGGTCGCTGAACGTCTCCCCGGGCAACACGGCCTCGCGGCTCACCGCCCAGTGAATCTCCGAGACACGCGCGTACCGGGCCTCGATCGCTACACTGGCCCACTCGATTCGCGCGATCTCAAGGCGCGACCTCGCGGCACGCACCCGCTCGTCGAGACCCGGAACAGCACGCCCCCCCGCCTCCAGCGCCCGCAACGCCTTGTCGTCGCTCAACAGCAGCAAGGCCTCCGGCGCGCGCGGCACCGCCCGCGATCGCGCCCCACCATCCGACTGCAGCCATTCCGCCAGGGACCGGCGCTCTTCGGCCATGCCGGCCGGAAGCTCGAGGAAGGAGCGCGGTTTCGGACGCGTCTCGGCTTCGGGATGAAGCGCCAGCCGCAACACCTCCGCACGAAGACGATCCAGCCCGTCGCTGCGGTTGGCGACCATCGGCACCACCGGGACACCGAGCTCCTCCGCGAGGGCAGCTGCATCGACCTCGATCCCGTTGTCCCGCGCCACATCCACCATGTTCAGCCCGAGGACCGTCGGGTAGCCCAGCTCGATCACCTGGGTTGCATAGTAGAGGTTGCGCTCGAGGTTCGACGCGTCGACGACGACCACCACCAGCGTGGGAGCAGGCACCTCGTCGAGCCGCTGCAACAAGACGTCGCAAGCCACCGCCTCGTCGATCGACTGCGGGCTCAGGCTGTAGGAACCGGGGAGGTCGAGGATCGTGAACCGCAGATGCGGCGGCGTGCCACGCAGGCGCCCTTCCTTGCGCTCCACCGTCACGCCCGCGTAGTTGCCCACCTTGGCGCGGAGACCCGTCAAGGCGTTGAACAACGTGGTCTTGCCGCAGTTGGGATTCCCGGTCAGCGCGACGAGAAACTCCCGCGGCTCCGACGACGAGCCGGAGGCGGAGGATGGGTGTGGAAACGGCTTGGCGACCATCATTCCCTTCCAATCTCCACAACCCCACGCGCCACGGCTTGCGACAACTTGCGGTTGATTGTCGGGAGCTTGACCCCGACCCCAGACGATCCACGCACCGAAACACCCTCCGGCCCCGGGCTCTCCCGGTCACCGCACCGGCATGGGACGCACCAGGATCTGCTCGGCATCGCTCCGCCGAAGCGTCAGATGGTACCCGCGCACCTTGATCTCCACCGGATCCCCCATGGGCGCAAACCGGACCAACTCGAGCGGGGTCCCGACAATCAGCCCCATTTCCAGAAGCCGCGAACGGTCGGCCATCGCGATGCGGATCTCGGCCACCCGACCTCGCGCCCCGGCGGCAAGCGAGCTGAGCGGGATGGGCTGGATGTCTGTGGAATCACTCATTGCGGACGAGGTCGGGCATTGGGTTGTGCGGGCTCCACGACGATCATGCTCGCGAGGTCCTTGCTGATCCCGAGCCGGACATTGCAGACCTGACAGATGACATGCGTGTGCTTGCTCAGCACCCGCACCCGCTGCCGCTCGCAGAACCCCAGTTCACGCAGGCGGATCGCCACGTCCGCCGGCGCCTTCAATTCCCGAACCATCAACGAAGCCCCCGCTGCGGCCTGCGCCAGGGAGCACGTCACGGGATCGCCACACAGTCTCGGCACAGGAACGTCCTTCTCCGACGGTTGCGTCATCAGGGGCCAACCTGTCTGCGCCCGGTTCCCGGTTCAAGCCGGTTTCTCAGTGCATCTCGATGTCACACGATCCGATGGCTCCCGCGAAGTAGTTGAACTGCACGTTGGGATGCTCGCCGAGCAGCGACATCGGCACACACGAATCCACGATCCCCTTGGAGATCATGTACGCCGTGAGCCGCATCCCGAACGGGTTGTCATGGTGCCCGGGATGCCAGATCGAAACCTTCTCGGCACGCCACGTCTCCAGCGGCCCCACCGTCACCGCGCGGGTCGGCACCAACGAGATGTTCCCGCCCGCACTGGTCCGCGCATTCTGCGCGAGTGTCAGCGGGTGAAGATCCACGACGCGGGTCGCGAGCTTCCGGTATTCCGAAGCCGGCGGCGGGTCGGTGCGCCACTTGCCCCGGCGCGGAAGCGGATCGTTGAACGCCCAATGCTTGATGTCCCCCTGCCCACCCTGCATCACCGCACACCGAACCCCGGCATCCCACGAACGCCGATACACCGCCGTGTCCGCCTTCGGAAAATGAAGGTTCGCATCCGGCATGCACAGCCGCCCATCCATCCGACTGAAGCACAGCTCACGGTCACACCGCTCGAAGCTGAGTGGATGCGTCGCCGGCACCTCCTTCCCCGTCGCCGCATCGACCCACTCGTCCATGCCCCAGAAATGCGCCGACCGCACGTCCAGCCCAAGCGCATTCACGATCCGCGCCACCAGCGGCAGATGCTCCGTCGGCCCGATCGGACCACAGACCCCCACCGGGTTGTCGTCCGTGCTCTGCTGCCAAGCCTCGATGTATTCAAGGGCCTCGGCCAGGTAGAATTCCTCGAGCGTCGGATACGTCCGGACCGTGAATCCAGGCCGCGACAAACGGGCCAGGTCGCGGGCCTTGAGCCGGGCCACCTCCGCCAACAACTCGGCGTCGAGCGTCGTGTAATCCCACCAATCCGGTGCAATCGTACTCTGTTTCCGCGGCATGATCCGGTCGTCATGCGGGATGGAGGTCCGACGGTCAATACCCGTCTTCATCCTCCACTTCAAACCCGGCTCTCGCGCCCCACGCCCCCACGAAAACGCACACCTCCACCCCTGCTTCCAACCGGGTTCACCAGGAACGACCGACCCAGCACCGTATGCAACGGGTCCACCCCGGCCGCCGAAAATCCCAGATGCGTGTGGCGCCTCCATCCCTCCGCATGCTCGAACCGTCCCGATTGCCGACCCACTTCGCGTCCAAAATCCTCCATGGCCTGAAGGTAGGAATCCATGCCCTGGCTCTCGTCGAGCCACGCCCTCTGGCTGCTGTGCACCGCCAGCGCAGCACGCTTCGCCTCCTGCACAGCCGTGGTGTCCACCCACGCCCCCGCCGACGCCGGCGCCCCGAGCGGATCACACAGGCCATGCGGCATCGCATGATAGATCGTCACGTCCCCATGGATCGCCGGGGTCGACGGCTCGGTCCGATAATTCGGCATCCCGCGCGAAAAAGCCGCGGTCACCGCCAGCCGGCAGGTGTTCACGTGATCCTCCATGTAGTCCACCGGAGGATGCGTCAGGACGATTGTCGGCCCCACCTTCCGCACCACCGCCGCCACCCGCCGCAACAGACGGTCCTCATAAAAAATCTCAAGGTCGTCTGCGATCGGCGCGTGCCACACCGCCCCCATGAGCTTCGCCGCAGCCTTCGCCTCCTTCCGTCGCATCCCACGCAACCGTCCCGGGGGAATCGTCGCCGAACCGCAGTTGCCCGAGCTCAGGTTGAAGTAATGGATCTTCCACCCCGCACGTCGAAGCAGGATCAAGGTCCCCGCCATCAGGAACTCGATGTCGTCGGGATGGGCGGCAATCGCAAGCGCGGAAGGCATGGCTCGGGAAGTTCTGGGAATTGCAGTGGGTCTAGCGGCAACGACGACCGCCTCAACCCGCGACCCCGTGCCGCTTGTCGTGGCGCTGCGCCGAATGGTCGGCATGATAGATGACCTCATGCGTGACCACGGCGTCGGCAAGACTGGTCAGAGCCATCTCCCGACCCTCGTCCAACGCCGTGAAAAACGCCTCGAACTGCGCCTGGTACGGATGATCCGACACGTCGCCCGAGTCCAGCATCGGCACCCCCAACCGACTCCACTGCTTCTTGCTCAACCCGCCCAGCCGCGAACTGAAAAACTTGTCGTCCAACAATGTCCCCTCGCTGCCCACCAACTGGACCCTGAAGTAATACGGCTGCTGGCAGTCGATCACCGACGCGCACTTCCCCACCCGACCGTCCTTGAACCGCAGGATGCTCACGCTTGTGGTCGGATATTCGTAGGCCGCGAAATCCTTCGAGCTCGAGTGGGTCGCATAACTGCTCACGGTCTCGACGTCCGGCCCCATCAGCAGCAGCAGGGCGTCCATCGCATGGCAACCCGCCGACAACAGGCTGCTCCCGCCCGCACCCTTCCGGACGTTCCACCGGTACTGCCCATACCACGGCCCGATGCCGTGGAAATAGTCGACCTCGGCGTAATGCACGCGACCGAGCAGTCCCTGGTCGACGAACGCCTTGGCCGTCCGCAACTGGCTCGAGTACCGGCACTCGAAGCAGACACAGGTCCTCACCCCCGCCTTGTCAACCGCCTCCCGGACCGCCATCAAATCCTCGTGGTTCAACGCCACCGGTTTTTCGATGATCAGGTGCTTTCCCGCCTGCGCCGCCGCGATGGCCTGATGCGCATGGTCCTGCGGATACGAGCAGACCGACACCACATCGAGATCCGGCTGGGCCAGGAACGATTTCAGGTCCCGAAACACCCGCACCGGACCCCCGTGCTGCGCCGACAGCTTCGCCTCGTCCAGCGCCCGTGCCGAAAGGATCGAGCCGACCCGGGCCCGACCCGTCGCCTGGATCGCCGGGATGTGCGCGCTCGCAACCCAACCGTAACCGATGATGCCGACGTTGTAGGAAGTGGCCATGTTGTGTCCGGGGATTGGTCTGACGCGATGCCACCCAACCCGCGCCGGCTTGTCAAAGCCTTCCCGTCTCGCGGTCCCGGTTGCCCCGGGTGCAAGTCCCTGCTCTCCTGTGCGGATGCCCCCGATGAACCGTGCACGATCGCTTGCGATTCCGTTATGGAGTGCGGTGGCTTGCCACCGCTTTCCACCCGAGGTCGGCTTAGCCGCTCGCTGCGGATTCACGCCCTCCAAAGCGGTGGCAAGCCACCGCTCTCCAAATTCGCCCGGCCCCCTCCGCCTGGTTTGCGCCCTGTTCGCGTTCGCGTTCGCCCTGGCGCTCACGCTCACCTCTCCGCTCAGCGCCTTCCCCGACGGGGTCGCAGACAACCTCGTCGACAAGGTCCGGCCGATACCGCCGCCAGGCGTCGAAATCCCGGCGGACGACCGCAGGCAACTGACCGGTGCGGTCGCGCGCCTTGGCGCGGCGATCGAATCGGCACGCCCGGACCTCCCGCCGGCGACGCGTCCACGCATCACCGACGTGGAGATCTTCCACAAGGCCGTCGATTGGGCGCTGCGCTACAACGAGTTCTTCGCAACCAACGAGGTGACCATCGCGAAGGCGCTGCTCGCGGAAGGGTGGAAGCGCCTCGGGGCGCTGGTCGACGGCCGGACGCCGTGGCTTTCGCAAACGGGCCCCGTGGCGCTCGGCTATGTCTCGCGCATCGACGGCTCGGTGCAACCCTACGGGCTCGTGGTCCCGGACGGGTTCTCGACGAACACACCGCAGCGGTTCCGTCTCGATTTCTGGTTCCATGGCCGCGGCGAGAAACTGAGCGAACTCTCGTTCATCAACGATCGTACGAATCGCCGCGGTGAGTTCGCCCCGGCCGGGGCGTTCGTGCTCCACCCCTACGGCCGGTACTGCAACGGGTCGCGCTTCGCCGGCGAGGTGGATGCGTGGGAAGCATTGGCCAACGCCCAGTCGCGCTACCCGATCGACAACGACCGCCTCGTCGTCCGCGGTTTTTCCCTGGGCGGCGCCTCCTGCTGGCACTTCGCCGTCCACCATGCCGCACGCTGGGCCGCCGCCGCCCCGGGAGCCGGGTTCAGCGAAACCGCAGAGTTCCTGCGGGTTTTCCAAAACGAAAAACTCCAGCCCTCGTGGTGGGAACAAAAACTCTGGAACCTCCACGACGCCACGGCCCACGCCCTCAACGTCTCCATGGTCCCCCTCGTCGCCTATAGCGGCGAAAAGGACTCCCAACGCCAGGCCGCCATCGCCATGGAACACGCCCTCGCCGCCGAAGACCTCGACATGACCCACGTCATCGGCACCGGCGCCGGCCACAATTACACGCCGGCCGCCCGCGAAGAGATCAACCGCCGCCTCGACGCCGCGGCCCTGCACGGTCGCGACCCGCTGCCCACCACAGTGCGCTTCGTCACCCATTCCCTCCGCTTTCCCACGATGGCCTGGGTCACCCTCGACGCCCTGGGCCAACATTGGGAACCCGCCCGCATCGAGGCGAAACTGTTCCCCGCCGAAAACCGCATCGTCGCCTCCCTCACCAACATCACCGCGCTTACATTCGAAATCCAACCCGGCCTGGCCCCGTTCGACCTGCGCCGCCCCGTGTCCGTCGAACTCAACGGCCAGACCCTCCCCTCGCGCAGGCCCCAGACCGACCGATCCTGGTCGGCATCGTTCCACCTCGCCGACGGACAATGGACCACGGGCGTAATCGCTGACGACGGGAGCCTGAGGAAGCGCGCCGGGCTCCAGGGCCCGATCGACGACGCGTTCATGGACGCGTTCTTGTTCGTCCGCCCGACGGGCACGCCGTTGAACGAGACCGTGGGGAAATGGACCCGGCAGGAGATGCAGCGAGCCATCGAACAGTGGCGCAGCCAATTCCGGGGCGACGTTCGCATCAAGGACGACACCGCGTTGACGGATGCCGACCGCGCCGCACACCACCTCATCCTATGGGGCGATCCCTCGAGCAACGCCGAACTGGCGCGGATAGCGCCGAAGCTCACGATTCGCTGGGATGCCAGCGGCGTGGCCCTGCCAGGCCGGACATTTTCCGCGGACCATTTCGCGCCGATACTCATCCAGCCGAACCCGTCCCACCCCGCGCGCTACGTGGTGCTGAACAGCGGGTTCACCTTCCGCGAGTACGACTATCTCAACAACGCCCGGCAAACGCCCAAGCTTCCCGACTGGGCCATCGTCGATCTTTCGCAGCCACCGAACTCACGCTTTCCAGGGGCCATCGCCACCGCGGGATTCTTCGGCGAGCGCTGGGAATGGAAGGCACCGCCGGCGGACCCGACTCGCTGATCGATGGATGCACGGCGGTCGCGACCGCGCGCGCCCCTGCATGGAGGGCGTCGGTCCCTCGACGCCACACATGGAGGGCGTAGGCCCCTCGACGCCACACAGGGAGAGCGTCGGTCCCTCGACGCCATCGCTCAGAGCCTGTCTGAAACTCCGAGGGGTCGCCTCTCCCGCGGTGGCACCGCCCGCTCCTCCACAAATCGCAGCCGTGCGTCGCGGCCATCGGTGTGTTACGGTGCGCCCGCATGATCCCCCGCGTTCCGCGCCCCTGCCCCGGCGTCCTCGTCGCCCTGCTCGCAGCCCTGCTCGCGACCTGGCTTTCGAACGCCACGCATGCTGCGAGCCCCCTCGCGCTCTCCGAGTTCCTCGCCTCCAACACCAAGGGGATCCTCGACGAGAACGGCGATGGCGAGGATTGGATCGAGCTGCACAACACCAGCGCCCAGGTGGTGAACGCGGGCGGTTGGTACCTGACCGACGATCCGACAGTCCTGACCAAATGGCGCATGCCGGCGACCAACATGGCCCCGGGCGGATTCATCGTCGTCTTTGCCTCGGCCAAGGATCGGGCCAATGCAGGAGCGCCGCTGCACACCAACTTCAAACTGAACAACCAGGGTGAATACCTCGCGCTGGTCGAACCGGATGGCGAGACCGTCGCCACGGATTACGCGCCCGAGTTCCCTCCCCAGGCGCCGGATGTTTCGTTCGGCCTCGACGCCACCGGGACGCAGCGATTCTTCGCCACCCCGACGCCAGGCGCCATCAACGGAACCGGCTACATCGCGCGGGTCGGCGACACGAAATTCAGCGTCGACCGCGGCTTCTTCACCAACACGTTCGAGCTCGCCATCACCTCCGTCACCGATGGCGCCGAGATCCGTTACACAACCAACGGGGCGCCCCCCACCGCGAGCAGCGGGACGGCCTACTCGAATCCCATCCGCATCGACGGCACCACCGTCGTCCGGGCCGCGGCATTCAAGCCCGGCTACCTGCCTTCCAATGTCGATTCGCACTCGTACCTGTTCACCAGCGACATCATCCGCCAATCGCCCACCGGGGCACCCCCGACCAACTGGCCGACGTCGTGGGGCTCGAACTCGCGTGATTACGGCATGGATCCCGACGTCGTGAACGACCCGCGCTACAAGGACAAGATCCAGCCCGCGCTGCTGAGCCTGCCGTCGTTCTGCATCAACATGACCCTCGCCGACCTGTTCGACCGCACCCGCGGCATCTACGCGAACGCAGGCCAGGACGGCATTGCCTGGGAGCGGCCGATGTCGCTGGAACTGATCTACCCGGACGGCCGCAAGGGATTCCAGATCGACGGCGGCATCCGGATTCGCGGCGGCTTCAGCCGGAGCACCGACAACCCGAAGCACGCGTTCCGCTTCTTCTTCCGCCCCGAATACGGCACCGCGAAACTGAGATACCCGGTGTTCGGCCAGGTCGCGGCCGAGGAATTCGAAGGCTTCGACCTCCGCACGTTCCAGAATTATTCGTGGAGTTTCCAGGGCGATTCGAGGGGGACGTTCATGCGCGACATGTTCAACCGCGACGCTCAGCTCGCCACGGGCAGCCAGGGTGAGCGCGGGGATTACTACCACCTCTACATCAACGGCCAGTATTGGGGCCTCTACAACACCTGCGAGCGCGCCGAAGCCAGCTACGGCGCCACGTACTACGGCGGAGCCAAGGAGGATTACGACGTCATCAAGGTCGAGGCCGGCAGCTACGTCGTCCTCGCCACCGACGGCACGATGTCCGCCTGGACCACCGTCTACAACCTCGTGAAACCCGGCGCGACCGACACGATCTACCGCCGCCTCATGGGCCAGAATCCCGACGGCACACGCAACCCCACCTACCCCGTCTACCTCGATCCGGTGAACCTGATCGACTACATGCTGATCATTCTCTGGGGCGGCAACCTCGATGCCCCGATCTCCAACTTCCTCGGCAATACCAGCCCCAACAACTTCTTCGGCATCTGGAACCGCACCCGGCAGGACCTCGGCTTCCAGTGGTTCGTCCACGACGCCGAACACACGCTCCTCAACGTCAACGAGGACCGCACCGGGCCCTACTCCGCCGGCGACAGCTCGGTCACCAAGAGCAGCCCCCAGTGGCTCTGGCAAAAACTCCTCGCCAGCCCGGAGTTCAAGGTGCTCGTCCGCGATCGCGTCCAACGCCACTTCTTCAACGCCGGCCCGCTCTCCGCCAACGGCGCACGCACGAACTACCTCGTCCGCAAAGCCCAGATCGACACCGCCGTCATTGGAGAATCCGCACGATGGGGCGATGCCAAACGCGCCTCAGACCCCTTCGACCGCGACTCCGACTGGGTCCCCGCCGTCAACGCCAACCTCAACTTCATCGCCCAACGCCCCGCCGTCGTGCTGGCCCAACTCCGCACCGACGGCCTCTGGCCCACGACGCCTGTCCCACAATTCAACCAGCAGGGCGGCCCCGTCCCGCCGGCCTTCAGCCTCGTCATGTCCGCGTCAGGCTCCGCGATCTACTACACTCTCGACGGTTCCGACCCGCGTCGCCCCGGCGGCGCCGTCTCCCCCTCCGCCATCCCCTACACCTCTCCCATCCCGATCACACAGTCGACCACGGTGAAGGCTCGCATCCTCGTGAACAACGACTGGAGCGCGCTGAACGAGGCCGAGTTCACCGTCATCCAGACCTTCAGCGAACTCGCCCTCACCGAGATCCATTATCACCCGGCTCCGTCACCCGACCGGGCCGGTGACGACTTCGAGTTCGTCGAGTTGAAGAACATCGGGGGGCAGGAACTCGACCTGGGCGGCGTGCATTTCACGGACGGCATCGGCTTCCGTTTCCCGAACGGCGCACGGCTCAGGCCCGGCGCTTTCGCTGTCCTGGTGCGAAACCCCGAGGCCTTCACGAACCGCTATCCCACCGTGCCCGTCACCGGCGTCTACACGGGTGGCCTCGCCAACACCGGCGAACGTCTCTCACTCGTGCACGCCGTCGGCACCTCGATCCTCAGCGTGGCCTGGGACACGCGCCCACCCTGGCCCGAACTCACCGACGGCCAGGGGTTCTCCCTCGTGCCCATCCAGGCGAACGCGACATCGCTCGACGCCCCGTCGGCCTGGCGTGCGAGTTCCCACGAGGGCGGATCGCCCGGCTCCGATGACCCGACGCCCGGCATCGTGCCCGTGGTGATCAACGAGATCCTCACCCATACCGACCCGCCGCTGCTCGACACCGTCGAGTTGCACAACCCCACCGACGCCACCGCGAACATCGCCGGTTGGTGGCTCACCGACGACAGGCTCATCCCGGAAAAATTCAGGATCCCGGCAGGCACCACGATTCCCGCGCACGGCTTCCTCGCGTTCAGCGAACTCGACTTCAACACGCCCACCAACGCCACAACCTCGTTCACCTTCAGCTCCTACGGCGACGATGTGTGGCTGTTCAGCGCCGACGCCGCCGGGAAACTCACCGGCTACAGCGACGGATTCCATTTCCCCGCCTCGGCCAACGCCGTGACCTTCGGCCGCATGACCAACAGCGCAGGCCAACTGCGCTTCCCGCCGCAGATCCTCAACACGCTCGGCCAACCCAACGCCGGCCCGCAAATCGGACCCGTGGTGATCAGCGAAATCCATTACGAACCGGCCCCGGGCGGCGCAGAATTCATCGAGATCCGCAACATCACCGCATCGCCGGTCCCACTCTTCGACCCGCTCGCACCCACCAACACCTGGCACATCGAGGGCCTCGGCTTCACGTTCCCCACCAACGTCATCCTCCCCCCGGATGGACTCGCCGTCGTGACCCCAGGCAACCCCGTCGCTTTCCGCAACCAATACGCCGTCCCCGCCGAAGTGCCCGTGTTCGGCCCCTGCGCAGGCGCGCTCCAGGACAACGGCGAAACACTGGTCCTCCAGCGACCCGACAAACCGGACTTCCTCCCCGACGGCTCCGTGTTCGTCCCCTACCTCGTCGTCGACCAGGTCGAGTACAACAACAAGCCCCCGTGGCCAGTCGCAGCCGCAGGCCAGGGCCCCTCGCTGGTCCGCAGAAATCCAGCAAGGTTCGGCGACGATCCGAGCGCATGGACTACAAGCGTAGGCGATCCGTCGCCCGGGTTGGTCGACAGCAGCAACCGCCCCCCGACCGCAGACGCAGGTCCGGACTCCGAGTTCGAGGCCGCCACATTCCCGGCCCCGGTCACGCTCAACGGAACCGGCATGGACGACGGTTTGCCCGAGGTGCCCGGCAGGCTCTCGTTCCTCTGGAGCCAGGTCGACGGTCCGGGCGCCGTCACGCTCAACGATGCGACCCGCAGCAACGCCGTGGTCCAACTGCCCGGCACGGGCACCTACCTCCTGCGCCTCACCGTCTCCGATGGCGAACGGATCCGATCAGACGACGTCGCGATCACGGTCCATCGGCCCTCGGTCCAGCAGGCACTTGTGGCGGCCGGTTCCACCTGGAAATACCTGGAGGACGGCACCGAACCGGGCACCGCCTGGGTGGCGCGCGCCTTCGACGACAGCCAATGGAAGATCGGCACCGCCGAACTCGGGTACGGCGACGGAGACGAGAGCACGGTGCTCGCGATCAACGCCGGCCCGGTGAAGACCATCGCGTTCTACTTCCGGAAGACATTCAGCGTCCCAGACCCCAGGACGATCACGGCGCTGAACGTCCGGCTCGTGCGGGACGACGGCGCGATGGTCTATCTCAACGGCACGCTGGTCTTCCGCTCCAACATGCCCGAGGGCGATGTGAATTCACAGACCTGGGCCAGCCAGGTCGTGGGTGGCGCCGATGAATCGGCGTTCTTCGAGCAGGCTGTCGATCCCGCCGTCCTGGTCGCGGGCAACAATGTCCTCGCCGTGGAAGTCCACCAGTCCGGCGCGTCCAGCTCCGACGTGAGCTTCAACCTCGCCCTCGACGCGATGACCAGCGCCTCCAATCTCGCCCCCACGGCGGACGCCGGGCCCGATCGCAACACCACGGCCGGCACGCCCACGGTCCTCACCGGCCGCTACACCGACGATGGACTGCCCAGCCCACCGGGCGTGGTGACTTTCGCGTGGTCGCAACTCAGCGGCCCTGCACCGGCCGTTTTCGACCGCACCAACACGCCAGCCACCACCGTGAACTTCCCGAGCGCCGGCAACTACACGCTCCGCTTCGTCGTCTTCGACGGCGTGCTCTCCGCCTCGGACGACACGACGTTCACCGTGACCGGCTCGGGTGGCGGCGGCGAATTCTCCGCGTGGAAGACCGCGCATTTCAGCGCGGCTGAACTGGCAAACCCGGGGATCAGCGGCGACGACGCCGACCCTGATGGCGATGGACAATCGAACCGCAATGAGTACCTGAGCGGCACCGATCCAAGAAACCCCGCCAGCGCGCTGCGCGTCGGCGCCGTCGTGGGAGCCGACACCACGGTGCGGCTCACGTTCCCGGTCCTGCCCGGCCGCACCTATTCGATTCTTTCGCGCGCAGCCGCCGCCACCGGCCCTTGGGAAGTGGTGAGCAGCATCGAACCCGCCAATTGCGACTGCCCTGTCACCGTCACGGTGCCCGGCCCCACGGTCCTATCCGGCGCCCGTTTCTACCGCGTCGTGACCCCCAGGATCGCGCCCTGACCTGACGTTCCTTGACGAGAGCGGGACCCGATGACCTTCCGCCGCAAATAAAAAACCGGGACCCGCGCAAGCGGTGATCCCGGTCCTGAAAGACGGGCGTTGGACGGCGCCGGGCTCAGCGCAACTCCGCGAGCACGGCCTTGATCTTTGCGAAATCCGGAAGCTCCTTCGGCGAGGGAGTCTGCTCCGCGTGGCGGACGACGCCATCACGGTCGATGACGAAAGCGGCGCGGGCGGAGGTGTCGCCGATGCCGGCGAGAGCCTTGAACTCGACGCCGTAGGCGCGGGTGGTTTCCTTGTTGAGATCGCTGACCAGCGGGATGCTGATCTTCTCCTGCTTGGCCCAGGCCTCCTGCGCGAACGGGCTGTCGACGCTGATCCCGATGACCTCGGCATTGAGGCCCTGGTAGACGTTGATGCCCTGGCTGACGTCGCAGAGCTCGGAAGTGCAGACGCTGGTGAATGCCAGCGGGAAGAAGAGCAACACGGTGTTCTTCTTGCCGAAGTTCTCACTGAGCTTCACGTCGAGCAGCCCGGTGGCGTTCTTCGACTTGAGGGTGAAATCAGGAGCGCGGGTTCCAACTGCGATGGCCATGTTATCTTCGGGTTATGGATTGGGTTTCTTTTTCCGGACGTCCGGAGCGACTTAAATGGGGCGATATGGCAGGACTGTCAAATGAGGTCTTCGCCCACGCGCCAACCCACGGCACCACCAGCACTCCTGCAGTGACCTTCCCCGGGTCCGGTTCAAGCGTGAACCGCACGGCCGCACCTCCCCCTCAACTCCCGTAGGCGCGCCACAGAATGTTCCCCGCGAAAAGGAGGATCATCCCCATCCCGCACGCCAACTTGCCGACCGCCCCAACCAGAAGCCCGAGCGTCGCTCCCGCCCCGGCACGAACCGACTCGCGCCATTCCCGACCGCTGACGCATTCCAGAAGAAAAGCCCCCACGAACGGCCCCGTGAGAATCCCGACCGGCCCGAAAAAGAGTCCCACCACCCCGCCCACCACCGCGCCCACCATGCCCCATCGCGTCGCCCCAAGCTTCTTGGCCCCCAGATAGCTCGCCGCGAAATCCGCCGCCAACGCGAGAACGGCAAACCCACCGAGCGTGACCAGCACCCACGTCTGCGCCCCCGACACCCCCACGATCAACCGATGCCCCATCGCCACGGCAAAGATCAACGGCGTCCCCGGCAACGCAGGCAGCACCGCCCCCAGCAACCCCACGAGCATCAGGATCAACGCGAGGACAAACCAGACAAGGTCGAGCGCCGTCACACCCCCATCCTAGCCCGAACCCGACCGGAGGCCAAGAAACCGAGCGGAAACCGTCCGACACCGATGCAGGAGAACCCCCAAGCGACCCTACACCGGGGGATTCTCCAGAGGCACAACCTCCGATCCACGACCCGCCCCAGTCCAGCTCTTCACCGCGAATCGCCGCTGGAAATCGTCGAGGACCGAGTACACGACCGGGGTGACCACAAGTGTAAGCAACAGGCAGAGGGTCTGTCCGCCGATCACGACGACGGCGACCGCGCGCCGCTCCTCGGAGCCCGGCCCCGCGCCAGCGGCGAGCGGGAGCATCCCGGCGACGAGTGACAAGGTGGTCATCAGGATCGGACGAAGGCGGTCACGATTGGCCTGGAGCACCGCGGTGAACGGCTCGACGCCCTTGGCCCGAAGCTGGTTCATGTGATCGATCTGGAGGATCGCGTTCTTCTTCACAACTCCCGCCAGCACGAGCAGGCCGAGCCCGGAATAGAGGTTGAGCGTGTTGTCCGTCGCCCAGAGCGAGACGAGCGCGAACGGCAACGACAGCGGCAGCGACAGGAGGATCGTGAACGGATGGATGAGGCTCTCATACTGCGAGGCCAGGATCATGTACATGAACACAATCGAGAGCGCGAAGGCCCACAGGAATTCACGGAACGTCCCCTCAAGCTCACGGCCGCGACCCGAAACCTTCGTCGTGTAGGCCGGCGGCAGATTCATCGACTTCACCTCCTCACGAAGCGCCACGAGCCGGTCCGCCAGCGCATAACCCGGTGCGATATTCGCCCGCAACGCCACGGTTCGCTGCCGGTCCAACCGGTCGATCCGCGACGCGGTCTGGCCGGGCACCACGCGCACGACGTTGTCGAGGCGCACCAACCCGCCTCCCTGCCGCGGCACGAACATCCGGCCCAAGTCCGCCGGATCATCCCGGTCCACGTCCGCCAACCGCAACTGGACATCGTAGTCGTCGTTCAAACCGGAGTCGCGATACCGCGAAACCCGCGCATCACCGCCGACCATCAGCCGCAAAGCCGACGCGATGTCCTGGACATCCACCCCAAGGTCCGCTGCCCGCGCGCGATCGATCTCCACACGCAACTCCGGCTTGTCCAGGCGCAGCGTGATGTCCGCATCCTGGAGGCCAAGCTCGGGACCTCGCAGCCGCAACCGCTCGGCGTACGCCGAAAGCTGCTCGAGCTCGGGACCCAGCAACGCGAAGTCGATCTCGTACCCCGGCCCGCCAAGACTGATCGACGAACCGCCACCGCGGACGCCAACACGCACGTCCTTGAGGAACTTCAACCGCGTGCGCACCTGCTGCATGACCTCGCGCTGCGACGCATTCCCCTCGAATGCCTTCCACGGCGTCAGGCTGACAAATCGCGCCCACGTGAAATTCCGCTCGCGATGAGGCGTGAGCAGGAGAAAGAGCCGGCCCTGGTTCACGCCGGAGAAGCCACCGCCGGAACCGGTGGTGGCGAGGATGGTCCGGACGTGACGGATGGAGGCGACCGACTTGGCAGCGAGCTGCACGACCTCGTCCATCGCGGTCACGCTCGTCCCTTCGGGGGCCGTGAGGGAGACCTCGAACTCACCTTCGTCCGTGTTGGTCGGCGTGAATTCCTGGCGCACCACGTGGTAGATCGGCCATGAGGACAGCGCCACCGCGGCCGCGGCCGCGAGGACGATCGCCCGATGCCGCATCGCCCAGCCGAGCACCGTGAGATAGCTGCGCTCGATCCAGCCGTAGAACCCCTTCCGCGAACGCGGACCTCCCGCACCCCCGCCCTTCACCTTCCCCAGGCTGTACAATCGCGCACTCATCATCGGCGTCAGGGTGAACGACACCAGCAGGCTCACCAGAAGCGCCACCGCCGAGGTGATGCCAAACTGGAAGAGGAACCGGCCCGCGACGCTCGACATGAACGACACCGGCACGAAGATCACCACCAGGGAAAGCGTCGTCGCCATCACCGCCAGCCCGATCTCAGCGGTCGCCGCGCGGGCCGCATCAAAGGCGTTCATCCCCTTCTCCTCGACGAACCGGAAGATGTTCTCGAGCACGACGATCGCGTCGTCGATGACGATCCCCACCATCAGCACCAGCGCGAGCATGGTCACGCTGTTGAGCGTGAAGTTCAGCGCCCACATCATCCCGAACGTCGACACCACCGACACCGGGATCGCCACCCCGGCGATGAGCGTGGCGCGCCAGCTCCGCATGAACGCCAGCACCACCAGGCTCGCCAGGACGCTTCCCAGGATCAGGTGCGTGCGGATCTCGGACAACGCCTCGTTGATGTAACGCGACTGGTCTCGGATGACCTCGATCTTCACGTCCGGCGGCAACTGGGCCACCACGCCCGGCAACCGGGCCTTCACCGCCTCGATCACCGCCACGGTGTTGGCCCCCGACTGCCGCCTCACGTCGAGTTGCACACAGGGCCGGCCATCAAGACGCGCAATCGATCGCACTTCCTTCGTCCCATCCTCAGCACGCCCCACGTCCCGGACCCGCACCGGCGACCCGTTCACCGTGGTGATCACAAGGTCGTTGAACTCCCGCGGATTCTGGATCCTACCCATCGTCCGCAACACACGCTCCCGCAACGGACCGGTCACGTTGCCCCCGGGGATGTTCGCGTTCTGACGGACGATCGCGTCCCGGACCGCCGTGATCGGGAGGCCGTAGGCGGCGAGCCGGTCGGCGTCGATCCATATGTTGATGGAACGTGGCGCACCGCCCGAAACCTCGACCTCGCCCACGCCCTCGGACCGCTCGAGCTGCATCTGCACGATCTTCTCGGCCAACTGCGTGAGCTCGCGGACGGGGCGATCGCCCGACATCGACAGCGACAACACCGGCGCCGAGTCGACGTCGAACTTCGAGACCTGCGGGGCGATGATGTCCGACGGCAGTTCCGCGAGCGTGGTGGAGACACGGTTGCGGACATCCTCGGTCGCGGCGTTGGCGCCCCGGCTGAGGTTGAAGCGCACAATCACGAAGGACCGGCCGAGGCCCGAGATCGAACGCATCTCGTCGATGCCCTCGATGGTGTTGATGTTCTGCTCGAGGGGCTGGCTGACCAGCGACTCCATCTCCGCGGGGGACGCCCCGGGCAGCGAGGTCGCCACAAACACCGTGGGAAGATCCACGCTCGGGGAACGGTCCACGTTCAGCCGCATGTACCCCGTCGCACCCGTCACGACCAGCGCGAGCACGATCATGCACGCGAACACCGGGCGTCGGATGCAGATCTCGGCAAGCGTTTGCATACGGCTCGAAGTCGCACCCGTCAGGAACCTGCCACCGGCACCTTCGACTTCTCCGCAGCGCGCTGCTCCACGCCCGGGGCCGCCGCCCGTGTCACCCGCTGACCCGCCTGCAATCCGCCCGGGACAAGGACCACCGTCTCCCCGGCCTTGAGCCCGGAAACAACCTCGACCCAACCGCTCCCGCGATCCCCCACCGCGATCCGTTTCTCCACCGCGACACCGTCCGCCACCATGAAAACCTTCTCAATCCCGGCGAACGTGACCAACGCCTCAGCCGGCACCGTCACCACCTCGGTCTCGGGCAGGGTCACAATCTGGACGCGCGCGAATGAACCGGGCCGAAGCCGACCTTGGGACGGGACGTCCGCCTCGACCACAAGGGTCCGGCTCCCCTGTACAATCGCAGGGCTCAATCGTCGTACCTCGCCTGAGTAGACGTTGGTATCCCCCTCGACCACCACCCTGACAGCCTGCCCTGACTTGATCTTGATCGCGTCGCGCTCCGACACCTCCATGCGAAGGCGCAGCGGCTCGGTCCGCACCAGCACCACCACGGGCGCGCCCACCGCAAGGTACTCACCGACACTCGCCCGACGCTCCTGCACCGCCCCGTCAAACGGCGCGAGGATGTAGGTGTCGGAGAGCTGCTGCCGCGCCATCTCGAATTCGGCGCGCTTCTGCTGGAGCTGCGCAACGCGGATCCGCGCCTCCTCCAACGCCTCGTCATGCCGGCTGACCCCGACCTTGAACGTCGCACTCGCAGTCTCGAGTTCCGACGCCGAAAGAATCCCCTGCTTCGACAAAGCCTGTATCCGGTCCCGGTTCGCCCGCGCCTCATCGAGCACCGCCCGCGCCTCCTTCACTGCCGGGGAATCCTCGACCTTCACCTGGTCGTCGTCCCCCTCCAGCGGCAATCCCACCCGCGCCCGCGCCTGTCCCAACGCAGCCTCGGACTGCTTCAGCCGCAGATCGTAATCCACCGCGTCCACCCGCGCCACGAGGTCCCCTTCACGGATACGGCTTCCCAGGTCCACCACGATGGATCCCAACCGACCCGGCACCTTCACCGCCACCGGGGTCTGGTCCAGCGGAAGCAACGAACCCGAGGTCGCAATGGCCCTCTCGATCCGGCGCGACTCCGACACCGCCACCCGGAACGTCCCCCCATCGACAACCCCAGCCGCCTTTCCCGCGTCAGGCTTCGCAGCCTCCGGCCCGCGGGAACAACCCGCCCACGACGCGACGAGCGCGACGACGAGAATTCGCAGGGAGGGTGGCATGGACCCGCGGAGTATGGAGAACCGGTCCGCCGGGCCAAGACGGGAATCGCAAAGATCCGGCTCAGTCCCCGACCACCGGCGGCCAGGCCGCCCCGAGGCTGAGGTTGGTATAGGAACCGCTCGCGGTGTTCACAAGTTCCACCGCCTTCACAAGGTAGGCCGCGTTCACCGGCGGATCGCGATCCGTGAACTCGCGCGCCACCAACGGAACCGCCGTCAGCCTCCCGAACGGCCCCATGGGCCCCGACGCCGATCGATAGACAAACCATCCGCGCCCCACGGCCCCACCCCCATCCTGCCAACCCAACCGCAACCCATTCTCCAAGACCCGCACCTGAACGTTCGTGGGCGGCGCAGAAGGATGAAGACGCAAGGTCGGGTCGCCGAGAATGGTGAGCGTCCGGGTCGTCCCACGATTGATGTTCTCCCACTGGAGCACCTCGTTCGCCGTCTCCAACTGCGCGTCGGAAAGAGTCCCGCCGCGGGCCAGCGCGTCGAATCTCCACTCGGTCTTTCGCACCCAGAAAGCCGCAAGCCCGTACTCCTTCGACGCCACGATGGAACGTAGAAGGTTGTTCTCACCCAGCGCCCAGTCCCCAAACCACGAACCCATCAACATCGAAAACCATACCCGCGGCATCCTCTCACCCGACGCGATCTGCGCCGAGGTCACCATGGTCGGACTGCCATTCCGAACCCGATCGATGTGACCCGCCGCCCCCTGAAAACCCCACACCGCCGAATCTCCCGGCGGGATCTCAAACAGGTCGCCCTGGAAAAGATCGGCCGCCGCATAACCAAAAAGATGGCTCCCGGTCCGATAGGCGCTCGGCAACATCTCGTAATCCGTGCCGGACTCGAAATAGGCCCCGACAATCGCCCGCGACCGGGCCGGCAGCCGCCCCGCCCGCTGGCGACCCGCCTTCGCGAAGTAGTTCCTCAGAAGTTCAACCTCCGCCGCCGCCCCCCGACCAAATGCCGGCAGATTCGCGAAATCCAGCCGCCCGAACCCCAACTCGATCTTTGTCTCACCCGCGGCATTCGGCCCCGCCCACTCGGTGTCGAACTTCCCGTCACCCGGAATGTTCCGCGTCTCCCGATAGGTCGGCAGCGAAAGATAATCGGGGTACGGCAACTTGTCCGTCCAGACGCCGTCCATGTCTGCGTAATACTGGTCTGCAGGCCACGCCCCCCAATGATTGTCCCCGCGCCTCGTGTGAAGATCCTCGGCCCGCATCCCCGAATACGGGATGGCCACGTGGCCGATCAGATAGACGCAGCGCAGCGTCTTTGACGAGGACTCCCAGTCGCGCCGGACGAGTTCGCGGATGGCGCCGATGGCAGGGGGATTGGCGCTCCATTCACGGTCGTCATGCCGCGGCACCCGATGCCGGAAAACCCGCCATCCATCCGCCACAAGATCCCGCTCCAACCCCCGCAACTCCGCCGCGAGCCGGTCCGCCAACGTCTGGTCCACAAGCAGGACAACCCCCCCGCGATCCTCCCACGGAGGAAGCCGGACCCCGCCGCTGAGGGTGAGTTCACTCGGTTGCCCATTGGTCAGGACGCGATACTGGTAGAGCCTCCCCGGCTCGATCGAGACATCGCGATACGCCATCAACCCCGTCCGCGCCGCAAGCCTGCTCCAGTTCGTCGAACCTGCGTCCGCACGTTCCAATTCCATCGGTGCTGAGGGACGACACCGCCACGACAGCTCAAGCCCTACCCCGTTCGTCATCGCGACGGCGCTCATCACGCGGCCGCGCTTGAGGGTTTCCACCCGTTCCAGCGGCGCGTCATGGATCTCGATTTCATCGAGCACTCCCCTCGCCGACGAGCCACCGCCAGGAGCCGAGCCGAGGACGAGTCCGCGGCGCATCGCCACCGGACCAGGCCCCGACACTTTTCCCGGCACATCCGCCAACACCATCAGGTCGTCACAGTGGATCCTCACGCGGCCCGGAAAGACACTGACCCGGATCTCGCTCCACATCCCCTCGGCGAACGCAATGGGTCCGCTGCTCGACTCGAAAACATCCCGACCCACCGAACCCCAGGCGATCTGCAGACGCGTTCCGTCCGCGCTGACCGAAAGTTCCCACCATCCATCCTCAGGCTTCGCCGCCCGATCGCCGATCGACACCAATCGCGCCGTCTCGCCAGGCCCCTGTCCCGAACCCACACCACGCGGATTCCACCCCGGCCGATAATACAACCCCAGACTCATCGCGAGCGGATTGACCTGCCCCTGCCCTTTCGAACCCCGAGACGCCAGCGGACAAATCACGGGGCCCGAGCCCGGGCGAAACTCCACCCCTTTTCCCGACGCCCCCTCGACCCAGGCAGCCGCCCCGCGGGACCGCGGAAGCGTTCCGTCTTCCCCCGCGAAATCAGCGGTCTCGAAACGCCACGCCGCGAGAAGCCGGATGTCGGCCGCCGCATTCCAGCCACCCACGAGCCACCCCAACACCATCAGGGCCGCAAGGGTTGGCCCCCGAAACCCGGATGGACCACGATTGCAACTCATACCCCGAGACGCTCGAACCCCTCCTCGATGGTGGTGGTGTTCTGGATCCGCGCGAGCCGGGCATAGAGGCCGTCGGCCGCAACCAACTCTTCGTGCGTCCCCCGCTCCACGATCTCCCCGGCACGCAAGACCAGGATCTGGTCGGCGCGACGGATGGTGCTCAGACGATGCGCGATCACGAAGCTCGTGCGCCCCTGCATCAGACGCTCAAGCGCCTCCTGGATGAGGCGCTCGGTCTGCGTGTCGACACTGGCGGTCGCCTCGTCGAGGACCAGGATCGGCGCGTTCTTCAACAGCGCACGGGCGATGCTCACCCGCTGTTTCTCCCCCACGCTGAGTCTCACCCCACGTTCCCCCACCCGGCTGTCGTATCCCTCCCCAAGCGCCGCGATGAAGTCGTGGCAATTCGCCGCCCTGGCCGCCGCGATCATCTCCGACTCCGTCGCCTCCAGACGTCCATACAGGATGTTTTCGCGGAGGGTCCCGTTGAACAGGAACGGTTCCTGGCTGACAATGCTGATCCGCTGGCGCAAAGCCTCCAGCCCCACATCGCGAATGTCCTGCCCGTCGATCAGGATCCGCCCCGAAGTCGCCTCGTAAAACGCAGGGAGCAGGTTCACAAGCGTCGACTTGCCCGCACCCGTCGGCCCCACGAGCGCGATCATCTCGCCGGGACGCACATGCAGGCTGACCTCCTTGAGCACCGTCCGACCCCCGGGATAACTGAACCCAACACCCTGGTAATCGAGCTCGCCGCGCACCGGTTCTCGAAGCCTGCCCTGCCGATCGGACCTCTCCGCCGTGGCATCGAGGATGTCAAACACCCGCGCCGCCGCCGCGCGCGCCGACTGGAGCATCTGGTTCAGCCCGTGAAGCCGCCCGATGGGCTCATAGAAAAACATCCCCGCATAGAGCATGAAGGCCACCAACTCACCCACCGCCATCTTGCCGTCCATCACCTGCGATCCTCCCACCCACAGCACCAACCCGATGCCCAGCGACCCCGTGAATTGCATCGCCGGCCCATACCACGCCCACGCCCGCATCACGACCAGCGTTCCCTCGCGAAGATCGTCCGCCCGCGATGCAAAGCGCAGATCCTCGTGCCGCTCCTGCCCGAATGCCTTGATCTGACGAACGCCCTGGAGATTGTCCATGAGCAGGGAGTTCATCGCCGACGCCGCCTCGCGCTGCAGCCGATACCGGCGATGTGCCGTGCTCGTGTACCACAACGCCCCACCCACCAGGATCGGCAGCGGTATCAGCGCGACGCAACCGAGGAGCGAACTCGAGCTGAACATCACCACCAGCGACCCGATGATGCTCAGCAACGCCACCGTGCCCTGCTCCGTGCCGTCGATCAGCAGACGCTCGACGACGTTCACGTCCTCGATGACCCGGGTCATCAGGTCACCCGATGAACGAGGATCAAACCAGGCCACCGGCAACCGCTGCAGCCGCCCATACACCTCCCGGCGCATGTCGAAAATCACGTTCTGCTCCAACCGGTTGTTCACCCGGACCCGGAGGCTGTTGAAAACCTCCCGCAGCAGGAACGCCCCAAGCAAAGTCAACGCCGCCGGCGCCAGGGCATCCCGTCGCCCCTGCACGATCACGTCGTCGATCAATACCCGCGTCAGCTTCGGATACAAGAAACCAAACCCCAGACCGAAGACAGCACACGCAATCGTCCCCACCGCCAGAAGACGATAAGGCTTCAGGTACACCGCAACCCGCCGGATCACCTCGGACACCGGCCGAGGCTGCGAACGGAACGTCGGATCCGTATGGGCGCCAAATCCTGGATGGTGCGACATCGACGTCATCATCACCCACCGCCGCCGCCTTGTGGAGAACGGAGATGCACAACTCCGCACGCCCCAAGGGGCATCCCGATCGGACGGAACGGCGCATGCCGTGCATCCACAGATTGACGGGCGCGCACTCCGCTGCGCGCCGTCCTTCGCGGACGCACCAAGCCACGGCGGGCAAGGGACTGCCCGCCCTGCTACCACCGACAACTCGTGGATGCACCTCGCCGCATGCCCCGAACAGAAATCGCTTCAACGCACACCGCCTCGGTTCCCATGATCCGCTCGAAATGTCCGACATCCTCAAGGACCTCAGCCTGCTCCTGCATCCCGTCGGGATCGGATGGATGGCCCTCATCGCGAGCGCCATCCTCTGCCTGCGGCGTCGCCGTGCCCTGGGGGCCTTCGTGTGCAGCCTCGCAGCCCTCGCCCTCTGGATCCTCGCACAACCGCCCCTCGTTCTCCCGGTCTACGGAACCCTCGAGGAACCTTGGATCCATTCCACCGTCGAACAGGCCCCCAATGCAGACGCCATCATCGTGCTCGGCGGCGGTTGGCGCACGTCGGTCCATGATTTCCGTCGGGTCGATTTCATGGAATCGATGGACCGTTTCTTCACGGGCTGCGAACTGGGACGCCTCGGCAAGGCGCCCGTGCTCGTCCTCGGCGGCGATCCCGTGACGCACGGCACCAATCAACCTCCTGACAGCGAGGGACTGCACCGATGGCTCCAGGACTGGGGACTCGCATCCCTGGAAGTTGTGTCGCTCGGCCCCGTGAAAACCACCCGGGACGAAGCGCTGGCCGCGGGGGAACTCGTCCGGAAACGCGGCTGGAAAAAGGTGCTCCTCGTCACCTCCGCCTTTCACATGCGCCGGGCTCTCGCCACGTTCACCAAGGAAGCCGTCCCCGTCCATCCGGTGGCGTGTGACTTCAAGTTCCTCCGGGGCGATGAAACCACACAGAAATGGCACTGGGCCCCCTCGGAGGAAGACCTCTTCCAGCTCGGACTATGGTGGCACGAGCAGGTGGGATGGTTCGTCTATCGGCTCCTCGGCCGGGCGTGACAACCGTGCGTAACAACCGGGAACCGCGCGGGATGTCTCAGCTCCCCTTCTCAGAGGCCCCGTCGATCTCCCGATTGAGGAAGGAAATCAGATACCGCAGCCGCGTCTCAACATCCACGGTCTCGAGGAGAACCTGCCGTTGTCGCGGATCCGAAAGCAGCGTGCAGGACACGAGATCCGCGAGAACACTCGCGTCGGTGATATCGCCCAGGGACCGGAGAATGTGACCCGCAGGATCGGCTGCAGCACCCGCTGCAGCGGCCGTTTCGCCAAGGAATTTCAAGGGCGCCGGAAGGCCCTGCTCGAAACGCAGCCCGACCAATTCACGGACCTTGAGCGTGAGCGCGCCCACCTTGTCGGAATCGGACGACGTGGATGTGAGTGTCTTGAGTGCATGAACCCTGTAGGGACGCCGGCGCATCACCCGGCCCAGGGAAACGCGCGCCACGCCCTGCAGGATCATGTTGGACGTCCCGTCAGGGTTCTCCACCGAGGCACGAATCAGCCCGATGCCTGCCACCGGGGACGGCGTCTCCACTTCGGCATCCGGGACCTGCATGGCCACGCAAAACATGCGGTGAGACGCCAGGGCGTCCTGCAGCATGCGACGATATCGGGGTTCAAAGATAAAGAGCGGGAGGATCGCGTGCGGAAAAAGATTCACGCTCGGCAGAATCATCACCCCCAAGCTCTTGGGCAGTTCCATCTGCCATCGATCCTAGCGGGCGATCGCCCCTTGGCAAGCCGCCCCCCTGGCCCATGAGGCCCCGAGACCCCTTCCCGGCCCTCGTGGAAGGTGATTCACGGCCCCGAATCGGACCCGCCGCATCGCATCCGGGGAAACCAGAACGCCGCGAAAACAAAGTTTTTGGTGGCGCCCCGGAGTTCGTCTGTTATGGTCCCCGGCCCTCGCAATGGGAGCCTACGGGACCTTGCGGGACAGAAACACACAATCAGCAGAATCTCGGGAGTCGTCGAAGTGAGCTCCAAGAAAAGCACGACAAAGAGGACGGTGGCCCCGGGCCGGGGCAAAGTCGTGGGCACCACCACTGCAGCCGCCATTCTTGGCGGAGGTGGAACCACAGCCACCTCCAGGAGCGCGCCAAAAGCACGCCCTACCGATCCCGAATGGGAACGGTATCGGGGCATCCTGTTGGACCTGCGCGAACAACTCGTCCGCCAAATGAACGGCCTCGCCAAGGAGTCCGCCGAGCAATTGCCCGGCTACTCCATGCACATGGCCGATTCGGGCACCGACAATTTTGACCGTGACTTCGCCCTCAGCCTGCTGTCGAGCGACCAGGACGCGATCTACGAGATCGATGAGGCGCTGAAGCGCATCGAACGCGGGAGCTACGGCACCTGCGAACTGACCAGCAAACCCATTCCCAAGGCCCGCCTCGACGCCATTCCGTGGGCCCGCTTCACCGTCGAAGCCCAGGCCCAGTTGGAACGTGAAGGCGCTCTCCGCCACCGTCGTCTGGGTTCCCTTGGCACTCTTGACGCTGGAGCCCCCGCGGAGATCGAAGAGGACGATGAGGTCGAGGAAAAGCCAGCGAAAGAGAAGGAATAGATCATGCCCCGCGAGATCGTGACCATCGAGTGCACGGAGGCGCGCAAACTTGGCAAGCCCCCGAGCCGGTACACCACCACCCGTAACAAGAAGCTCCAGACCGAAAAGGTCGAGCTGAGAAAATACAACAAGCATCTCCGCCGTCACACCCTCCACAGGGAGATCAAGTAGACCGATTGTATGCCGCGCAAGACCCATCCCGACCGTGAACCCGGAACGCGTAGCCGTTCCTCGGAAGTGCGCACGCCCCGCCCGAAGCCGAAAATCGATTTCACCGTCGACGCCCTCGACTTCAAGAACGTCAACCTCCTTAGGCAGTTCGTCACGGAACAGGGACGCATCCTGCCCCGGAAGTACACCGGGCTCCCGGCGCACTATCAGCGCCGACTGACGCTCGCCATCAAGCGCGCGCGCCAGATGCTCCTCATGAAGTAACGCCCCCTACGGCGCCTGCCACCGGTGTCACCGGCCCAGCAGGCGCCTTGTTATGGCCATCCAGTGCAAATGATTTGCGTCTGGAACATCATCCGCCGGCCCGCTCCCTCCTTGGCCCTTGCCTTGGTCGCCGGGCTCCGGCTCTTCGTCGCATCGACCGTCGCCCTTTCAGCACGGTCCACCGCCGCCGCCGAAGCCCTGCGACCACCTCGCATCCTAACCAGCTTCCTGCCGGTCTTCTCGATCGTCAGACAAATCGCGGGAGATCGCGCCTCCGTCGAGAACTGGCTCCCGCCCGGCATCGATCCCCACGAGTTCCAATTCCAGCCGCGCGATCTCCGACGCCTTCGCGAGGCCGACCTTCTCGTGATTGCCGGGCTCGGGCTTGAGGGCTGGACTCTTTCCCAACTGCGATCCGCCGCCGCCAATCCCAGACTCCAACTCCTCGAGGCCTCCCGCGACCTCCCGGATTCCGTCCGCATCACAGCCACCCGCTCGCCTGGCGCAAAGCCCGACGCTCCAGGTTCCAAGGACCACGAACCCCCCGGACACGAGCACGGGACCTCGGGAACCAACCCCCATTTCTGGCTCGATCCTGTCCTCGTCTCCTACGCGGTCACCAATGTCCTGAATGCGCTGGTGCAATTGGACCCGGCCGGCAGAGAGGTCTACCTCCTCAATGCCAATGCCACGCTCGCCCGCCTCGAAGCACTCCATCGCGACTTCGTGAAGAGGCTCGACCCAGCCAAAGGGACGGCGTTCATCACCTACCACGACGCGTTCCCGTATCTCGCCCGCCGTTACGGACTCAAGCTGGTTGGCGTGGTCGAGGAAAATGCCGCGGAAGAACCCTCACCCCGCGAACTCGCCGCATTGGCAGCCACGGTCCGCCGCGAGAAGGCACGCGTCCTGTTCGTGGATGGTCAGCCCACACGCCTTGCCCGACGCCTCGCTGACGACCTCGGAATCAAGATCGTCACGATCGAAACACTCGAGATCGGCCCACTCTCCGCTGACGCCTACGACGCGGGCATGCGCCGAAACCTCGCCACGCTCCAGGCGGCGCTCGTCCCAGCCTCCCCATGAACCGAGTCGAACCACGAAGAGCACGAAGGACACGAAGGAACACAAATCCTCTGGCCTTCGTGATCTTCGTGACCTTCGTGGTAGATCCCCGCGTGGTTCAGGGTCCCAACGCGTGTCCAAATTTTGGAAAACCCGGCTCCCCATGAACCGCACCGACACCCGCCCTCGCGCCGTCGAAATCCGCGGCCTGAATGTCTGCCTGGGCGGAAAGCGCGTCCTCAGGAATATCGACCTCGATATCGGCACCGGCGAATTGGTCGCGCTGATCGGCCCCAATGGCGCCGGCAAGACCACCCTCGTTCGGGCCATCCTCGGCCTTGTCCCTGCAGAATCCGGGACCGTGAGGGTCCTCGGCGAAACCAATCTCCGATCCGCCCTCCCGCGTGTCGGCTATGTTCCCCAGCGCCTCGCCCTCGATGTCGGCCTGGCGATGAGCGTCCGTGAATTCCTCGCCCTGCGTCGCCCTTCCACGCGCAACTGGTTCTGGCGACGCCACGCCGAACTCGACGCCACCCTGCCGCCCATCGCCGACGAACTCGGGACCCGCCTCCTCCTCGACAAGTCCGTATCCACGCTCTCAGGCGGCCAACTCCAAAGGGTCCTGATCACCTTCGGCCTCCTCGACAACCCGGAACTGCTCTTCCTCGACGAGCCCACGGAAGGCGTCGATGCCCCCGGGGAACGGACGTTTTACGAGATCATCTCGGACATCCACCGAGCCCACCGGTTGACTGTGGTCCTCGTCTCACACGACCTTTCGATGGTGCACCGGCACGCCTCCTGGGTCGTCGCCCTCAACGGCCGCATCTGCTGCGAAGGCGCCCCCGACGAAATCATCCGCGAGGACGCATTGCGCGAGGCCTACGGACTGCACGTCACGCCCTACCACCATCACCACCACGATCCCACCGCGCAGGGCCACGATCACGGACTCGACCACGGTCATCCGCATGTTCACTGAACCTTTCATGCTGAGGGCCATCCTGGGCGCGCTCATGCTCGCCCCGCTGTGCGCGCTCCTCGGTGTCTTCGTCACCGCGCGACGCATGGCGTTCTTCAGCGACACCGTCGCGCACGCCTCACTCGCCGGCACCGCGGTATCGTTCCTCCTCGGCCTCAGCGAGCCCACCCCCGGCATGATCGTCGTCAGCCTCGCCGTCGCCGCCGCCATCGTCTGGCTCCGCGAACGCAGCGGGCTCTTCAACGACACCATCATGTCCCTGCTGCTCACCGGATCCGTCGCCGTGGGCACGGTCATCCTCAGCCGCTTGCACGGATTCCGCGCCGAGATCCACCGCGTCCTGTTCGGCGACATCCTCGCCATCGGCAGCACCGAGTTGATCCTGGCTGGAGCGCTGCTGCTGCTGGTCGCGATCGGTGGCTCGTGGATGCTCAGCCCCCTCTCCCTGATCACCGCACATGAGGACCTCGCCCACGTCGCCGGGCTCCGCGTCCGCGCCTTCAACTACGCCTTCGTCCTGGTCCTCACCATCACGGTCACCGTCACCATCCGCCTCGTCGGGATCCTCCTCGTCGGGGCCCTCCTGGTCATCCCCCCCGCTTCCGCCCGCCTTCTGGGCCGGACCTTGCGGCAGGAAATCTGGCTCGCGGTCGCCTTTGGGATCGTCACAGGTGTCGGCGGCGTCGCGGCCTCCTATGCCGCCGATATCCCCTGCGGCCCGTCGATCGTCCTGACCGGAATTACCTTGTTCGCCGTGACCCTCGGAATCTCAAAGACACGCCGGACCGAGCGATTGGAACCTCTCGTCCGGGAGGAGGGATGAAGGATCTCGCCCCGTCCGACCCCGTCCATCACCACACGGCGAAGCGCCCCAGGCTGAGCGAACTGACCGAGCGCTTGCGTGGCAAGGACCGGCGGGTCACCGGACCAAGGGCAGCGATTCTCTCCATCCTCCACGAACACCCGCATCCGCTCACCAATCGGGAAATCTTCGAGGCATTGCCCCCGGGCGTCTGTGATCTGGTGACCGTCTACCGGGCCGTACACCTGCTCGAGGACATGGGACTGGTGACGCGCTACGATTTCGGGGATGGCGTGGCCCGGCACGAGATTGCACTCGAGGGTCACGACAACCACCACCATCACCTCGTCTGCACGGCCTGCTCCCGGATCGTGGAAATCGACCAATGCCTGGCCACCGAGTGGGATGCGATGATTGCCCGTGAGAGCGGCTTTGAGCGGGTGACCCACAAGCTGGAGTTCTTCGGCCGTTGCCCGCGTTGCCAGGAAGGCCCGCCGTCCCACGACACCACAAAAACGAAAGGGGCCGCCACGGCGAAACCGTGCGGCCCGATATTGGAATAATCAGGTTGGTCTAAAGCATTCGTCGCCAAATCATGTCCTGCTTTGCTTGAACCATCGCCGGGGGCAATCCGCTCCCGGGCTCAGCTCTGGTCTCCCGACCACTCTCCCTGGCGCATCAACTCGCGTACCTTGCGCCGTTCGTACCGGTGTTTCTGCGCCTTATGAGGTCGGTTTTCCGCGTTCCGGGGGTGATACCGATGGTTCTGGATCACTTCCGCGACCTGTTCGTGGGACTTAGGCATGATGCGGTTCTCTGTTGTTGGGCGTACTCTGCCCGTTGGGAAAACGGTGGGGCCGGCTCATCGCCCGGGGAGGGCTCCGGCTTCACCGCCACGTCGCTGAGTAGGTAGCTCATGGACGCTGTACGGTGATCAGATAGGCCTGGACCCGATGATGTTCAATAACTTTTTCAACATTTTGTTTGATATTTTCCACCAACGATACCCCGCGCCCCACCACCCCGTACCTCCGGCTTTCGCCTTCCGAATCGAGCCCGTCAGGAGCACGATCCCCCGCGCGCCGGCAGCACGCTGACAACCGTCGGCCCGCCGGTCAGTCCGTCGAACGCCCGTCGTCAATTCAACCGCGCCAACCCCTGCGCCTCGCATGAACGATCCCGCCCAAGCTCTCCGCAACTTCACCCCGCAACACGAATTCTTCGTGGGCATCGACTCCGACGGCTGCGTCTTCGACTCGATGGAGATCAAGCACAAGGAGTGCTTCACTCCGATGTACATCAAGTATTTCGGGCTCCAGCCGGTCTCGAAATACGCCCGCGAGGTCTGGGATTTCGTCAACCTCTACTCCAAGACCCGCGGCATCAACCGCTACCCCGCCCTGTCCAACGCCCTCAACCTCCTCGGCGAACGACCGGAGGTCCACGCCCGCGGCGTCCAGGTCCCCTCCACCGACGAACTCGATGCCTGGATGGCCCGCGAAACCAAACATACGCTCGGAACCCTGCGGCCCGAGGTCGAGGACCGCGGGAACACCGCCCTCCAACCCGTCCTCAACTGGTCCCTCGCCGTCGATGCCCAGATCAAGGACATCGTCCATGGCGTGCCTCCCTTTCCCTGCGTGCGCGAATGCCTGGAGAAACTCCGCGACCACGCCGATGCGATGGTCATTTCCCAAACGCCAGGCTCCGCGCTCGAACGCGAATGGGCCGAGCACGATCTCGCCCGTTACGTCGCGCTCATCGCCGGTCAGGAGATGGGTTCCAAGAAGGATCACCTCAAACTCGCCGCCGCCCCGAGGTATCCCGCGTCGAAAATCCTCATGATCGGGGATGCCCCCGGCGATTTCACGGCCGCCAAATCCAACGGCGCCCTGTTCTACCCGATCATCCCCGGCCGCGAGGAAGCCTCCTGGCGACGCCTCCTCGACGAGGGACTCGACGCCTTCTTCGCGGGGACCTATGCAGGTGACCTCGAGACCTCGCTGGTTGGCGAATTCAACGCAAGCCTGCCCGAGAAACCCCATTGGTAGGATCCCACCCCATCCAACACCCGATCCGTGAACACCCATGTTGTCCCGGGATCCGGCCGGGCCGACGCTCGGGATGAGATTCGTTGGCGCCACACGCTCCTCGCGCTGGCGGCGCTGACGGCCTGGCTCTTCGCCCTGCGATGTCTGGGACCTTCGAACCTCACAGACAACGACCAGGAACGCCCTGCTGCCTACGTCATCGACGCGTTCCGCAACGGTCATTGGCTGGTCCAGCGCGATTGGACGGGGGATATCGCCTCCAAGCCACCGCTCTACACCTGGATCTCCGCGGGTCTCTCCTGGATCGCGGGCGGCGCCCATCGCTGGACGCTGTACCTCCCGTGCGCGCTGGCGATGTTCGGGTCTGCAGCACTGGTCGCAGACCGGCTGCGCAAGGTCGCCGGCTCGAGGGAAGCACTGCTTGGCGGAGTGCTTTTTCTCGCCTGCCCGCTGACCGCCAAGCTCGTCTGCACCGCCCGCACCGACGCGCTGTTCACATTCTTCGTCACACTCACAGCCGCCTCTGCCCATGCCGCCTGGTCCGGGGTTGCCATCTCGCGCAACACCGGTTGGATCCGCACCTGGTTCTACGCGGCACTGGCCACGCTGACAAAGGGCCCACTCGGCCTCGTCCTGGGATTCGCCGGCCTGCTCGCGGGAATCCGCACCCGGAGAAACAAGACGTCCCCGCCCCTCATCTGGGACCGCAGACACTTCGCGGGGCTGGCGATGCTCGTGCTCCTGGCGGGCGGATGGTTCGGAGGCGCGTGGCTTCAAGCAGGGAACCCGCTGTTCCAGAAGCTCATCATCGGCGAACTCGCGGGCCATGCCTTGCGAACGGAAGGAACAGTGCCCGGCCTCGGCCTGGCCATCGTTCCCGGCTTCCTGCTCAGCCGGTTCGCACCGTGGAGCCTCGCGGCATTCTGGGCACTCTGGCTCACCCTGCGACGCCGTGATTCCTCATCCCCCAGACATTCACTCGAACGATTCGCCGCCGCCTGGCTCGTCACCGGAATCGTGACACTCGGCCTCGCCGGCCATCAGCGCGGGGACCTCGTCGCACCGCTCATGCCCGCCGCCGCGATTCTCGCCGCCGGCCCGGTCGCAGGATGGCTTCAAGACTGGAACGTGAGGCGTCTCTTGTCGGCAACACTTGGGGTCTCGTTCCTGCTCGGCGCAGGCCTCCAGGTCCACCACCGCCTCTCACGCCCCTCTGTCTTTGCCGAATCACGCGGCGCGGAACATCTCGCCGCAGCCTACCTCCAAACCGGGCGATCACCCGACCGCCTCGCCTTCGTCGACACCCCGTATGCCCTGCAGTTCGAACTCGGAACCATGCGGCGCGTACTCGATTTCGGGCAGGCCGCCGAACTCCTCCGCAACGACCCGCGATCAGCCGTCGCGATCTCCAATCGGAAAGCCCTGATGGAATCCCTCGGAACTGATTCCCGGCGGATCCGAGTCATCGCCTCCTGGCCCTCCGGACAGGCCCCCCAATCTTGCATCGTCCAACTGGATCCTCCGTGAGCCCGCACAGCGGCCCTGTGGCCAACGATTCCGTGGCGGGGGAAGCGCGAAGCCGCCTCCACCCTTCGATGACCCGTCATGGGCCGGATCCCAACGGCGAGGGCGCAGGCGGGCAGGCGCGCATACACCCTTGCTTCCCACGACTTCCTCCCCCGCGTTTGACACCCCTCGCCCGAACCGTATCCTCCCGCGCTCTATGAATGGCACTCCGCATGTGGCCGTGGTGGGCGCGACCGGCGCCGTCGGCGTCGAGATGATCAAGACGCTCGAGAAGCGGCGCTTTCCCGTCGGCAAACTCACGCTGCTTGCTTCGGCCCGCTCCGTCGGCAAGACGCTTCTGTTCAACGGAACCCCCATCGCCATTCAGGAACTGACGAAGGACTCCTTCGCGGGTGTCGACATCGCCCTGTTCAGCGCCGGTGGCGGCATTTCCCGCGAATTCGCCCCCATCGCCGCCAAGGCAGGTTGCGTGGTCGTCGACAACTCGAGCGCGTTCCGCATGGACGACTCGGTCCCGCTGGTGGTGCCTGAGATCAACGGCGACGACGCCAAGTCCCACAAGGGCATCATCGCCAACCCCAACTGCACCACCGCCATCACGCTGATGGCCCTCTACCCGTTGCACCAGGCGTTCGGTGTCACCCGCGTCTTCGCCTCGTCCTATCAGGCTGTCTCGGGAACCGGCGCCCAGGCCATCGAGGAACTGAAACGACAGGTCCGACAGATCGCCGCTGGTGAAACCCCGACCCGCGAAGTCTATCCGCACCAGATCGCGTTCAACGTCCTGCCCCACGTCGATTCCTTCCTCCCCGACGGCTATACCAAGGAGGAAATGAAGCTCCAGAGCGAGGGTCGCAAAATCATGCACCACGCCGGGTTCCGGGCCAGCATCACCTGCGTCCGCGTCCCCGTTTACCGCGCCCACTCGGTGGCCGTCTCCGCCGAATTCGAGCGCCCGATCACGCCCGAGGCGGCCCGCGCCGTCCTCGCCAAGGCCCCCGGTCTCGACCTCATCGACAACCCCTCCAGGAACGAATACCCGCTGCCTCTCTACGTCAGCGACCACGACAACTGTGCCGTCGGCCGCATCCGCAAGGATTGCGCGATGGACAACGGTCTCGCGTTCTGGGTTGCCGGCGATCAACTCCTCAAAGGCGCCGCCCTCAACGCCGTCCAGATCGCCGAACTGCTGCTCCGCTGAGAAGGCGGCGACTGGGGGACGGCGTGTTTCCCGCGTCTGGCCGAGCGGCAGGACACCCACTAACCTCACCGCGCGTGCAGGTCGAAATCATCAACACCGGCTCCGAGCTCATGCTTGGCCGGGTCCTCAATACCCATCAGCAATGGCTCTGCCGTCGATTGGCCGACCACGGATATCCCGTGTCCCGCCAGGTCGCGGTGCCCGATACCGGCCCCGCCATCCGGGATGCCGTTGCTGAAGGCCTTGTTCGATCCGACCTCGTCATCACGACCGGCGGACTCGGCCCCACCTCCGACGACATCACCCGCGATCTCGTCGCCTCAATGCTGGGCCGCCCCCTGCACGAGGACGCGGAGGCGCTTGCAAACATCCAACGCTTTTTTACCGCACGAAACCGCGCCATGCCGCAACGCGTCGCCATCCAGGCGCAGGTTCCAGCGGGTACCACGGTCCTTCAAAACGAGCACGGCACAGCCCCCGGCCTCGCCCTCCAGGTCGCGCCCGGCCAGTTCCGTGATTCGACATCCCTGCTCATCATGCTGCCGGGGCCCCCGCGCGAACTCCGACCGATGTTCGACCGACAGGCCTTGCCGCTGATCTGCGAACGCCTGCCCGTCGCCGACGCCTTCCATTGCGTCACCTTGAAAACCTGCGGCATCGGCGAATCGATGGTCGAGGAACGCCTCGCACCGTCGCTCCCGCCGCTGCTGGAACGTGGACTCGAGATCGGCTACTGCGCCCGCACCGGTGAAGTCGATGTCCGGCTCACGGCCATCGGCGATTCCGGCGTGGACCTGATCCGCGAAGGCGAGGCCCTGGTACGCGCCGCGCTCGGGGATCACATCTTCGGGACGGGGGACGATTCGCTTGAGGCGGTGGTACTCCAGCTCGCCCGCGAGAGGAACGCCACGCTCAGCGTCGCCGAATCCTGCACCGGCGGTTACCTCGCGAACCGGATCACCAACGTTCCCGGCGCCTCGGCCGTTCTCTGGGGCGGATGGATCGTGTACGACAACGCCGCAAAGGAACGGCAACTCGGGGTGGATCCCGCCACCCTCGCCGAGCACGGCGCCGTCAGTGAACATTGTGCGCGCGAACTCGCGGAAGGCGCCCTGGCCCGTTCCGGCACAACCCACTCGCTGGCGGTGACCGGCATCGCCGGCCCGTCCGGCGGCACGCCTGAAAAGCCGGTCGGCACCGTCTTCATCGCGCTTGCCTCGGTTGCGAAACCCACCCTGCTCAGGCGACAACTGAACCCCTTCGACCGCGAGACGTTCAAGTACGTCACCTCGCAGCAAGCCCTCGAGATGCTGCGTTGCCGGCTGCTCACCGGAAAATAAGAAGAATTCGGGGCATTGCGCGGGGCGACGACGCTCCCGTGCGCCCGACTCCGGCAGGACGTCGGAATTCTGCCGGCAACACGGCACCTCCCGAAAAACGAAAGACCCGCGGGAATCCCCGCGGGCCTTCGATGAAATATTCAACAAATCCAGGACGCGGCCACGCCGCCACTAGGACTGGGGGCCGTCATCACCGATCGCCTCGACAGGGCAGCCTTCCTGGGCCTCCTTGCACTGGGCGTGTTCCTCAGGGGTCTCCGCCTGCTTGAAGACGTAGGAATAGCCACCGTCGTCGTTGCGCATGAAATTCTTCGGGGCTGTCTCACGGCACAGGTCACAATCAATGCACTGATTGTCGACGTAAAACTTGCCGCCCTTGTTCTCCGAGTACTTGTTTGCGATGTCTGCCATAGGTCAGAAACGTTCGGGGGACGGTGGCGACCGGGGGTGCCGATTTCAAGCCCGAATCCCTCCTCAACCCATTTCTTCATCCCGCATTCCGGACCCGGGACTTTCATGATCCCCGATTCACGTCCGACAGGCTTGCCTTCACGCCCTCCGACTGTTTGAAAGAGACACCTCCACAGCGCACGTCCGTCCCGCAGCCATGCATCCTCCAGCAAGCTCCACTCCCGGCCGCCACGTCTTCGTCCCGTGGTTTCTCCTCCTCTGTCTCGCCACGCTTCCAACTGCCGCGGCCCTGCCCCCCACCGAGGTTCCCACGCTCCAGTTCACGAACGCTTTCTTTCCAGGCATCACCTACCAGGCATCGATCCCAACTCCCGGATCCATCCTCGGGTTTCCCACCGCAGACCGCGCCGCCACGTCCCTCGAAATCGAGCGCTGCCTCCGTGTCTGGACCAACGCCGCCCCCGACCGGGCCCGCCTCGTCGAATACGCGCGGACCCACGAGAATCGTCCCCTCCACTATCTCGTGCTCGCCTCGCCCGCGAACCTCGCCCGGCTCGACGATGTCAGCGCCGACCTCGCGAAGCTCGCCGACCCGCGGTCGATCTCCGAGCCCGACGCAGCCCGACTCATCGAGCGCGTCCCCGGCGTTGTCTGGCTCGGCCACACCATCCACGGCGATGAAACCGAAGGCTCCGACGCCGCGCTGGTGATCATCCACCATCTCCTCGCTGCGCAGGATCCGTCGGTGACGAAACTGTTCGAGAACCTGGTCGTCATCGTCGATCCGTTGATGAACCCGGACGGTCGCGACCGCTTCCTGAAGATGATCGCCGAACACCGGGGGACCTCGCCCAACCTCGACGACCAATCGCTGCTTCATTCCGGCTACTGGCCCTGGGGCCGTGGCAACCATTACCTCTTCGATCTCAACCGCGACCTGCTCTTCGCTGAACAGCCCGAAAGCCGGGGTCGCATCCGCGAAATCTCACGGTGGAACCCCATCGTCCTGATCGACGCCCACGGCATGGGCGCCCAGGACACCCACCTGTTCTCCCCTCCACGCGAACCCATCAACCCCAATATCCCCACCCACCGCCGCACCTGGTCCCAGGTCTTCGCCTCGGAACAGGCCACCGCCTTCGACCGACGCGGGCTGGCCTATTACACCGGCGAATGGAACGAGGACTGGTACCCCGGCTACACCGACGGCTGGGCCTGCTACCGCGGCGCCATCGGCATCCTCTACGAACAGGCCCGCATCGCCGCCGACGGAGTCCGCCGACCCGAGGGCCGCATCCTCAGCTACCGCGAATCCGTCCTCCACCACGTGGTCGGCGCAATGGCCAATCTCGGGACCGCCTCCGCCAACGCACGCAGTCTCCTCACCGGATTTCATGCGACCCGGCGCGACGCCGTCGATCCGCAGGGACGCTACGCCCAGCGCACTTTCGCGATCCCACCCTCGGCCAATCTCTCACGCTGGCGCGACTTCGCCGCGCTCCTCCAGCTTCAGGGATTCGAGGTCTACACCAACACCACGGGGTTGACGTCCACCAACGCCTCCGACCAGCTCGGCGAGGCCCTCAAGGAGCTCCAACTCCCACCCGGCACCCTCCTCGTCCCCAACCGCCAACCCCTCGCCCACCTCCTCGCCGCGTTCCTCGACTTCGATCCCAGGATGCCCACGACATCGGTCCAGGAAGAACGCCGCGAACTCCTGCAGCGCGGCACAAGCCGCATCTACGACATCACCGCATGGAACCTCTCCATGGCCTACGGCCTCCCCGCATTCCTGCTCCCCACCGACCTCCCCCAGGACTCCCGTCCCTACACCGCCACCACGGGACAAACCCCGGCCACCGCCCCCCCGAACCCGGTCGCCTGGGTGTTCGATGGTGCCGATGACCAAAGTCCCGCCGCCGCCGCCCGCCTGCTCGAACGCGGCGTCCAGGTCCGCGTCGCCGAGAAAAGCTTCACCTTCGACGGCCACGATTTCGCCCGCGGCTCCATCCTCGTCACCCGCCTCGACAACCGCACTTTCACCGGCGATCTGACCGCCCAGATCGCCCGCACCGCCAGCGAACTCGACCTCGCCGCCCTTGCCGTCGCCTCAGGCCTCGGCCCCGGCGATCTCCCAGACCTCGGCGGCGGTTACTTCCACCGGCTCGAACCCCCTCGCATCGCCACGCTCGGCCGCGACGGCGCGAATTGCACCGACTACGGATCGATCTGGTTCACCCTCGATCAACGGCTCGGCATCCGACACTCCCAACTCGACGCGACGCGTGGCACCGACTTCGCCCGATATAATGTGATCATCGTCCCCGAACGCTCGAGCGCCGACCCCTCGACCCTCGCGGGCCCGCTCAAGGAATGGGTCCAGGCCGGTGGCACACTCGTCGTCATAGGCTCCTCCACCGCCCCGTTCATCAACGAAAAAGCCGATTTCTCAAAGGTTCGAGCCCTCTCCGATGTCCTCGGAAAACTCCCCGACTACGAATTGGCCGTGCTCCGCGAATGGCAGGGCCGCGCCTCCATCTCCCCAGACCCCACCAACGTCTGGACCCATGTCCCGCCCACTCGACTCGAGTATCCCTGGCAGGTCGTCGATGGGCCGCACCCGGATGAAAAGGAACTCAAGAAACGCGACGCCTGGCAGTCGTTGTTCATGCCCGAGGGCTCGTTCTTCGCCACCCGCATCGACACCAACCACTGGCTCACCGCCGGCTGCCCCGAA
Source organism: uncultured Verrucomicrobiota bacterium (assembly GCA_903844265.1). Classification (GTDB taxonomy): domain Bacteria; phylum Verrucomicrobiota; class Verrucomicrobiia; order Limisphaerales; family CAIMTB01; genus CAIMTB01. The sequence continues at coordinate 43,613 of CAIMTB010000629.1, forward strand.
CCCCTCCCCGTCCTCGCCGGTCGCAACCCCATCCTCATGGCCGCCGACTCTGTCGAAGCCCCCATCCGCTTCGGCCTCCTCACACCCGCCCCCAACAACACCCCCGCACTCCCCAAAATCGACCCGAAAGACCCGAAGGATTCCAAGGATTCCAAGGATTCCAAGGAACCGCCCCGGTTGGGATGGAGCGCCCTTCCCCCGGGCACTCGGATGCAGCTTCGCATGAGCGGGTTGGTGTGGCCCGAAGCCACGCATCGGTACGCGAACTCCGCGTGGGTCACCCGCGAATCCCTTGGTCGCGGACAGGTGATTCTCTTCGCGTCCCCGCCCACGTTCCGAGCCGGCTCCCGAGGAACCACGCGCGTCTTTCTCAACGCCGTCGTGCTCGGCCCGGGACTCGGTGCCAATACCCCGATCCACCCCTGACCCAGGTTCCGCCCCAGAACTCTCGCCATCGCCACATCCGCCGGCTTCATTGGCTGCCCGTGAAGCCCGCCTCAGGTCATCGCCCCTCCGTGCCACGACGGCTCGCATTCCTCGCCGCACTCCTCTTCACCGGCTGCCACTCGCTCGCCCCAGTGAGCCGCATGCACGTGCGCGAGGATCCCGACACCGGCCTCGCACAGATCTTCGACAGGTTCACACCCGTCCTCACCTACCAGCACGGCACCAACGCGCCAGGCCCGGTGCTCGACCGCATCCACCCCGACAACCGGAAATACGCCATCGCGCGTTCCGATTACCTGCACCCCCTCTTCGGACCCGAAGGCGAATCGCTCACCCGCGACTGGTCCATCGATCATCCGCATCATCGCGGCATCTACTGGGCCTGGCCCGAGGTCGATTGCGCCGGCGTGCGAGGCGATCTGCATGCGCTTCAGCGCATATTCGCGAATCCCATCGGGACGATCCAAGCAATCGACGGATCCGAGCGCGCCGAAATGATCGCCGAAAGCGTGTGGGTCCTCGACCATCCGGTCGGCGGCACGAACGTCTCTCCTCACGCGCCGGTCCTTCTGGAAAGAGTTCTGATCCGCGCCTCAACACCTGACCCGGACACCCGGGGCCGCGCGGTCGACCTCTTCCTGCGATTCCAATCCCTTGGCGAAACCGTCGTCATCGCCCGACGCGAGACCGACAAATACGGCGGCCTGAACATCCGGCTGGCGCCGATCCGCAACCAGATCCTGCGCCCGCACACCGATCCGGCCGGGACAGCGCACCCCGCGGCCTGGGCCCAGATCAGCGGCATCTTCGAGGGCGCAACGAAACCCGCGACGCTGGTGATTCTCCAACATTCGCAGAATCCCCAGTATCCCGGCGACTGGGTCCAATACCCCGACCTCAACTGGCTCCAACCCACCTTCCCCGCGGCGCACGCCCGCTACACCATCGACCCTTCCCATCCGCTCACGCTGGCCTACCGCTTCTGGATCCGGCCCGGGGACGCGGTCACGGACGACGATGCGCGCAGGCTGTGGGAGGATTTCCAGCGCGTCCGAATCCCTCGTTCCCTCCAGAAACCATGAACCCACCGACCTCACGCCGCACCTTCGTCACCACCGCCGCCGCCGCGACGCTCGGTGTCCGGAACCTCGCGGCCGCCACCCGCCCCGACGTCGCGCGACGCGCGCCCCCGAGCGAACGCATCCGGCTCGCCCTGATCGGCGCCAACGGCATGGGCCGCGCCAACCTCGCGAACTGCTCAAACCAGCCCGACGTCGTCGTCGCCGCCATCTGCGACGTCTCGAAGCAGCGCCGCGAAGAAGTCGCCGCACAATTCCCCGGGACGGCCCGCGCCCACGCGGATTTCAGGGAGGTGCTCGACCGCCCGGACATCGATGCCGTGATCATCGCCACGCCGCCGCATTGGCACGCCGCCATCGCCGTCGCCGCCGCCCAGGCAGGGAAGGATGTCTACCTGCAGAAACCGATGACGCTGTACCCGGACGAAACCCTCGCTGTCCGGAACGCCTTCCGCCGTCATCAAGTCATCAGCCAGGTCGGCACCCAGATCCACGCCAGCGAAAATTATCGGCGGGTCGTCGAATGGATCCGCTCCGGTCGCCTCGGGCCCGTCAACGTCGTGCGCACGTTCAACGTGATGAACCAGGGTCCCGACGGCATCGGCCGATCGTCCACCTCGACACCGCCGCCCGGTGTTGATTGGGAGATGTGGCTCGGCCCCGCCCCAGCCCGGCCGTTCAACGAGCTGCTGTTCCGCGATGCCTACAACCATTGTTCCTTCTGGGATTACTCGGGCGGTTGGACCCCGGGGATGGCGCCGCACATCGTGGACCTACCGATCTGGGCTCTCGACCTCGGGGTTCCGCTGGTGACACACAGCACCGGGGGCCGTTTCGTGGTGAAGGACGATGGCGATGCGCCCGACACCCAGGAAGTGGTCTGGCAGTATCCGGCAACGACCATGACCTGGTCGATGAACACCGTGAACAGCTTCGGCTTCGACTTCGGCCGAGGCAATCGCGACCGTCGGCTCGGGATCTATTTCCATGCCCTCCGGGGCACGCTGTTCACCGGCTATGACCACCACGAAATCATCGCCGAGGGCGACCTGCTGAAGGATCTGTCGCCACCGCCGAAATCGCTGCCACCTTCCCCGGGCCACGAGCGGGAGTGGCTCGACTGCGTCAAGTCAAGGCGCGCGCCGAGTTGCTGCGTGGACTACCACTGGCGGGTCGATCTCGCCCTGACCCTCGCGAACCTTTCGTACAAGCTCGGTCGCAGCATCCGGTTCGACCCGAAGACGGAGAAGATCGTGGGAGATTCCGAGGCCAGGCGAAGGGCGCGGCCGGAGTACCGCCGACCCTGGCGTTTCCCGTCTGAATATCTCTAACCCGTCAAGAAAACCGTAGCAGCCGACGTCAGGAGACTCCAATTCGATCCAAACACCAACGAACGGAGCCTCCTCACGTCGGCTGCTACGACGGACAGGGCGGAGGTCACTGTCCGTTCACGCCCGTGACACAGCTCCAGAGGAAGCGGATGACACGGCGGAGAACAGGCTGCAGCTCGTCGGTGGGCTGCAGGTCCGGAACCGCCGGACCGACCACCTGGGGAAAGCGGATCTTCGAACGGACGAGGAGCGTGCCCAGGCAGAGATCGGCGAGGGGGAACACCACGTTGAAGTTCTTGTGCATGTACCGGTGGTGCAGGATGTGGTGGCCGTTCAACCGGAAGAAGATTCCGGACCGCTCCAGCGAACGCCTGCGGGGAAGGTGCATGCACCAGTGCAGATACTCGTAGGTGCCGTAATACACGGCGAACGTCGCCGAGGCACCCGCCAGAAGGGCCCAGTGACCCGAGATCCAAGCCCAGGCGACGAACGGCACGCAGCACAGGAACACCAGCACCGGACCGTTCCACCACGCCATCGGGATGGTCTCCTTGTCCTTCTCGTCCAGCAGATGATACGACGCATCCGCCCGGAAAATCTGGTGATGCACGAGGGCATGAGTCCGAAACGCATACTCCATCGGCCCCAGCGGGCGGTGCATCAGGAACTTGTGGACCGTCCATTCGAAGAAGGACGCAAACACAACGGCAGGGATGACCGCCAACGCGGCCCAGTACAGGAATTCGATCATTGCTTGAGATATGGGAACCGCCGAAACTCGAGGACCGGCAGCGCGGGGAACGTACAGGCTCACCCGGGCTTCACGCAATCGATCATTTTGGATGAGGCGCGAGCGCTGTGACGCACAGGTTGTGGACGGCAGGGCGCGCACTCCGCTGCGCGCCGTCCTTGCGGACACACCCAAGCACGGCGCCCTCGGATAGGCCGCCGCACCACCGACAACGGGGAAATGCACTGCGCACTCCGCTGCGCCATCGGGTGACAACGAACGCGCGGCGGGCAAGGGACTGCCCGCCCTACCTCCTGACTATGGCGAAACTGGCGGCGCCGATCAGTGCTTCAGGCCGCGCACAAACTTGTCCAAGCGGTCCAGGCCCTTCTCGATGTTCGCGAGGCTCGTTGCATAACTGATCCGCAGGTAGTCGTCCGCGCCGAACGCAACGCCCGGCACCGCCGCCACCTTCTCCTGCTCCAGCAGTCTCGCGCAGAAATCCGCGCTCTTCAGGCCTGTCCCGCTGATGTTCGGGAAAAGGTAGAATGCGCCCTTGCTGTTCACGCAGCTGATGCCGGGAATGCTGTTCAACTTCTGCCACGCGTACGATCGCCGGCGCGCATACTCGGCCAGCCATCGGGGCAGGTGCTCCTGCGATCCCGTCAACGCCGCCACGGCGCCCTTCTGCGCGAAGCTGGTCGGGTTGCTCGTGCTATGGCTCTGCAACGCGTCGATCGCCTTCGCGATCGGCTCCGGCGCCGCCAGGAATCCAAGCCTCCAACCCGTCATGCTCCAGGCCTTCGCGAACCCATGCACAATCACGGTGTGCTCCTGGTACTCCGGTCCAAAACTCGCGACGGACTTGTGCACCGCACCGTCATAGAGCAGGTGCTCGTAGATCTCGTCGCTCATGATCAACAGCCCCTTCTCGATGCAGACATCGCCCAGGGCCTTGATCTCTTCCGGCGTGTAGACGCTTCCCGTCGGGTTGCTCGGCGAATTCAACACGAACAACCGCGACTTCGGCGTGATCGCCGCCCGCAACTGATCCGGCGTGACCTTGAACTCCGTCCTGTCCGTGGTCTCGAGCACCACCGGCGTCGCCCCCGCCAGCTTCACCATCTCGGGGTAGCTCAACCAGTACGGCGACGGGATCAGCACCTCGTCCCCTTCCTGGCAGGTCGCCAGGATGACGTTGAAACACGAATGCTTGCCGCCGCACGACACGATCACCTGGCTCGGCTTGTAGGTCAGCCCGTTCTCGCGCTTCAACTTGTCCGCAATGGCCTGCCGCAACTCCGGGATGCCGCTCGACGGCGTGTACTTCGTGAACCCCGCAGCCAACGCGTCGGCCGCCGCTTTCTTGATGTGCTCCGGCGTGTCGAAATCAGGCTCACCAGCACCGAATCCAACCACGTCCTCGCCCGCGGCCTTCATGGCCTTGGCCTTGGAATCGATCGCGAGGGTCAGTGACGGCGACAGGGATGCAGCGCGGCGCGCAATGGGATGGTTCATTTCCGTTCAGGTTCGAAAACTGACGGGCGAGGTTAGGGGCCGCCCGGGCCATCGCAAGGCCGTTGTGAAACCAGCAGCCCGCCTAACATTCGCCATCAATCAAGCAGAACCCACCCGCCGCCAGGTCCACCCCAGCCGACGCCGCGTCCCATCGGTCACTTTCGCCACCTCCCCAACGCGCAAACCTTCGACCCAGAAGATCTCACCACCCGATGTCTCCGCCAGAACCCGCCCCCTCCGTTCCCCGGCCGGAACCCGCGCGTTGGTGAACAGGTCCTGCAGCTTCGCCGAGGCACCGAGCCCGATCGGCTGGAACCGATCCCCAGGCCGCCAATGCCGCACCCGGATCGACGGACCCACCGAATCGGCGTCGAACACCTCCCCGCTGCCGGCGATGCCCGCCACCCCCTCGCCCACCCTCGCAGTCCAGCCAACGTCGATCCCGCCAAAGCCAAACATCCCGCCGTCACCCGCGAGTTCGACGAACTCCTCCTCGAAACGAAACACAGGCTCGTCATGGCCCGCACCCACGGCGCCCACGCGCCCGCCCGGGTCCCGGACAATCCGCCGCCCGGCATCCACCTGGATGACCCTCCCCGCGCCACACCGCAGCGCCTCGATCAGATCGAAACCCGGCGCGACCCGCATCCGCTCCAACTGCAACCGGACCACGTCGCGCTGCACCGCTGTGACGAGCCCCTCGAACGCCACGCCCCGCGGATCCGCCAGCCACGCATCCGCCCATGACTCGACCGCCAGGGCCTGTTCCCGGAGGATGGATTGCTCCCTCGCCACGACCTTCTCCAGCGCCGGCTGATACCGCTCCCGCAACCACGGAATCAGCTCATGCCGGACCCGGTTCCGAAGAAACGCCGGGTCCGCATTTGAAGCGTCGACCCGGAACCTCCATCCGAGGTCCGCCGCCGCTGATCCCAACCGGCTCCGCCGGAATCCCAGCAGCGGCCGCACGAGGACAAGGCCCGCATCCGCCGGGGACGGGTCGGTCGCCGACATCCCGGACAGCCCCGCGCCACCGCTTCCGCGCAGGAACCGCATCAGGAACAGCTCCGTCTGGTCGTCGGCGTGGTGGCCCATCGCGATTCGATCACATCCGTGATCCCTGGCCGCCCGTGCGAGAAACGCGTGACGCCAATGCCGCGCGACAGCCTCGAGCGAGTCCCCGGGTTGGACCGAGTCCGCGACCTCCAGGCTTTCGCAGACGACCCCCAGGCCCAATCGATGGGCTGTCTGCTCGACAAACCGCTGGTCGCCGTCCGATTCCTCCCCGCGCAACCGGTGGTTGAAATGGGCCACCAGAAGTCTCCAACCGTGGCCGGGAGCCAACGCCACGAGACCCTCGAGCATCACCATCGAATCCAGCCCGCCCGACACCGCCACGAGGCACGATCCGCCAGCCGGGATCAGCGAAGTGCCCGCCACGGCCTCCTCAAGTTCGAGCAGAAACGGATGCACCGCCGCAGAGTAGGTTGGGTCCGGACCGGCATCCCAGAAAAACGATGCGTCCTCCGGCTCTCGGCGGTAGGGCGGCCTCTCCGAGGGCGCCGCGCCTTGTTGCGTCCGCAGAGGACGGCGCGCAGCGGAGTGCGCGCCCCAGCTTTAGCCTTTCACGCCTCGCATCGCGCCCTTACCGTCCGCGGCTCCGCGCTACGGCGCCACGGAAGGATCAACGGATCACCCGGATGCATGGCAGCGCGGTCGGTCTCAGTCGGCGCGGAATCCGGAACCCAATATGGCTGAACGCATCCTGGTCATCGGCAGCAATTCGTTCTCGGGGGCGAGCTTCGTGGCTCACGCCCTCGGTGACGGAGCTGACGTCGTCGGCATCAGCCGTTCCCCCGAACCCCATCCCGCGTTCCTTCCGTACCGCTGGATCACCGACCCCGCCGTCCTCGCGAGGTTCCGATTCGCCCAACTCGACCTCAACCACGACACCGACCGCATCGCGGCGGAAGTCGCTGAATTCCGGCCCGATTACGTCGTCAATTTCGCCGCCCAGAGCATGGTCGCTGAAAGTTGGCTGAACCCCGACCACTGGTACCAGACCAACGTCGTCGCCAACGTCCGACTCCACGAGAAGCTCCGACGCTTCGATTTCATCCGTCGTTATGTCCACGTCTCGACCCCCGAGGTCTACGGCAGCTGCTCCGGCAACGTCACCGAGGACGCCCCCTTCAACCCGAGCACGCCCTACGCCGCCTCCCGCGCCGGGTGCGACCTGCACCTGATGACGTTCTTCAAGAACTACAAGTTCCCGGTCGCCTTCACACGCGCCGCCAACGTCTTCGGCCCGGCCCAGCAACTCTACCGGATCATCCCCAGGACCATCCTTTTCATCCACCTCGGCCGTCGCCTCCAACTCCACGGCGGAGGACATTCGGTCCGGTCATTCATCCACATCCGCGACGTCTCCGAAGGCACGCTCCGCGTCGCCCGCAATGGCACGCCCGGCCTCGCCTACCACCTGTCCACCCGCGTCAACCACTCGATCCGACAGGTGGTCGAACTCGTCTGCCGCAAGATGGGCGCCAACTTCCACGACGTCGTCGAAATCGTCGGGGACCGACCCGGCAAGGACGCCGCCTACCTCCTCGACGCCACCCGTGCCCGGCAGACGCTGGGTTGGGACGACAAGATCTCCTTCGAAGCCGGCGTCGACGAAACCATCGCCTGGGCCGGGCGCCACCTCGATTCACTCCGTCAACAGCCTCTCGATTACATCCACAGACCGTGACCACGACCCCTAGAATCCTCGTCACGGGCGGCTTCGGCTATGTCGGCAGCCGCCTCACCCCGCACCTGCTCGGCCTCGGATACCACGTCCGCGTGCTCGACCTGATGCTCTACACCCGGGCCGGCCTCGATGCCCTCGAGCACTCGCCTTCGTTCCCCGGCTGGAAGTCGCGCTTCGAGCTGGTCCAGGCCGATCTGCGCGATCCGGTGGCCGTGGCCGAGGCGCTCAAGGGCATCGACCAGGTGATCCACCTCGGCGCCATCTCGAACGATCCCACCGGGGACATCGACGAAGTGCTCACGCGCCAGGTCAATTTCGACGCCATCGGGATGCTCATCGCCCAGGCCAGGGCCGCTGGCGTGAAGCGGTTCATCAACGCATCCTCAAGTTCCGTCTTCGGCATCAAGGACGCCGCGGATGTGACCGAGGTCCTCGAGCCCGAACCGCTCACGTTCTACTCCAAGTACAAGGCCCTCTCCGAATGGCTGGTCACGGCGGCGGCGGCGCCGGATTTCTGCGCCGTCAACATCCGGCCCGCGACGATCT
>CAIMTB010000630.1 GCA_903844265.1 uncultured Verrucomicrobiota bacterium
GCATCAAGCTCTTCGCCGGAACCGGTTCGCCGGAACTTGCCAAAAAGATCTCGGAATATCTTGGACAACCCGTCAGCGAATGTGAAGTGATCGAATTTCCGAACGAGAATCTATTCGTGAAGCTGCAGGGCAGCGTGCGCGGTCAGGATGTGTATGTGATCCAGACCACGTCCTCGCCGGTGCACCGCAATTTAATGGAATTGCTCATCACCATCCAGACCCTGCGTTTGGATTCCGCGGCCCGCATCACGGCTGTTGTGCCGTATTTGTGCTATGGGCGCTCCGATAAAAAAGACCAGCCGCGGGTGCCGATCACGGCGAAGCTGGTGGCCAACCTGATCGTGGCCGCGGGTGCGCACCGGGTCCTGACGATGGATCTGCACGCCCAGCAAATCCAAGGGTTCTTCGACATCCCGGTGGATCACCTGTACGCCGCGCCGGTGATCTACGACCACATCCGGAAGAAGAACCTGAAGAACCTCGTCGTGGTGAGTCCGGACGTCGGCGGGATCAAGATGGCGCATGCGTATTCGCAGGTGCTCGGGGCGGGGTTGGCCATCGTCGCGAAGCGCCGCAAGAGCCCGACGGAAGTGGAGTCGATGACCGTGATCGGCGACATACGCGGCAAGACGGTGCTGATGGTGGACGACCTGACGGAGACGGCCGGGACGCTGACCTCGGCGGCGCGATTATTGGAGCAGAAGGGGGCGAAACAGATCTTCGCGTGTGTCTCGCATGCGCTCCTGACGGAGGTCGCGGTGGAGCGATTGCGGAAATCGAATATTGACGAATTGATCACCACTGATACGGTCCCCCGCCCCGCGTATAGCGGCATCAAGCTCACCACGCTGTCCGTGGCGGGTTTGCTGGGTGAGGCCATCAAACGGATTCACAATAATTCGTCGGTGACCTCGCTATTTGAATTTAAGGGCGGTCGTACCAGCTGAAGACCAGTTGGGTTCCCGTCCAAGAGAGCTGAAGAAGAGATGAAATCGGTTCCATTGACCGCCTACGCCCGCACTGTCATCGGCCGCAACGCCGTGAAGCAGTTGCGCGGATCCGGCCGCGTGCCCACCGTGATCTACGGCCGCAATCGCGCGCCGCAAACCTTGGAGTTGAACCAGCGTGATCTGGACAAGCTGATCTCGCACTCGGCTTCAGAGAACATCCTCGTCGACCTCGCGGTCGAGGGGGATGCCGATCCGAAGCGCCTGGCTCTCGTGCAGGATGTGCAGCACAACCCGCTCACGGGCCAGATTCTTCACATCGACTTCCACGAGGTCGCAGCGGATGAGAAGGTCACCGTCATGGTGCCTGTGGAGCCGGTGGGCATGCCTATCGGCGTGAAGGACGGCGGCGTCCTTGAAACCGTCCTCCACAAGATCAGGGTGCGGGCAATCCCGGCCGACCTGCCGCTCGTCCTCCTGATCGACGTCACCCAGCTCGCTCTTGGAAAATCGATGCACCTGGGCGAGATCCCGCTTCCGCCGAACGTGGAGGTTCTGGGTGACAAGCGGGTTCCGGTGATCGCTGTTTCCGCGCCTCGCACCGAGGCCGAAGAAGCCGCCGCCGATGCAACCGCCACCCCGGCCACCGCCGAGGTCGAGATGATCAAGGAAAAGAAGGACGACGAGGCTGGACCTGCAGACGGCAAGAAGGCCGATGCCGGCAAGAAGCCGGAAGCTGCCGGAGCGGCCAAGCCGGCCGAGAAGGCGGCCAAGAAGTAGGACTCGGCATCGGCTCGCCTTCGAGCCGATGCTGTGTTGCCCGGGCCGCCTTGGGGCGGCTCGACAGCCGGTCGGCTGTTTGCGGTGACCTCGCCCTTCTTGATCGCGGGCCTGGGAAATCCAGGCGCCGAGTATGCCAGGACCCGGCACAATGCGGGGTTCCAGCTGGTTGATGAAATGGCGAGGGTGTCGGGGGCAGTCTGGGAGACCGGATCGCGGTTCCAGGCAGCTGTGGCCCGTGGGAGGTCTGCGGGGCGGGTCGTGTGGCTGGTGAAGCCGCTGACGTATATGAACGCCAGCGGTGAGGCGGTGGGGGCGCTGGTGCGCTACTACCGCGTCCCGATCACGCAGGTGCTGGTGGTGGTTGATGATGCCGACCTGCCGCTGGGGTCAGTCCGGATGCGTCCGGACGGGAGTAGTGGGGGGCATCACGGGCTCGAATCGATCGAGTCCCAACTGGGGACGCGCAGTTATGCGCGGCTTCGGCTCGGGATTGGCCGCGTGGATGGGGCGAGTCGCGAGATAGTGGGCCACGTGCTGGGCCGGTTTGGCCCGGCGGAGGCTGAAGTTTTCGGGCGGGTTCTGCTCCATGCGATGGGGCAGACGACCTGCTGGATGGAAGAAGGCATTGAGAAGGCGATGAACCGTTATAACGGAGTCGCTAAATGAACTAGGAAACGCAGTGAAACGCTACGAAGGTCTGTTCATCCTGAACATCGCCGGCAAGGAAGAGGGCGTCAAAGACGTCATCGACCATATCTCGGCCGACATAACCACCGCTGGTGGTAAAGTGGAAACCGTCCAGAAGATGGAAAAGCGTCCGTTCGCGCGAGCGGCGAGCCGCAAGCATCAGTCTGGTTTCTACGTCAACTTCATCTTTCAGAGCGAGCCCGCAGTCCTTCCCGGACTTCGCGCCAAGTTCCGCCTGAACGAGGACGTGTTCCGGGTGGCGTTCACCGAGGCCGGCCTGAGTGCAGGTGCCGGCACCGTCGTCCCCGCCGCCGCGGTCTGATTCCTGCCGTCCACTGGAGGCGCGGTCATGGCCAGCTTCAACAAGGTCATCCTTCTCGGGAATCTCACCCGGGATCCCGAATTGCGCTACACGCCGAAAGGTCAGGCGGTGGCTAAGTTGGGGCTTGCGGTGAACCGGAGTTACAAGACCGACACGGGCGAGGTCCGCGAGGAGGTCACCTTCATCGACGTGGATGCCTGGGGGAAACAGGCCGAGCTCATCGGCCAGTATCTCCGCAAGGGAAGCCCGTTGTTCATGGAGGGCCGACTCAAGCTCGACCAGTGGGATGACAAGACCACGGGGCAGAAGGTCACCAAGCTCCGGGTCGTGATGGAGAATTTCCAGTTCATCGGCGGCCCGCGTGGTGCCGAGGGTGCACCCGGCGCCGGACCTGGTCCGGCCGGTTCGCCGCCCGGCAATTTCGGCCCGCCTCCGAGTCGTGGTGCCGCGCGCACGCCAACCCCATCCGCCCCCCAGGAGGGTGGCGAGCCTCCCTCCAGTCCGGCGGGCGAGGTAGATGATGTTCCTTTCTGAAGCGATCCCAGGCTCATTCCAGGGTCGCCCAACCCGTCCTTTTCAACCTTCGCAAGCCATGTCCAAGACTGAAGTCATCCTCATCAAGAACGTCGTCGGCCTCGGCGCCGAGACAGACCACGTAAAGGTCACCCACGGCTACGCCCGCAATTTCCTCATCCCGCGCGGCCTCGCCATTCCCCTCAACACCACGAACAAGCGCCGTCTTGAGGTCCTCAAGCAGCGCCGTGGCGAGCGGGAAACCCACGAGCTGAACGCCATGAGCGAACTCGGCCGCAGCCTCGCGAAGCTCACCCTCCAGCTGAAGGTGAAGACGGGCGAGGACGGCAAGATGTTCGGCGGCATCACCGCCGGCCTCATTGCGGACGAGCTGAAGACCCAGTTCGAAGCCGTCGTGGACAAGAAGAAGATCCACATCGAGACTCCCATCCGCACGATTGGCGACCACGAGATCGACCTGCGCCTCCATGGCGATGTCCGCGTGCAGCTGAAGGTTCACATCGAGAGCCTGAACCCGCCGCCTCCGAAGCCCGAAGAGTCCGTCCGGGGCTCCAAGGATGGCCGTCCGGATCGAGCCGGTCGCGGTGCCCGCGTCGAGCGAGCCCCTGCCGTCGCTCCCACTGCGGACAGTGCCGAGAAGCCCCGCAAGTAACTCGAGGCGTCTCCGATACTCTACTCTGAATGAAGGGCGGGACCGAAAGGTCCCGCCCTTTTTCGCGCACTTTCGACAGCCGCTTCCGGCGTGTCGACGGCCTTTCCCGTGGCGTCAGCTGAGGTTCCCGCTTGGTCAAAGGACGGTCCCGTGGTGGTGGACGGGATTCCTGCCGCGAAGCTGTGCGGTTCCACGCCGAGCCCGGGTCCCATCGGGAAGGAGAGGGCGGCGTGGCGGGAACAACGGCCGCAAGCCACCGCAATCCCCGGCTCTTGCGCCGCCGCAGGGCACGGGCATGGTCTGCGCAGATGGCCGAAGGTGAATTTCAGGACGCCGCGCTGGTGATCATCGGGCATGGCTCCTCGTCGAATGCGGGATCTTCAGGGGCGGTGCGACTCCACGCGGAGGCGCTCCGTGCCCGCCGGATTTTCCGGGAAGTACGCGAGGCGTTCTGGAAGCAGGCTCCCTTCCTGGCTGACGTGGCTCGCTCGATTTCCGCGCCGCGCATCTTTTTCATTCCCCTGTTCATCAGTGATGGCTGGTTCACCGAGCACGTGATTCCGACCGCCCTGGGTCTGCTCGAACCCGGGGACGAAGGATTCCCCCGCGTCGTTGAGCGTTGCGGTCAGACCTGGCTTTACGGTCGCGCCGTGGGCTCGCACCCCGCCATGACCGAGGTCCTGCTGGCCCGAGCTCGAGGCGTCCTGGAGCGTCATCCGTTCCCGCGCGCGCCGGGTCCTTCCGAGACCGCCCTCGTCGTGGTGGGCCACGGAACCGCCAACAGCACCGGGTCCCGGGAATCGGTCGAGCGCGAAGTGCACAGCATCCGTTCCCGGGCGCTCTACGCTGAGGTCCAGCCCGCCTTCCTCGAGGAATCCCCGCGGGTGCAGGACTGCTTCGGGCTCACGACCGCGCGGAACCTGGTCGTGGTTCCGTTCTTCATGAGCGACGGGTTGCACGTGCAGGAGGATATCCCGGTGATGCTGGGCGAGGCGGAGGCGGACGTGAAGGAGCGCATCTCGGCCGGCCGGCCGACCTGGCGCAATCCGACTCAGCGCCGCGGTCGTCGGGTGTGGTGTGCGCCAGCCATCGGCACCGAGCCGCTGCTATCCGACGTGATCCTCGAGCGCGTCCGTGAAGCAGAGCCAAATTCACAGATTGGACGCCAGGGGCTCCTCAGGGCTTGATCCCGACTCGCTGGCGGATGGATTCCGATTGGCGGCGCAACGTCTCGAGGGTGGGGATCGGGGCGGAGGCAGCGTCGGATTGGGGCGGCCGGTTCTGGCGGGCGCCCGGGGTGCCGTACCAGAAGGTCACCGCCGAATAATCGAGCAGGTTCCACGGATTCCGGATGTCCGTGCCGAACGAGGATTCCATGTCGAATCGCAACCGGGTCTGGAACGGGATGGCATCCAGCCCGCGGGTCCGGGTGCTGATGTTGTAACCCTCGGTGTGCCCATCGACGCCACCCACGCGGATGTTGGCCAGGAACGGCGTGCTGAATTCGTCGTCGCGCGTCGGCAACACACCGCCAGCCCAGCCATAATAATCCTCGGTTCCGGTGCCAAAGTGGGTGGGGAATCCCGCGTCCCACGCGTCGTCGACATAGATCTTCTCGTCGCCTTCGCCCCACCAGGTGTTCTTCTGAGGATTCAACACGGTCCAGGCGTCGCCCACGTAGATTCCGCGCCCGTTGATGTCGATGAAGTTCCAGTCCCGGAACGGGGTGCCGGGCACCACTTCGTCGGGCCGCCAGTTCGCGTGGAAATGAAGCGAGCGGTTGTTCCATTCCCAGGGATCGAGCCGGGCCTCCAACCGGACCTCGATGGGGGTCTTGTCGAGGTTGAGGACCTCGAGCGTGGCGGACTTGCGATAGGGCATGGGCCAGCGGCCGATGAACTCGCCGGCCGCGGTCACGGTGCGCTGGAAGGTGTGGAATGGGTGGAGGCTGTCGGCGCTGCCGAAGAAGTCACCGAGCGGGCACCAGACCGTGTTCTCGCCGTCGAAGGAAAAGACCAGGACCGTCGATCGGAGCGCGGAGGGGCGTTTGATGATGTCGGGGACGGTCACGGTGAATTGGGTGACCGAGCGGGGCCCGCGCTGGAGGTTGAGTCGTAGCGAGTGGCCGGCGGGAAGATTGCGGGTGGAATACTCGGCAAGGTTCCCGGGCGTTGCAGACGGCTTGGCGGTCAGGATCCGGCCCGTACGGTCCATCTGGGACGTCGCCCGGGAGATCGAGTCGCGGGTGAATGTTTGGACCTCGGTTCCCTGGGCGTAGGCCCGGTAATTGAGGATATGATAGAACGGCTTCTGGCTTAGAGTCACCCGGCAGCTCCGGCCAAACGGGATGGGAAGATATAAGTCCCCGGCGCGCGCGGTGTAAGTCGCGAACGGGTTTTTTATGGAACCCCTGGCGGTGACCAGTTCGATGAGGCTCTCGTCGAGGACCGGTGTTTCCGAGCCATCGAGATAGATGCGGACATTGGGGCCGGTATGATTGGCGAGGTCGTAGTAGAAATAGGGGGTCCAGATCCGCGTGAGACAGCCGGGGCCGGCATGTTCCATCACGACCCACTCATGGCGGCCGGCGACGTCCGTTTCGCGGATGAATCCGAGCCCGTCGCTGTCGGCGAACCAGCCGGGTTTGTCGCGGTGGACGGATTCGCGGTTGTAACTCGAGGCCTGCAGGGAGCGGTACTCGGGCTTGGGGAGCCTGGCGACGGCCGCGGGGTCGGCCATCTCGGCGAGCAATGATTCGAAAGTGACCGCCGGACTTTTCCCGGCTCGTGCGGCGGGCGGGAACAGGGCAAGGCAGAGAAGTGCCAGGAACAGGGAAAATCGGATCGGGTAGGGTGGATTCATGGGCGCCAGTCCTGGAGGGAGAGTTCGCGGAGGTCGATGAGGGCCTGAGAGTGTCGGTCGGCGACGGGAATGATAAGGAGGAAGTTTTGGCCAGGACCAGGTCATCGACAGTGGGGTCAAACATTGACAATCGACATTTGAGTCGGGAAGCGCAATCAAGGGACAGGTCTTTTAAGCGGTCTTCAGATTGAGGGCGCGCACTCCGCTGCTCGCCGTGCTTTGCGGACGCATCCAGGCGCGGCACCCTCGGAGGGGCCGCCCTACCACCGACAATTCGTGGATGCACTCCCTCCACGCCGCGTTGACGTCCGCGATGGGTTGGTGCCAAGTAACGGCCGAACCTCGACCACCTATGATGACCCTTGGCTTTCACACCGATGCCTTCAACGGCTTCTACTGGTCCTTCGACAAGTGCCTCGACTGGGCCCAGCGCAACGGCATCCACCAGATCGAGTGCGGTCTGATCGACGGCGTCAGTTGGATCCACGGCCTCGGGTACCAGCCGCACGTCGCGCTCTACGAGGATCCGGTGCTATTGCGGCGGCGCATGGACAAGCACGAAGTGCGGTTCTCCCAGGTGGACGCGGCGTACCCCCTCAGCGGTGAGGATGGCCCCATCCGGGGTGTGCCGTACGTGTTGAAGTCGATCGCCTGGGCGGCGCAGGTGGGGTGTCATTTCGTGGATACGACGGACGGCCTGCATGCGCCGGAGGGATTGGACCACCGTGAGGCGATGGCGCTGATGAAGCGCAGCTATCAGCAGATCCTGCGCGTCGCCGAGGCGCACGACGTGGTGGTGAACATCGAGCCGCATGGATTCTTCACCACCAACCCGGACGCCATGGCCGAGATGCTTGCCTTTGTGGACAGCCCGTGTCTTCGGATGAACATGGACACCGGCAACACATTCATCGCGGGCCGTGACCCGGTTGAGTTTCTGCGCAGGTTCCTGGACCGGACGAGTCACGTGCACGTCAAGGACGTGTCGAGGGCCCTTGCGGAGTCCCTGCGGGGTGGGGCCACGGGGATCGCACTCAGCCAGTGCGCCATAGGCGAAGGTGTGAACGCGGAGAACATACGGGCCTGCCTGACGATGCTGCGGGACGCGGATTGGGCGGGTAACCTGAGCATCGAATGTGACGGAACGGTCATCGAGGGATCCCTGGCGTGGTTGCGGGCGACGCTGGATGAGCTTCGGATTCCTCACGACTGAGTTCCCGTTCCCGCAGCCAGGCAAAGATCACCGGAGTCACGATCAGGATGTGGATGAGGCTGCTGATGGAGCCGCCGATGACGGGGGTGGCCAGCGGCTTCATCACCTCTGCGCCTGTCTTGTCGCTCCACATGATGGGCAGGAGGCTGGCGATGGTGGTGGCCACCGTCATGACCTTGGGCCGGAGCCGGAGTCGGGCTCCGTCCTTCACGGCCTGGATGAGGTCTTCGCGGGAGAAGGCGGATCCGCGTTGGGCTCGTTTTTTGGCCACCATCTCCTCGAGATAGACGACCATGACCACGCCGGTCTGGATCGCGATGCCGAATAGGGAAATATAGCCGACCCAGACGGCGACGCTGAAGTTATAGCCGAGGAGATACTGTAGAAACACCGATCCGCTGAGCGCGAAGGGCACGGCGAGCAGGACATGGGCCGCCTCCTTGGCCGAGTGATAGACCATGTAGAGGAGCAGGAAGATGACGAGGAGGACCATGGGGAAGATGATCTTCAACGTCTCGCTGGCGTGGAGGAGGTTTTCGTACTGGCCGCTGTATTCAACCGTCATCCCGGGTTCCAGGACGATCTCGCGGGCGACGCGATCCTTGATTTCATTGACGAAGCTGCCGAGGTCGCGGTCCTGCACGTTGGCCTGGACGAACAGGCGCAACCGGCCGTTCTCGCTCGCTATTTCCGAGGGTCCGATCACGCGTCGGATCGTGGTGAGCTGGCCCATCGGTATCTTCCTGCCGGACATCGTGCTGACGAGGACGTCTCGGAGTCGTTCGGGATCGTCGCGTTCCCGGCGTTCGAGGCGGACCTGGATGGGGAAGCGTTCACGGCCTTCGATCGTGGTGGCGACGTTGGCGCCTCCCATGCCGGCCTCGACCACTTCCAGGACGTCGCGGGCGCTGAGTCCGTAGCGGCCGATGGCTCGGCGGTCGATTTCTATCTCGATGTAGGGTTTGGCCTGGACCCGGGATGGGGCGACGCCGGTTGCGCCGGGTACGGAACTCACGATGCGCTCGATCTCGAAGGCCTTGCGCTGGAGTGCGTCGAGGTTGTCGCCGAGGACCTTCACGCCGACCTGGGCGCGGATGCCGGTGCTGATCATCAGGATCCGGTTCTCGATGGGCTGGAGGAAGCCCGGGACATAGCCCGGGATGAGGGTCATGGCTGCGGTAAGTTTGGCGACGAGTTCGGACTTCGTCATGCCCTGGCGCCACTGGGTGTGGGGTTTGAGCATGATTGTGGTCTCGATCATCTCGATGGGGGCGGGGTCGGTTGCGGTCTCGGCACGCCCCAGTTTGCCTGCGACGGATGCGACCTCCGGGAACAGGCTGATGGTTTTGTCCTGCCAGGCCATGATCCGTTTCACCTCGGTGAGAGACGTGCTGGGGAGCAGGACCGGCATGTAGAGAAGGGATCCTTCCTCGAGCGTCGGCATGAACTCACTGCCTATTCCGGTGACGAGCCTGGCGACTGCGGGATACCTTGCCTTGAAGCCGTCGCTGATCCAGGCACGGGGCAGGCCGAAGGCGATCGTCACCGCGCTCAGGAGGAGTGTTGCGGCGAAGGCGAGGACGACGACGCGGTGTCTCAGCGACCAATTGAGGACGGGATCATAGATGGCGAGCAGGACCTTCATGATCCAGTTGTCCTCCTCGCGGTGGAAGGGGCCGCGGACCAGCAGGGAGCAAAGGACGGGCACGGCCGTCACGGCGAGCAGCGTGGCGCCGACGCAGGCAAAGGTCTTGGTGAACGCCAGGGGGTGGAAGAGCTTCCCTTCCTGGCCTGTCAGCACGAACACCGGGACAAAGGCGAGGATGATGATCGCCATGGCGAAGAAGATAGGCCGGCCGACAATCGTGGCCGCCTCGAGCGTGGCGTCGAAGGTTTCACGGGCTGTCAGTCGGACCGAGGCGCCGTGCGCGGGGTGGGTCGATCCGGCCTCGGTGGCGAGGCGCTGGGCCTTCTCCTCCTCCGCGCGTTCGCAGTGTCGGATCACATTTTCGGTCATCACGATTCCCGCGTCGACGAGCACGCCGATGGCGATGGCGATGCCGGCGAGGGACATGATGTTCGAGCTGATGCCGAACCGCTGCATCAGGATGAACGAGATCAGGATCGATGCCGGCAGGGGAATGGTGACGATCAGGATGCTGCGGAAGTGGAACAGGAACAGGATGTGGGCGAGCGTGACGAGCAGGACCTCCTCGATCAGGGCGTGCTTGAGCGTGTCGATGGTGCGGTCGATGAGATCGCTGCGGTCATAGAACGAGCGGATCTTGACGCCTGGGGGGAGGCTTGCCTCGAGTTGGGCGACTTTTTCCTTCACCCGGCGGATCACCTCCATGGCGTTGTCGCCGGTCCTCATGACCACGATGCCGCCCACCGTCTCATGGCCGTTGATGTCGAGTGCGCCCCGGCGGAAGTCACCGCCGATCTGGATGGTGGCGAGGTCGCGGAGATAGACTGGGGTACCTTCCTTCTCCATCACCACAATCTCCTCGAGATCGCCGATGGATTTCACGAGGCCCACGCCGCGCAGGACGAACTCCATGCCGTTTTCCTCGACGACCTTGCCGCCGACGTTGACGTTGTTCGCGGCGACGGCGTCCATGACCTGCTTGAGGGATGCCCCGACCGAGCGCATCTTCGCGGAGCTGACCTCGATCTGATACTGCTTTACGAAGCCGCCGATGCTGGCCACCTCGGCGACGCCCTGGACGGACTGGAGTTGATAGCGGATGAACCAATCCTGCAC
>CAIMTB010000631.1 GCA_903844265.1 uncultured Verrucomicrobiota bacterium
AGCGGTGGAAAGCCACCGCACTCCATATCGGAATCGCATCCGATCGTGCGTGGTTCATGGAGAGGGCAGCACGGCATTTGACGAATCAAGGGGGATTGAACAGGCTGCCCGTCCCATGCGCTTGAAGTCGATGTTGAGAGTTGTCGCGGCGGCCGCGGGTGTGGCTGCGGTTTCGGGGGGCGGCGTTGTTGCCGCCGAGAATGTGAGGTCGATGACCCTGGCGGAGTCGATCTCGATTGCCCTGGAGCACAACCTCGACATCCAGATCGAGCGGATCAACCCGCTGATCGCGGAGTCGAACCGGCGGATGGTGTACGGCGACTACGACCCCGTCATGTCGCTTCGGACGAGCCACGATTTCAACCAGGATCCCGGCGGCCTCGATGCGCAGCAGCGGCCGTATCTGGGGAGCGTGACCGATTCGGATGCGCTGTCGGGTTCGTTGTCCGGGGTGTTGCCGACGGGCATGAGCTACAGCCTGTCTAGCTTTGCCGCCAACACCTATGGCAACGCGCCGCGGTTCCTCACGATCGGCACGAACCAGATTGTGATCCGCGACGCCTTCGAGAACTCCCGCGCACAATTCCTGGTCGGCGAGTTGCGGCAGCCGTTGCTCAAGAATTTCTGGATCGATGGAACGCGCCTGAGCCTGAGGCTGAAGACCAAGGATCTGAAGGTGGCGGACCTGAACCTGCGGATGCGGATCATCAACACGGTGAGCAGCGTCGAGCAGGCGTATTACGATTTGATTGCCTCCCGTGAAAACGTGAAGAGCGCGGAGATTGCGCTGCAGCTCGCGAAGCGGCTTTACGAGGAAAACAAGAAGAAGGTGGAAGTCGGCACCATGGCGCAACTCGACGAGCGCCAGGCCCAGGCCCAGATGGCTGCCAACGAGGCCGCGCTCATCGAGGCCCGGCGTTCCGTCGACTTCGGCCAGAACGTCCTCAAGGCCCTGCTCAGCGACGATTATGAGAAATGGCATCCGGTCACGATTGTGCCGCAGGAAAAGCTCGAGGCACTTCCCGAGGATCTCGACACCCAGCGCGCCTGGGACCAGGCGTTTCAGCTGCGGCCGGACCTGCATGCGCTGGTGACCGATCTCGAGCGTCGTGATCTGATCACGAAATTCACGCGCAACCAGATGTTCCCGCAGCTCGACGTGTTCGGTTCCGTGGGCTGGCAGGGCTCGGGCTCGGAGTTCAGCGACGCCATGGGACAGGTGAGCGACGGATCCGCTCCGCGCCACACCTATGGTGCGGTGCTGACGTTCCCGTTGAGCAACCGCAGGGCCCGCGAGACGCATCGCGTGAGCAAGGACGAGCGCGCCCAGGCGGAACTTCGCCTGCGTCAGTTCCGGCAGCAGGTGATGGTCGGTGTCAGTGATGCGATCCAGCAGGCGCAGTCGTCGTTCCAGCGCGTGGGGGCGACCCGCGCCGCGCGGCAGTTCGCCGAGGAAGCGTTGTCGGCGGAGGAGAAGAAACTCGCGAACGGCAAGAGCACCAGCTTCGAGGTCCTGCGGATCCAGCGTGATCTCACCCAGGCACGCTTCGACGAAACCCGCGCCTACACGGATTACAACAAGGCGCTGGCCACGGTTCGGCAGCGCGAGGGTTCGACCTTGTTGAAGTTCAACCTCGAGACGCCGCCGCCGGCGCGGACATCGGACGCCGGGAAGCACTGATTCTGGGGCGGCAGCGGAACGGCGCTCCTTGCGTTCACGCATTCGTGGTGCAGGCGGCCGAGCCTGCAGTCGGGACGGAGCGTGTCCATCGTGTCCTGCGCTACCGCCGGGTCAGGGTGTTGATCCTGGCGGTGATTGACTTCCCCGAAGGGCTTCACCCAGGGAAGGGACGGCCTTCACGAGTTCGGGAGGTGACGGATCAAAGGGGTTGAGGAGGTGAAGCGTGGCGTGTCCCTCGAGGTCGAAGATTTCCCAGTCCACGAAGTAATGCTTCCGATCGTGTTTGGCCGCGACGTGCATCAGCGCGGAACGCGCGGCAGCCCGGGTATCGACCGGCGGCAGGCGGCAAGCCGAGTCCACATGCTCGGGGTTGAAATTCCACGGAGGCGGCGTCTGATCGAGAGCGAGGCCGAGGGAGCGCGCGGGGTGGATGTGGTGAAACTCGAGGTCCTGCGAACGCAGCCAGGGATCGTCCCAGGAGAGGCCTTCTCTTTCCACAAATTGGCTGAAGATCGTTTGTTTCGTGATCCAATCGATCCGGCCGCAAAGCGACGCGGGATCGGCCGCGAGCTGGGAAAGGGTTTCCTTCCAGAATCGCAGGACGGTGTCGGTTTCCTCATCGCGACCCGCAAATTCGGCGGCGGCGGCGGCATGGTAACGCCCGAGGAGTTCGAGAGCGTCGCAGGTCTCGCCGGTGGCAAGTTCGACCCGCCACGGACCTGTGGTCTGGTGGGAGAGGCGACGGAAGGTGTGGACCGCGTCGGCGAGGCAGACCGGGGGAAGATGATTGATCTCGAGGAGATCGAGCATGAGGGAAGTGGTGCCGATCTTCAGGCCGAGTGTGAACGGGAGCACGCTGGTGTCGCCATGCAGGAGATGGAGTCGCCGGTAGCGGCGTGGATCGGCGAGCGGTTCGTCCCGCGTATTGATGATGGCGCGGTTGAACTGGACCCACTCGAAGAGGTCGTTGTTGATGTAATCCGCTCGCTGGCTGATCTGGAAGTGGGGATTCGCCTGGTCGGACTGGAGGTCGCCGCGGTTTTCGGCGCCCAGCGAGGCACCGACCCGGCCCGCGCCGGTGTAGAGCACACGGAGCGTGAGAAAGACAATCAGCGAGAGGACATTGGCCTCGGCGAGTGGCGCTTTGCGGCGCACGAGGTAGTTTTCGTGGCATCCGAAGGTCGCGCCCGAGTAGTGGTCGATGTTGTTCCGGACAAAGCCGGCGCGCCCGTCGAGCCCGAGGGCCTGCATCGCCACGTTGATCAGTGCGTCGCCCGCACGATCGTAAACGATCAGGTCGCGAAGGCTCAGGCACTCCGGAGTGCAGATTTCGAGATGACCCATGTCCACGTAGGCACGGCCGCCGTTGAACAGGAATCCCCCATTGCCGGCCGGCTCATCCCAGTCCCGTTGACACACGTCGGGCAAGCCATGACGGCGTCCCTCGAAGATCCAGTTCCGCACCGCGCCCACCGCGGCCGCGGGTCCAAGCGGGTCGTCGGACAAACAACCGTACTCGGTCTCGAGTCCGACGATGCGGTTCATCGGGCCGGAATAGTCTCGAATCGGGCCACGCGCATCGTGGAACGACGAAGCAACGCGGCCTCGATTTCCAGACCGGCGAGGTCGGGTTTCGCCGTCGGCAACTCTCCTTCGGGCAGCTCGTCCCCATGAGCGAGATGCCGCCAGGCGAGAAGCAATGTGTCGATCGCCAGGCCCGGCTCGGTTGTGGCCGGCAGATGTCGGGTCAGCCAGTCCTCGACGGCGGCCTCGTCTGCGGGATCGGCAGCGACGACCGCGAGGCCCCTGGCTGCCAGGGAATACGTGCCGTCGAATTGGACCTTGATGAGTGAGTCGCGGTCGCGCGTGGCCCCGAGTTCGGAGAGCAGCAGTCGGACGAGGAATGGCGGCGCGAAGAGTTGTTCGAATACGGTTTTGATCTGCGGGCTCAAGTTGAAGCTGACCAGGCGGCGCAGAGTGACATCCTCAGGCGCACGCGTGAACGCCTCCAGATGCGCGGCATCGATCAACATCTGCCGAACGCGCTCAAGGTCCGCGGGATGTCCGAGGCCCGCGAGCGCATGGCGGTCGAAGATCTCGAAGACCTTGCTTTGCCCCGAACCGACGCCAAGCAGCAGCACCCCCGCCTCGAGCGAGACCGCAAACACCGGCGAACCGCCCTTGACCTGGTTCAGGACGTACTCGCGGCGATTCCCCATCGCCTCGAGCCAACGATAAGGTTCCTCAGTCATGACAAGGCCTCCGCCTGCTCGGTGACCGTGAGGGTGCGGATGCCGTCCTGGCCGAGCCATTTCAGCGTGGCAAAGCGGGCGGATTCCGGGGCGACGCCGCCGGTTGCGGAGTCGAATTCCGCGGCGACCATCAACGTCTGCAGCGCGAACCGCGTTGCCTCCCGCAACGTCATTCGCGCGGGCGTCGGCGAACCGAACCGCTGCTGGAATGCCAGGATGCTCCGCACCGTCGTCGATCCGGAGCCCGATGCGCTGAAATCCGCCGCCTCGAACTGTGCGCCGAGCGGATCATAGAAATAGATCTGTGGCCGCGCCGGGAGCGCGGTGTTGTCGAGTCCCACGAACAGCGGGGCCACCACGCCGACGCCCTGCAGGGTGAGCCCGAGATTGTCCCGCAGAGCCCGGGACAGGGCCCGGACCTTGGCGGGCAGGCTGAGGGCCTGCAATTGACTACGTCTGTAATACTCGAAGGACGTTTGCAGGGCGCGCGCCATCTCGAAGGCCGTGGCGGGGACCCCGGCGATGGCGAGCAACGAGGTGCTGTCGAGTTCGATGACCTTCTCGACGGTCTCTGTGACGATCACGTTGCCTGCCGTGGCGCGGCGGTCGCCCGCGACGAACACTCCGTCCGCGAAGTGAAAGGCGAAGACGGTTGTAGCCTGCGTTTCGACGGGAGCCGCTGAGGCGTGCACGTGCGGTGGAGAGATCCGGTGTTGCGCGAGCAGCGCAAAGAAATCGCCGGCGATGGTAGGGGGAGGGGACACGTGGGGTCTTGGGGATGGGGACTGTCGTCTCGACACTCCTACTCCCCCGTCCTTTGGCGGTATCGCTTCGCCTGGTCGGGGTCGACCTTGCGCATACGTTTGAGGAGTTCCTCGGTGTTGGGCTTGTCGACCTGGAGCGGCTTCGGACCGTCGCCGCCTCCTCCCGCTGGGGCCGGTAGCGGTTGGCGCACTTTTTGGGTTGGGTCGGGCATAGGCTGGTTGGATGGGAGGGACGATGACCACGGTCAGTGTTTTCCCGAAGCTGGAAATCGCAAGTCGTCGGGGGTTTGCGCGGAGGCGAGTCGGCGGCGGGCTTGTTCGATGGTGGCGGCATCGAAGAGTCGGGTGAGATCGATGCGGTGAGGGCCTGTGCTGGTGGCGAGGGTGACGTGATCCCATTGGGCCGAAATCACGGAGGGCCGGAACTTCGCGACGCAACCGCCGCGGATCGCGGCACGCGTGTCCGACGGGGGTTCATGAACCGCGCGTTCGACGGCTGCCGGGTCTGGAACACCGCGCATCGCTCCGGCCTGCTCGAGCCCGAAATACAAGCCCTCCACGGGGTCGAGCCGGTGGTACTCGAGGTCGAGGGAGCGCAGCCATGGATCGTCGTTGGCAATGTTCTCCGCGGCCTGGAATTCGCGGAGGAGTGCGAGTTTTGCGACCCAGTCGAGACGGTCGCGACACTGCGTTGGATCGCCGGCCAGCGCGTCCAGGATTTCGCGCCAGGCACGGACGAGATCCGCGCGATCGGGAGAGGAGAGGTCGCATAGTTTCACGACATGCCCGAGGTAATCGCGTTGGATCCGGAGTGCGTCGGAGGTGCGGCCGTTCGGGGTGCGCACCTCCCATTTCCACGAGGCATCGCGCGAGATGTGTCGCAGTGCGGCCAAAGGATCGGCCAGACGCGGCCAAGCGGCCTGGGGGTTTTCGACGATCGCCTCGAGTACCAGCGCGGTGGTGCCGACCTTCAGCCAGGTCGCGAACGGGGACATGTTCGCATCGCCGAGGATGACGTGGAATCGCCGCCACAAGCGTGGATCGGCGTGGGGTTCGTCGCGGGTGTTGATGAGCGGGCGCCGCTGCATGGTATCGACGCCCTGCAATTCGCTGAAGAAATCGGCGCGTTGCGAGATTTGGAACCCCGGGCCGACAAGGTGGTCCTCCTCCTCGATCGCGAATTTGCCCGCCCCGGTGAAGACCTGTCGCGTGACGAGG
This sequence comes from uncultured Verrucomicrobiota bacterium, assembly GCA_903844265.1. GTDB lineage: Bacteria > Verrucomicrobiota > Verrucomicrobiia > Limisphaerales > CAIMTB01 > CAIMTB01. The sequence continues at coordinate 5,916 of CAIMTB010000631.1, forward strand.
AAGGCTTGGACGGCATGGGCGAGAGCTGACCACTCGATGGCGCGCGGGATGAGGTAATTCTCGTGGCAACCGTAGGAATGCCCGTCGAAGTCCGTATTGTTCTTGTAGAGGCGGACGGTCTCGCCGCGTTGTCGGGAGAGAGCGGCGGCGCAGGCCATCACGATCCGTTCACCGGCGCGGTCGTGGAGCACGAGGTCCGTGAATTGGGCGCATTCCGGCGTGCAGTATTCGGGATGCGCGTGGTCGTTGTAGAAACGGGCGCCGTTGGCGAAGACGAGGTCGGACTTGATCTCTGCGAAGCTCAGTTCGCGACGGGCGTCCTGCGCGAAATATCGCGCTTCGTCGGTGTCCTGGCGAAGCTCGTCGACGTCGAATCCGCGCATGTCGCGGTGCGGGTTTTCGGCGGCGTAATCCCAGCGCATGAGCACGCCGGGTTCGGTGGCGCTGCGAACCAGCGCGATGGATTCGGCCACGACATCGAGGTCGGGTTGGTTTCCGCGCGCGATGCCGAACTCGGTCTCCAGGCCGAACACACTCCTCATACAATGCCGCCCCGATCGGATCGACGCGGACGGACGGGGCCCAGGCGGACCACATTCTCGGGATCGAAGTCGGTGAGTTTGAGCCAGTCCTCAGTGAGGTCGTTGGACGGGAACAGATCGTTCTCGGAGTGCTCGAGTTGGAGCGCATCGAGGAGGTTGGTGCGGTTGAGTTGTCCGGGTTCGCGGGAGGCGATCGCGTTGCGGATGGCGAGGCTCTTGGCGCGTTCGACGACGGCGGCGATGATCGCGCCGCTGGCGAGGTCGCCACGGTGCATCACCTCACGGCGTCCGCTGCGGAACGTGACCTCGAGGAACTCGTTTTCCGCGGTTTTCGCGAAATGTGCATTGGCCACGGCCTGGGCCAGTTCTTCCCGAGGTTCGGCGAGCGGCAAAGTGTCGGGCAGGTAGATCTCGTAGATTCGACGCGCCCCTTCGAGGTCGGGACGGCGCACGCGGATTTTCCGGTCGATGCGGCCGGGGCGGAGAATGGCGGGATCGATGAGGTCGGCGCGGTTGGAGGCGAGGATGACGACGACATTGGCGAGGGCTTCGAGGCCGTCCATCTCGGTGCAGAACATGGGGACGAGCGTGGAAAGGATGCTGTTGCCACGACCGCCTCGACGGACGCCGAGGATGCTTTCGGCTTCGTCGATGAAAAGGAACGCGAGTTGTCCGTCGGTGGCGCGTTCGCGGCATTGGGTGAAGAGGTCACGGACCTGGCGTTCGGATTCGCCGACCCACATGTTGAGGATCTCGGGGCCTTTGACGTGGAGGAAGAATTCGGGGCGTTCGACGCCCGTGGCTTCGTGGATCTGTCGGCGGAGGTTCCACGCGGTGGCTTTGCCGAGCAGTGTCTTGCCGCAGCCGGGCGGGCCGTGGAGGAGGAAGCCCTTGGGGACCGTGTGATCGAAGCGCTTGAAGAGGTCGCGATGCAGCAAGGGCATCTCGATCGTGTCGCGGATGGCCTGGACGGCTTCGTCCTGGCCGCCGATCGCGGACCAGGGAAGTTCCTCGACACGTTCCAGGGCACGTTCGACGCGGCGACCGGTGCCGAGGACTTCGAGGGCGACGCGCTGGTTGGGGTCAAGGCGGACCTCGAGGCCGGGCTTCAGTTTCTCCTTCGCGAGCAATGCGGAACGGATGACGACGATGGGTGAGAGGCTGGTTTCGTTGCCGAGTCGGAGGCGTCCGTCGGAGAGCAGTTCGTCGATGCGAACGATCGGGCCGCTGCGGTCGAAGCCGAGGCCCTGCACCAGGGCGAAGGCTTCGTTGCAGAGGACGCGCTGGCCGAGTTGCAATCCGGCGACGGGGACGGCGGGATCGACACGGCAGACGTAGTCCACGCCACCCACGCAGACCATGGCGCGATCGGGGGCCACGGGGCCGAGGAACGTGCCGACCCGGAAAGCGGGCGAGCGGAGCTTCTCGACGATTTCCTCGTATTTCTCGAGGGCCTGACGGGCCTGGTCGTTCATCTCCTCAAGGCCGTTGATGCGGTCTCGGAGATAGACGAGGTCGATGAGTGCGGAATTGCGGCGCGGGATTTTGCCGGCGATCAGGTCGAGAAGCTGAAGCGTGGAGAGCTTGTCCAGTTGCTCACGGGAGAGCAGGTCGTCGAGGGGCGGAAGACCGGGGCCCGAGCCGGTGGGGTGGGTGTTGGAATCGTCCGGTGAGTCGTCGGCCCTTGGTCCATGGGGTTCCGCCATGGGGGGCACCGTAAGGGGGAGTCGCTGTTTTGCAAATCAGGCGAGACCGGGACCTTGGATGTGGGGAATCGGGTCCTGCGGGGGATGCGGGCGAGGGGGGTGTCCCAGCCTCAACGCAGGCGGGTGGTGTGTTCCTGCAGCCACACGCAGTCACGGTTGTTCGGGGACGAGACGTTGAGGGGGATCTGGCCGTTGGGCTTGAGAACTGGCCGGGTTCGGCCGTCCACCCATTTATGGACCTCAGAATGGCCATCCGCGAAGGAGAGGCCGGCCGCGCCGTTGTGGTAGCTCGCGGGGTAATCGATGATCTTGGTCTGTGCCTGGTTCGGGTAGCCTTCCATGGACACGCACCAGAACGGGTCATTGATGCTGTCCTCGCGCTCGTCGAGGAGCACGAAGGTTGAGGACGGACCCGGGGCGGAGAAGTCGGTGCTCTTGCGGTAAACCATCATGTTGGCCGGGACCTGCCACCAGGAGACCGCTCCGGCGATGACGTCTTCGATGTTGCCGCCGACCCAGCAGTTCATCGAGACACTGCGGACCCGCTGGACGCGCTGGCCCTGATATTGGCCGGCGGCGGTCACCTTGACCGATGACTTGTCAGCCGGGCATCTGAACACGCCGAAGCTGTTGCCGACGTACGGGGCGATGCTCGTCTTGGCGAGGTCTTCCTGCGGATCGAAGTTCGACTTGTTTGCCCCGCTGAAGTCGAGATCCCCGAAGCACCAGGCAAACTTCTCATGCCCCCCGCCCTTGGCCGCGTAGGCCCCGGGGAGGTTTTCGTTGTTGTCGTCCGTGTACATGCGCCACCCGAGGGTCAGCTGCTTGGTGTTGCTCATGCATAGGATGCCCTGGGCCTTGGTCTTCGCCTTGGCCAATGCAGGGAGCAGCATCGACGCGAGGATGGCGATGATCGCGATGACGACGAGCAATTCGATGAGCGTGAATCCGCGACGAGCCGGGTTCGAGGTCAGAGTCGGGTGCGACGTTTTCATGGTCGGTGCGGGCTTTGCGAGGGTCAGAAACCGAGACGGGATTGTGAGCACAAATTGCGGCGATGTCCTGCTGGATGCAAGACAGTGTTCAGCGGATGTCGGCGGAAGGGCGGGATCCATTTTGGTGCGGCAGCTTGCTGCCGCTTTGGAGCGTGCGACGCGGAGCCAGCGGCCAGGCGACTTACCGGCGGGAAAAGCGGTGGCAAGCCACCGCACTTGCTCCAGACCGGAGGCGCAGTCGACCTTGCTCGGTTCATAGGGAGCCAGGTCGCGCATGCGTCTCATCGCTCGGCCGCTGGGATCCTCCAGACCCAGTCGCCGGAGAGCACCCGGCTGTTTCCGTCGATCTCGGCCCGGGTGTCCGAGGCGGTCTCCGGAGAGGCTCCGGAGTTGTCGATGCCGTCCTCGCCCACACACCAGAGGCGGAACCCGACCGTGGTGTCGCGTTGGTATTTCAACGGTTGGTGCGTTCCGGGGTCCTCGGGAAGTGCGGTCATGAATGCTGGGATGAGGGGTTCGTGGTTCGGGCCCTTGCTCCGCCAGCCGGGGTAGTAGTTGAACATCCTCATGCAACGATGGAAGCCGTTGGTGTCGCGCCAATGCGTGTCGTTCAGAGTGGTGTCGTATTCCAGCAACGGACGGAGCAGGGGGATCTGGGCGAAGTTGGCGTCGTCGGGGATGCGCGGCGGGATGAAGTGCTCCCATTCCAGGGAGGCGCCGGAGGCGATGACCCGGTCACGCTCGGAGCGCCACTCGAGCCAGCCGCGGAGGTTCTCGACGCCATAGCCGAGGGCGATGAGGACCACGTAGGTGGCAAGGGCGAGGGCGAGGCGGCGGAGGAAACGCCAGGCAGGGCGCGGGGGAGTTGGGGTGTTCATCGGGGGCGTGGGTTTGATCGCGGTCCTCAGGCGGTCCACTCCCGGGGTTCAAGGGAGGATCGGCGTTGTCCGGCGGGGGCTGCGGGCGCGGGGTGTTGGCGGGTGGGGGGAGTGTTCGGCCGGGATTCGGAGGCGGCGGTGGCGCCCAGTTCCGCCAGGAGTCGGGCGCGTTCGCGTAGGACCTCGGTGGATGCGGGGAGGGTGGCGAAGTGTCGCGAGGCGAGGAAAGGTTCAATCGTTTTCGGGACTTGTGGGTCGGGCCCGGGTCGGGTCGAATCGAAGGCCGGCGGCGGAATCGCCGTCTGAGAGTTGTGAACCGATCGAAGACTGACCCATCTATGAAGCAAGGCCTCGTGCAATCCCTGCGCATCAGCGCGGCGCTCGGCGTCGCGACCGTTGTCCTGGCAATTTTGATGTCCGCGACCCCGACCACCGCGCGAGCGGCGGACGGCAAGGCGTTGAAGCCCCTGTCGATCAAGCTTCCCGAGCCGACCCTGCGCGGTACGCCCGAGGATTTGCCGTCGGGACCGAACATCGAGCCGCCGCCGAAGGAAGACCCGGCACCGTTCATGGCTCCCGAGGGTGCGAAGAACGTGTCGGCGGGCAAGCTGGTGACCAGCAGCGTGAAGCCTTTCACTGGAGAACTCTCGCAGTTGACCGATGGCAAGAAGGAAGCCTTTGACTCTGATGCCATCGAGATGCGCAGCGGCAGCCAGTGGATCCAGGTGGACCTCGGGGCCCAGCACGTCATCTATGCCGTCGCCCTGTGGCACGACCATCGTTACATCCAGATCACCCGCGACGTGATCGTGCAGGTATCGGACGATCCCGAGTTCAAGAAGGACGTGACAACCCTGTACAACAACGACCGCGACGATTCGTCGAAGTTGGGTGCGGGCACGGACAAGGAATATTTCGAGACCAAGTGGGGCAAGATTGTGGACGGCAAGGGTGCCAAGGGCCGCTATGTCCGCGGGTACAGCAAGGGCACCAGCCTGACAGCGTTGAACTGCTGGCAGGAGATCGAAGTCCACGGCGAGCCGGCCAAGTGATGTCCTGAGAGATTGAAACAGCCATGAAACAGCGGGCCGCTTTCTGGCTCCTGTTCTCCGGCGTGATCGTCGCGGCGCTTTTCCTGCGCTGCGGCGATCTTTCTTTTCGGCCGCTGCACAACGACGAGGCAATCAATGCCTTCAAGCTGCGCAAGCTCTGGAGCGAAGGCGAGTACCGCTACGATCCCCACGAATATCACGGGCCAACCCTGTATTATCTTTCGCTCCCGGTGCTCGCGGTTGCGGCTCGTTTTCAAGCGGCCCAACCCGACGAGGTGTCGATGCGTTCGGTGCCCCTGGCGTTTGGGGTCCTGCTGATTCTCGTGCCGTTGATCGCGGTGGGCGGGCTTGGGCGCAGCGGCATCCTTTTCGCGGGCCTGCTCACCGCGGTGTCGCCGGCGTTCGTTTATTTCAGCCGGTACTACATCCACGAGCTGTTGCTGGTCTTTTTCAGTGCGGTGTTCCTGGCGGGATTGTGGCGATACCGGATCCGGCCGGGCGCGGGTTGGGCGGCGATGACCGGTGCCGCGCTGGCGCTCATGTATGCGACCAAGGAGACCTTTGTGTTCACGCTTGGTGCGACCGCCTGCGGGTTGATGCTGTCGGTGTTGGGGCCGAGGGGTGGGGAAATCACGGCCACGAACGCGGCGGAGACAAGGCCTGGTGGCGCCTTGACGAGCCTGGGGAACCTGTTGAGGGGCGTTGCCCGAACCCCGTGGAGCCACGTCCTGCTCCTGCTCGGCGTGGCGTCCGTGGTGGCGCTGCTTTTTTTCACCTCGTTCTTCTCGAACCCCGGTGGGGCCCTGGACGCGCTCAAGACCTACCTCGTGTGGTTCCAAAGGGCAGGGGGCGCGACGCCGCATGTGCATCCCTGGTATTTTTATTTCCAGCGACTCGTGTGGTTCCGATACCCCGGCGGCCCGGTGTGGTCCGAATTGGAGATCCTGGTGTTCGCGATGGTCGGGATGGTGGCGGGGTGGCGTGGGGGCGTTGCGACGGCGACCCGCGGGGAAGTGGCGCGGTTCCTCACCGGGTTCAGCCTATCCCTGGCCGCGGTGTACGCCGTGCTGCCGTACAAGACGCCCTGGTGTCTGCTCGGCTTTCATCATGGACTGATCCTGCTCGCAGGACTTGGGCTCGGCGTTCTGTGGGAGCACGCGCGGGGCCTGGCGTCGCGTGCCACGATTGCATTTGTAGTCCTGGGGTCGGTGGTGCACCTGGGCTTGGAGTCGCGGCGAGCCAGTGGGGAATTCGCAGCGGATTTCCGGAACCCCCACGTTTACGGACACACATCGCAGGACATCTTCAACCTGCTCGAGCAGGTGCGCGATCTGGCTGCCGTCCACGCGGAGGGCCGGTCGATGCCGATCGAGGTCGTGGCGCCGGACGACAACTACTGGCCTTTGCCTTGGTATTTGAGGGATTTCAGCCGGGTGGGATGGGGCTCGGAAATGCCCGTGAAACCGACGGGCGCCGTGTTGGTGGTGGCGTCGAAACTCCGGTCGGATCTCGAGGAAAAGTCGGGTGGGGCGTGGATCCAGGCGGGGATGTTCGAACTGCGGCCGAGGTTTTTCGTGGAGGTGTATGTGGAGTCGGGCCTTTGGAAGCAATTTCTGGCTCGGCGCGCGGCGCCGACAGGGAGCCGATGAGAAGCACGGAAGGCGGGGATTGGAACCGAGGCATCCGTTGGGCGCATCCCAGATTCTCGGAAGGGAACGGATGAAGAGGGAGCGGAGGCACTAACCGAACAGGTTGAGCTGCAGGTCGCGGAGGACGAAGAGAGGGACGTCCTCAAGGCCTTTCATCTTCCGGGCGCCGGTGGTTCGTTTCGCGCCATATCTTCCCCGATGAGCGCGGAAGATGTCCTCGACGAACTCGCGCGTGCCGAACACCGCGCCATCGCAGAAATAGCGCACCCGGCAGCGCACGTATTCGTAGGCC